>JAIMBK010000025.1 GCA_023511535.1 Armatimonadota bacterium
TTCTTTCGGCCGGCCACAAAATAAAGATTCGAACTATCAATAAAATCAATGAGCTCAAAACCGGTATCGAGAATAATCTTTTTCATCTCCTCCTCTTCAGGCAAAAAATCTTCACATAGCGGATAAGCCAGGCGGGCATGAAATGCGTTAATCTCTTTACGGCTTGCCGTATGAGCAATGAAAATTTTACCACCCGGTTTGAGCAGGCGATAAAACTCTTTCATGGCCTTGGCTTTCTGTGGTAAATGAGGAAAAAGGGCCAGAAGAATTATCCGGTCAAAGAAATTATCAGCTAATGGCATCCTTATAACATCAGCCTGAAGGAAAATCAGGTTGGGCGCCGCCAATTTTTTTCTGGCCCGATCGATCATCTGAAAGGCAAAATCTGCGGCCACCACCAGACCGGTTTGACCAACAGCTTTCAGTAGATAGGGCAGTAATCTCCCCGAACCGCAGCCTGCATCCAGAACCCTATCTCCAGGACGAAGATCGAAGCGATTAGTAAGCTCAGCCAGTCCACAATCGGCCCCGGCTTTTTCATGTTCTCTTTCCCATTCGGAGGCAAGGTTTTCAAAATATTCTCTTCGCTTGAGCATGATGTTTTATCCCTGAGTGAGAAGAGGCGATGTTTCAATTTTCTGCCTGAGTTTAAGCACCAGGGGCGGAATGGTTATAAAAATGAGGGAGATCATGAAAAGGCTAACTGTTGTAATGGAACAGGAGGAAGATGGGGGTTATTCTGTTTATGTGCCTGAACTGCCAGGTTGCGCCAGTCAAGGTGACACCTGGGAAGAAGCATTGGTTAACATAAAAGAAGCAATTGAGCTTTATTTGTGGAGCTTAAAAGAAGATTTGTTATCGCCTGAGGAAATAGGGGCCGCCGCGGGATGAGCGAACTTCCACAAATACCAGGTGAACGTTTAGTAAAGGCACTAGAGAAAGCGGGTTTCTACGTGAAAGGGCAAAAGGGAAGCCACGTTGTAATGGTTCACAAGAAAGACCCTCTCCGTCGAGCTGTTATACCTGTTCACGGCAGCAAGCCAGTGCGTCCAGGTACTTTACGGACAATCTTAAAAGGCGCTAAACTTTCCGTGGAAGAAATACGAAATTTAATTTGATGATAATTCTGCATTATGATACTTAACGAGATTAACTGAAACATGCCCCCCGTAACTCTCAAGGTGGAGACACGGGTTCGAGTCCCGTTAGGGCTACCAGAAAAAACTTGGCTTAACGAAAAGGAACGTTTCGGTGAAGACCATTAAAGCCGGTAATCGGCCTTCATCTTTTGATAGCGCTCATAAACAACCGGATCTATTTCCGCCAGGGGTAGCGCATCGAGGAAGGGCAGCATTTTTTTCAAACCCTCCCCGCGGATCATCCACTGGTAATAGTTCCGCCCGCCGTGGTGATAAGGTCCGTAGAGCCGGGAACCGGGAACATTTTTGGTCAGCCACTCAAAAAGGGAGCGGTGCCGGGCGTGCATCCGCAGAGTAATCTGGGGTTGCCTTCCGTCGCCGCCGAAGTGGCCTTCCCCCACCAGCAGGCCAAGCAAAAAGCCCTGGCTAAAGTCGTCCATGAACCATCCCCCCGGAGGTTGTTTCACCGTCATGTAACACGTGAAACATTTTTTATCTCAACAGCATCTCAAGAATCTGTTCCAGGTTCTCGCGGTTCTTAAACCTGATCATTATTTTACCGTCACCTGCCTTTAAATATTTTATCTTTACGTCGGCTTGATATATTTCCTTCAGCTTTTGCTCGGATTCACCGATTAATTTCAGGTCAAGATTAATTATCTTTCTTTCTGTCATGCGCCTGTTTCTATTTTTGATTTTCTGAATAATATTCTCTGTAGCCCTTACGCTCAGATTTTTGTTCACAATTTCTACGGCCATTCTTTTTTGCTCTTCTTCAGAATCAAGCATTAACAGTGCCCTGGCGTGCCCGGCGGTGATTTGTTCGTTTCTAATCATTTCCTTAATTTCTTCAGGCAGCGTCAGGAGTCTTAACATGTTGGTAATGAACGGCCTGCTTTTTCCGACCCGGCGGGATATTTCCTCCTGGGTCAGGCTGTACCTTTTGAGCAGTTCCCGGTAAGCCTCCGCTTCTTCCAGAGCGTTTAAATTTTCCCGCTGAATGTTTTCGATCAAAGAAGCAGCCGCCGCCTCCTGGTCGTCGTAATCTCTTACGAGTACATTAATTTTATTTAAACCGGCAAGGCGGCAGGCGCGCCAGCGTCTTTCCCCGGCAATTATTTCATACCGGTCTTTTCCTGTTTCCCTGACAATAATCGGCTGAATGAGCCCGTGTTCTTTTATTGATTGGGCCAGTTCGACGAGCTTTTCTTCGTCGAATATTTTTCTTGACTGTCCTGCTCCCGCTTCTATTCTATCAATTTCTACTTCTCTGACTTCCCCTTTTTCTTCTTCATCAAAAGAACTTGTGGGTATAAGCGCTTCCAGCCCTTTACCCAGTCCTCTTTTCATATTTTATTTTCCCCCTCCCGCAGACAATATCTCTTTTGCCAGTTCCTGATACACTTCCGCTCCCCGGGAGCGTTTATCGTAAAGCATCACTGGTTTGCCGTGGCTCGGCGCTTCGCTCAGGCGGACGTTGCGCGGAACGATCGCCTTATACACCTTGCTTTTAAAATATTTCTTTACCTCGTCGGCCACCTGGATGCTTAAATTTGTCCGCCCGTCGAACATGGTTAAGATTACTCCTTCGATTTCCAGAGCCGGGTTCAGCCTCTTTTTTACCAGCTGGACAGTACTGATCAGTTGCCCCAATCCTTCCAGAGCGTAATATTCGCATTGAATGGGAATGATCAGTGCGTCTGCCGCAGTCAACCCGTTGATCGTCAATAAACCTAAGGATGGCGGGCAGTCAATGATGATGTAGTGAAATTTTTCTTTGGCCGGGTCCAAACATTTTTTCAGGAGCATTTCCCGCTCCGTTATCCCGACCAGTTCTACTTCTGCTCCCGCCAGCCTGACGCTGGAAGGCAATATTAATAGATTTTCGATGGATGTCCTTTGCCAGATCTTTTCTACCGGCTTGTTTTCGATCAGCACCTCGTATATTGACAGCTGGAGATTATTTTTATTGATGCCCAACCCGCTTGTGGCATTTGCCTGGGGATCGTTGTCGACCAGTAAAACTCTTTTCCCCATGATCGCCAGCCAGGCGGCCAGATTAACAGCTGTGGTTGTTTTTCCCACTCCGCCCTTTTGATTTGCGATGGCGATGATTTTGCCCAATCCCAACCCTCCCCAGGATAATTCTTTCTTTTTTTTATTCAACGGTTTTTCCTTTACTTCCTTCTGATTGCCATTTTTTAATTAATTTTTTTTTGAAAAAAACAGCAGCGTTTTTTAACGCTGCTTTTTCCTGGCGGAGAGAGCGGGATTCGAACCCGCGACACAGGTTTTAAGCCCGTGTAATCGCTTAGCAGGCGATCGCCTTCGACCTACTCGGCCATCTCTCCACGTTTTTTTGGCGGAGGGAGTGGGATTCGAACCCACGAGGCCCGTTAAAGAGCCCAGCGATTTTCAAGACCGCCTCCTTTAGCCGCTCGGACACCCCTCCATTTTCCTCTTTTCTTTGTATTTCCGATTATACTACCTCCGCCTTTTAATTGTCAAGGACAACTTAAAAAATGATTAAAACACCTTGTAAGGAATTAATGTTTCCATGGAATGTTTTCAAATATCTATGTATTGGCCGGGAAATGCCGCGCAGGCGAAGGAGCGCCGGGCGCAGCGGCTTTTCCGGGATCGGGGCGTACGTATCTTCCAGGTAGATGTACCCATAGCGGTTTTTCCCGTTTATCTCAGACACATTAATTCCCTCCCCGGTCTGGCAATTTATGTTATTACATTTTATTGTTCTTTTTTTCTTTTGGTGCCACCGGGTTAGGTATTCGATTTTCCTGTTTTTACTTGATTTCCGTTATCCCATGCAGATAAGGGACCAGGACGGAAGGCACCCGCACACTGCCGTCCTGTTGCTGATGATTTTCCAGAATAGCAGCCACTGTTCGGCCCACGGCTACGCCAGAACCGTTTAGAGTGTGGACGTACTGCGGTTTCCCTTTTCCTTCCCGGAAGCGGATATTTGCCCGGCGGGCCTGGAAATCCAGGAAGTTGCTGCAGGAAGAGATCTCTTTATACTCGCCCAGGGCGGGCATCCAGACCTCCAGATCATACGTTTTGGCCGCACTAAAGCCCAGGTCTCCCGTGCACAAGACCACTACCCGGTAAGGCAGTTCGAGGGCCTGCAAGACTTCTTCGGCGTCCCGGGTAAGTTTCTCCAGTTCCTCGAAGGAACTTTCCGGTTTGCAGAATTTGACCAGTTCCACCTTATTAAACTGATGTTGCCTGATTAATCCCCTTGTATCCCTGCCCGCGGCTCCGGCTTCCGCCCGGAAGCAGGCACTGTATGCACAGTGGTAAATGGGGAGTTTTTCGCCGTCTAAAATTTCCCCCTTATACAGATTTGTCACCGGCACTTCCGCCGTGGGGATAAGATAATAATCCGTGCCTTCTACCTTAAACATATCTTCGGCAAATTTCGGCAGCTGACCGGTGCCCGTCATGCTGTCGGAGTTGACCATGAAAGGGGGAAAAATTTCTACGTAACCGTGCTTTGCTGTATGCAGGTCCAGCATGAAGTTGATCAGCGCCCTTTCCAGCAGCGCACCCAGTCCCTTCGAAAAAGTGAAGCGGGCACCGCTTACTTTGGCCCCCCTTTCAAAATCAAGAATGTCCAGCGCTTCTGCGATGTCCCAGTGGGCCCTGGCCGGAAAATCG
Source organism: Armatimonadota bacterium (assembly GCA_023511535.1). Classification (GTDB taxonomy): domain Bacteria; phylum Bacillota; class Desulfotomaculia; order Desulfotomaculales; family Nap2-2B; genus JAIMBK01. The sequence goes on from JAIMBK010000025.1 coordinate 4,815, forward strand.
AATTTTTTCGGCTTCCCCCACTTTCGGAGGACCACGTTCTCTTCCGCATTTTTTCCCACCGGCACGCTTTCGTGCGGAAGATTCGGAATGCGCAGCAAAAAGTTCCGGATTTTTTCCTCGACTTGCCTGACCTGTTCATCCAGTTCCTTGATTTTTGCCGCCACGTCCCGCATTTCCAGGATCATTTTGCCGGCGTCTTGCCCGGCCGCCTTCAGCCTGGCGATTTCTTCCGAAACAACGTTTCTTTTGTTCTTTAACTGTTCGACAACTATCAGCAGTTCCCGGCGCCTTTGGTCAAGCGCCAGGAATTCCGCCAGGTCGATTTCGACCCCTCTTCTTTCCAGAGCTTCCCGGACCAGCTCCGGGTTGCTGCGTACAAATTTTCCGTCCAGCATTTTATTACCCCCGCAAAAGAATCCCTTTACCCTTTATTATTACCAGATTTTTGTAATATGTACAATCCCTTTTCAGATGCTGATCATCCTGACGTCCAGTACGCCGTCGATCTTTTTAATCTCTTCCAGTGTTTCTTGCGGTACGGGGGCATCCACGGAAAGCATCATCACCGCACGGCCGCCTCTGTCCTTCCGGCCCACCTGCATAAAAGCGATGTTGATCTTGTGGTCGCCGATTAATACGCCAACCGGGCCGATGATCCTTGGCTTATCGATATGTGGAATGTAGAGCAAATGACCTTCCGGCTGAACGTCGATCCGGTAACCATCGATCAGCACAATGCGCGGGTCTTTCTTTCCGAACAATGTGCCGGCGACCGTTTTTTCTTCCCGGTCGCTGATCACCCGTACACTGATCAGACTGGCGTAGCCTTCCGCTCCCCCGTCGATCGATTGCATAACCTGAATACCCCTGTTCCGGGCCAGGAGGGGAGCGTTTACAAAACTGACCGCCTCCTGGAGAATGGGATCCAGCAGCCCTTTCAAAAAGACTGTGGTCAGCGGTGTTACCTCTTGTTTAAATTCTTCCCCGCTATAAGTAATTTCTACTTTCTTGATTCTCCCGCGTACCAGTTGGGCTACAAACTTTCCCAGCCTTTCGGCCAGACCCAGGTAGGGGCCGATTAATGCGTAGGCGGGAGCGCTGATGTGCGGGATATTCACGGCGTTCCGGACCATTTTCCCCCGCAGGGCGGCCGCGATTTCCTCCGCCACATCGTGGGCGACACTGATCTGGGCTTCGATGGTGGAGGCGCCCAGGTGCGGCGTAACGATAAAATTAGGCAGTTGCAGCAAAGGGGTATCCAGCGCCGGTTCCTTTTCCAGCACGTCCAGGGCCGCCCCCGCCACTTTACCGGCCAGCATTGCCCGGTACAGCGCCTCTTCGTCAATGATCCCGCCGCGCGCACAATTAATGATGCGCACCCCGTTTTTCATCAGGGAGATGGTTTGATCGTTGATTAAATGATAGGTGTCCTTTGTTTTCGGCACGTGGATTGTAATAAAGTCCGCCTGCCGGAACAACTCTTCCAGGGGCAGCAGCTTGATTCCCAGGCTTTCCGCCCTCTCTTCGGTGATGTAAGGATCGTAGGCAATCACCCGCATTTCCATGGCCTGCGCCCGCCTCGCCACCGCCGAACCAATGCGTCCCAGGCCGATTACGCCCAAAACTTTTCCGCGCAATTCTATGCCGACAAATGACTTCTTGTCCCAGATCCCTGCTTTTGTTTTGGCCACCGCCTGGGGAATGTTCCTGGCCAGCGCCAGCATCATGGCGATGGTGTGCTCAGTGGCGGCAATCGTATTCCCGTCAGGTGCATTAACCACCAGGATTCCTTTATTCGTGGCCGCTTCCAGGTCAATGTTGTCCACGCCTACCCCGGCCCGGCCTACTATTTTCAATTTCTTTGCCGCTTCGATCACCCGTGCCGTAACTTTCGTGGCGCTGCGGACGATCAACGCATCGTATTCCCCGATTATCGAAACCAGTTCGTCCTCGGTCATTTTTTCCCCTTTGATCACTTCCAGATCATCTTGATTAAGCAGCGGCGCCAGCCCTTCTTCCGCTACGTTATCCATCGCCAGTATTTTCATGACCATACCTCCCCGACTTCAGGACTTTTCCAAAAATATTTCCTGCGCCCGGCGCACCCCCGCGCCCAGCTCCACGGAATAACCGGCTTTGGCCAGGGCCATCTCCAGCGCTCCGACGGCAACCAGCACGTCCATTTTTCCAGCAAACCCCATGTGGGCAATCCGGAAAATTTTTCCCTTAAGGATCCCCTGTCCGCCGGCAAAGGTAACACCGTATTCGTTTCTTAAAATTTTACGTAAATCGTCCGCCCCGATTTTTTCCGGCGCGTAAACCGCCGTTACGGTAGGTGATGCACAATGGTCTTCGGCCAGCAGGTCAAGTTTTAAAGCCCTTACCGCCGCCCGCGTTGCCCGGGCCAAAAGGATGTGGCGGGCATAAACATTTTCCAGTCCTTCGTTCAACATCATTTCCAGGGCGGCATTCAGCCCCATGAACAGGGTGACGTTCGGCGTATAGGCCGTATTCCATTTGGCGAACGACTTGCGCGCTGCCGGCAGGCTGAAATAAAAGCGGGGGGAGTTATTTTTTTCGATTACCCTCCAGGCCTTTTCGCTGACGCTCAACATGGCCAGGCCCGGCGGCAGCATGAACGCCTTTTGGGAGGCGGTCACCAGGATGTCCACGTTCCACTCGTCGGTTTTGATTTCAATCCCGCCCACCCCGCTTACTCCATCCACCAGGAAAAGGGCGTTCGTTTTGGCGACCAGCGCGCCGACGCCGGCAATGTCGTTTAAAACGCCCGTTGACGTTTCGTTCTGGGTAGCCAGAACGGCCTTATAATCTGTGTTGGCGGCCAGTTTATCCGCTACCGCCGCCAGGTCCACATCTTTTCCCCAGCCAAAATTAATTTCCTCCACTTCTGCCCCGTATGCTCTGGCGATATTGGCAAACCTTTCCCCGAAGTTGCCGGTGATCAACGCCAGTACTTTGTCGCCCGGGCTGACCGTGTTGGCAATGGCGGTTTCCAGTCCGCCCGTGCCGGAGTTGGTAAGAATAAATACGTCATTTTTGGTCTGGAAGACCATTTTAATTTTTTCCTCGATACTCCGGTGTAGCTTTGCAAAATCATCGCTCCGGTGGCCGATCACCGGTCTGGTCATGGCCGCCGTCACCGCCGGCGGGATGGGTGTTGGACCAGGGATCATTAAGTACTGCTTTTCCTTCAAGCTTCCTCTCTCCTTTTCTCGGAGGTAATTAAATTAAAGAGCGGGCACAAAGCTTCCAGGCATAAAGGCACAAAGTTTAATATTCCCGTTACATTTCTCTTTGTGCCTCTTTGCCTTTTGCCTTATTGCCCCGATTGAAATTAAAAACCTCCCGCCCAAGATAAACAATAGGGACGAGAGGTTTCTCCCGCGGTGCCACCCTAGTTGACAGTCAAGCCAGTTGACTGCCCCCTCGAGGATTTGATAACGGAAATTCCGTGCCCACCTATTTTAGAGGTTTGAGTTTAGAAGTTAGAGGTTGGATTTTATTTTCATCTTCCAACTTCTAACCTCTGACATCTAACTTCCATTTCAGCAGGCCCCCTTCGGAGCGCTCCTTCACCAGCCGCCTTACTGGTTTGCACCGGCCACCAGCTCTCTAAAAAAGGTCAGGCTGGCTACTCCTCTCCTGCATTGGGTTTCTTATGAACTTGTTTACATATATACTACAAAAAAATTTTCTATGCAATACTTTTTTTAACGATCTCTAAAAAATATTTATGCAGGCGCAAATCATCCGTTAGCTCCGGGTGAAAAGCGGCGGCTAAAAAATTTCCTTCCTGCGCTAAAACGATCTTTTCTCCCTGGCGGGCCAGTACTTCTACATTGTTTTTCGCTTCCAGAATCTGCGGCGCACGGATAAAAACCGCCCGGAAAGGCTCCTTGCCCAGGACGGGAATTTCCAGATCCTCCTCAAAACTATCAACCTGCCGGCCGTAAGCATTTCTTCTAACTTTGATCTCCATCAGCCCCAGCCTGGGCTGATCCGATCCTTCAATTTCCCTGGCCAGCAGAATCATTCCCGCACACGTCCCGAAGATGGGCATCCCTTTTTCGCCCAGCTCCTTTACCCGCTCAAAAAGGTCGTAATTTATCATTAGTTTGGCGATAGCGGTGCTCTCCCCGCCGGGAATGATCAGCCCGTCGACGTCCGCCAACTGTTCCGGCCGGCGGATCTGGACCGATTCTACGCCGCATCCGGTCAGTGCCTGCTGGTGTTCTCGAAAGGCCCCCTGCATGGCAAGTACTCCGATTAGCATTTGCTCACCTTCATAAACTTTACAGAACTAAAATTTAATCTTCACCATTTTTTTGCTCTTCCTATCCCTATCGCCGTATTCTACCAGCCGCGGTCCTGCATTCTTTGCTCCGGGGCAATAGTTGCTATTTCCAAACCGGGCATGGCTTCGCCCAGATCCCTGGAAACTTCTGCTAACACTTTTGGATCCTTGTAGTGGGTCGTAGCGGCAACAATGGCCCGGGCGCGCGCGGCCGGATTTTTTGACTTAAAAATACCCGAGCCGACGAAGATACCGTCCGCGCCCAATTGCATCATCATGGCCGCGTCCGCGGGAGTGGCAATTCCGCCGGCGGCAAAATTAACCACCGGGAGCCGGCCCGTTTCGGCTACCTGAACAACCAGTTCGTAAGGCGCGCTCATCTCTTTGGCCGCGGACATCAACTCTTCTTTGGGCATGTTCTGCAGACGCCTGATTTCGGCCATCATTAAACGCATGTGGCGTACTGCTTCCACCACGTTACCCGTCCCGGGCTCGCCTTTGGTTCTAATCATAGCGGCTCCTTCCGCAATGCGCCGGAGGGCTTCGCCCAGGTTGCGCGCCCCGCAAACGAAAGGCACCTTGAATTCGTGCTTGTTGATGTGGTGGTGCTCGTCAGCCGGGGTGAGCACCTCGCTCTCATCTATATAATCTACACCCAATTCCTCTAAAATTTGCGCTTCCACGAAATGGCCGATGCGAACCTTGGCCATGACCGGGATGGTGACTGCCTCCATAATTTTCAGGATCACCGTCGGGTCGGCCATCCGCGCCACTCCTCCGGCCGCCCGGATGTCCGCCGGCACCCTCTCCAGGGCCATTACCGCGCAGGCTCCTGCCTCTTCGGCGATCCTGGCCTGTTCGGGGGTAGTCACGTCCATAATGACGCCCCCTTTAAGCATTTCTGCCAAACCCTTTTTCACCGTCCAGGTTCCCTTCTCGCCCATGCTCTCTTCCTCCAGTTTAATTAAAAGATCAGGTACAAAGTTTCGCAGGCACAAAGGCATAAAGTTAATATTCCCGGTACTTTTCTCTTTGTGCCTTTATTTAATCTGCTTTGCGGAAACTAGCACCAGTTTACTCCGCATCTGGAAATGAGTAAAAAGAAAATTCTTATGTTATGACTTATTTTAACGCAACTGCGCGTTAAATACAACTACTCATCGCTAATCCTGGCCAGGGCAACCACCTTGTCGTTCTCCCCGGTGCGCATCAGGGTAACTCCCTGCGTCGCCCTCCCCATGGCGGGAATTTCACTGGCTTTCATCCGGATAATGATTCCTTCGCGGGAAACGAGCATTATTTCTTCGTTTTTTCTGATCATCTGCAAACTGACCACCTGGCCGTTTTTAGGCGTTACTTTCATGTTAATGATGCCCTTTCCGCCCCGCGCGGTCAGGCGGTATTCTTCAACGGGCGTGCGTTTCCCGAAACCGTTCTCGGTCACGGTGAGCACGTCTACCTGCTCCCTGACCAGGTCGACGCCGATAATTTCATCGTCTTCCTGGAGGGTCATTCCCCGCACTCCCCGGGAAGCCCTTCCGTGCGGAGTAACCTGTTCTTCGGGAAAGCGGATGGCCAGCCCTTTTTTCGTCCCGGCGAGCACTTCCCGGGTTCCGTCGGTAAGCAAGACCTCTTTCAGTTCATCTCCTTCGTCCAGTTTAATGGCAATGATCCCGTCCCGCCGGATCGTTTCAAAATGCTCCAGACCGGTCTTCTTCACAAGTCCCCGGCGGGTAGCCATAAACAGGAAAAGCCCTTTCCTGAATTCCGGTACGGAGATAATAGCTGTAATTTTTTCCTCGCCGGTGATGGAAAGCAGGTTGACGATGGCCGTTCCCTTTGCCTGGCGGCCTGCTTCGGGTATTTCGTGAACCTTCAGGCGGTATACCTTTCCTTTATTTGTAAAGAAGAGCAGGTAATGATGGGTGCTGGTAATAAAAAGGTGTTTTACAAAATCTTCTGCCTTGGTGGTCATTCCGGCTACGCCGCGGCCGCCTCTTTTTTGCCGCCGGTAGGTTTCCAGCGGGATTCTTTTGATGTAGCCTTGATCGGTAACGGTGATCACCACGTCTTCCTCAACAATGAGGTCATCTTGATCAATCTCTTCATCTTCATCGACGATCACTGTTTTGCGCCGGTCAGCGAACTTTTCTTTTATCTCCAGCAGTTCTTTTTTAATGACGCCGTAAATTTTCCTTTCGTCGGCGAGAAGATCGCTTAAGTATCTGATCTTTTCCTGCAGTTCTCTATACTCCTGTTCCACCTTCTCCCTTTCCAGACCGGTCAAACGCTGCAGCCGCATATCCAGGATGGCGTCCGCCTGCCGCTGGGAAAGATTGAACCGGGCCATCAGGGCCTTTCTGGCCAGCTCTACCGTGCGGGAGGAGCGAATGGTGTTAATCACCTCGTCGATATGGTCCAGCGCAATGCGCAACCCTTCCACGATGTGCAGGCGGTCCTGGGCCTTTTCCAGTTCGAAACGGGTGCGCCTGGTGACCACTTCTTTCTGGTGATCAAGATAATGCCAGAGAAGAGAGCGCAGATTTAAAACTTCCGGCCTTCCCTTGACCAGCGCCAGCATGATGGCACCGAAGGTTTCCTGCACCTGGGTGTGCTTGTAAAGCTGGTTAAGCACCACCTGCGGGTTGACGTCCCTCCTGACCTCAATTACCACCCGGATGCCGCTGCGGTCGGATTCGTCCCTTAAATCCGTGATCCCGTCAATCTTTTTATCCTTCACCAGCTCGGCAATCTTTTCAACCAGGCGGGCCTTGTTCACCATGTAGGGAATTTCGTTAATGATGATGGCTGTCTTTCCGCCGCCGATTTTTTCGATGGTGGTCCGGGAGCGCATTTTAATGATGCCCCGGCCTTTTTCGTACACTTCCCGCAGGCCGGCGCCGCCGATAATCAACCCCCCGGTGGGAAAATCCGGGCCTTTGATGACGCGCAGGAGATCTTCCACTTCCGCTTCGGGATCGTCAATCAGCATAATCACTCCGTCGATTACCTCCCCTAAATTGTGGGGCGGAATATTGGTGGCCATTCCTACGGCGATCCCGGCCGAGCCGTTAATCAGCAGATTGGGGATCCGGGCGGGTAAAACAACCGGTTCCTCAGTGTCCCCGTCGTAGTTGGGGATAAAGTCAACCGTATTTTTATCTATATCAGAAAGCATATGCAGGGTGATTTTCGCCATGCGCGCCTCTGTGTAACGCATGGCCGCCGGAGCGTCTCCGTCTAAAGAACCGAAGTTCCCGTGCCCGTCGACTAAGGGGTAGCGGCAGGAAAAATCCTGCGCCAGGCGGACCAGGGCGTCGTATACAGCCACGTCCCCGTGGGGGTGAAACTTTTGTAATACGTAACCAACCACGTTGGCGCTTTTCCGGTGGGGTTTATCCGGGGTCATCCCCAGTTCATGCATCCCGTAGATGATCCGTCTATGGACAGGCTTCAACCCATCCCGCACATCAGGCAGGGCGCGCCCGACAATTACGCTCATGGCGTAATCCAGGTAGGAGTTTTTCATCTCCTCATTGATATCGACAGGAATGATTTTGCCGAGTTCTACAGCCAAACTGAGCTCCTCCTTAAAAAACTACACATCCAGATTGCGTACAAACTGGGCGTTTTCCCGGATGAAATCACGCCGCGGCTCCACCTGTTCGCCCATCAGCATGGAGAACAGCATGTCCGCTTCAATGGCGTCTTTCAGCGTTACCTGCAACATCGTCCTTTTCTCCGGGTTCATGGTTGTTTCCCAGAGCTGTTCGGGGTTCATTTCCCCCAGTCCTTTGTACCGCTTAATCACCACACCATTTCTGCCGATCGTTTTTAATAAGTTCTCCAGTTCGTGATCGCTGTAAGCATAGTGTGAAGTTTTTCCTTTGATGACCTGATAAAGCGGCGGCTGGGCGATGTAAACGTAGCCGGCCTCAATAAGCTGCCGCATATACCGGTATAAAAATGTCAGCAGCAGCGTTCTGATGTGGGCGCCGTCGACATCCGCATCGCTCATAATGACGATCCGGTGGTACCTCGCCTTGGAAAGATCAAACTCTTCGCCGATCCCGGTACCGAGGGCGGTAATCAAAGCCCTGATCTCATCATTAGCCAGGATCTTGTCCATCCGGGCCTTTTCCACATTGAGGATTTTGCCGCGCAGCGGCAGGATAGCCTGGAAACGCCTGTCCCGTCCGCTTTTTGCCGAACCGCCGGCGGAATCCCCCTCTACCAGGTAAAGTTCCGAAAAGCGCGGGTCGCGCTCGGAACAATCGGCCAGTTTTCCCGGCAAGGTGGAGTTTTCCAGGGCCGTTTTGCGCCTGGTTAATTCCCTGGCTTTCCGCGCTGCCTCCCTGGCCCGAGCGGCACTGATCACCTTTTCAATAATCCGTTTTGCCACCGCCGGATTTTCCTCCAGGTAGGTGGACAACTCCTCGCTGACCGTTGAGTCGACAACACTTCTGACGATGCTGTTGCCCAGCTTGGTTTTGGTTTGCCCCTCAAACTGCGGGTCCGGTACTTTTACGCTGACTACCGCCGTAAGACCTTCCCGGATATCCTCCCCGGTCAGCGGCGGCGTGCCGTTCTTCAACAGGTTGTACTTTTTTCCATAGTCGTTAATCACCCTCGTCAAGGCGCTTTTAAAGCCTGCCTCGTGGGTTCCTCCGTCGATGGTATGAATATTATTGGCGTAAGAAAAAAGGCTTTCTACGTAGCCGTCAGTATATTGCAGGGCCACTTCCACGCTGACGTCGTCTTTTTGCTGCTGGAAGTAAACCGGCGGGTGCAAAACGGCCTTGCTTTTATTTAGATAGCTTACAAAATCCTGAATGCCCCCGGTATACTGGAAACTGACCTGCTGGTCCGTCCTTTCGTCCCGGAAGACAATTTTCAAGCCTTTATTTAAAAACGATAATTCCTTTAGCCGTTGAATTATGGTTTCCGCGCTAAAGACAGTCTCCTCAAAAATTTCCGGGTCGGGCTTAAAGGTAACTTTGGTGCCGTTTCGATCTGTTTCGCCTGTATCTTCCAGAGGGGTTACCGGAACCCCCCGTTCAAAGCGCTGCCGGTAAATGCGGCCTTCCCTTTGCACCTCCACCTCCAGCCATTCGGAAAGGGCATTAACCACCGAAACACCGACTCCGTGCAAACCGCCCGAAACCTTATAACCCTTCCCGCCGAATTTTCCGCCGGCGTGCAGCATAGTTAAAACGGTGGTGAGCGCCGGGATGCCGGTTTTGGGATGAATTCCGACCGGGATGCCACGGCCGTCATCAACAACGGTAACGCTGTTGTCCCGGTGGACGATAACTTCCACGTAATTGCAAAAACCCGCCATTGCTTCGTCGATACTGTTGTCGACTACTTCGTAAACCAGGTGGTGCAGGCCTCTGGCGCTGGTGCTGCCCACGTACATTCCAGGCCGCAGGCGGACTGCCTCCAGTCCTTCTAAAACCTGGATTTCTTCAACGTCATAGCTATTTTCGGTAATTTCTTTTTTTTCCAAGGCCTGACCCTCCTTGATTTAAAATAACCACGATTAAGCCGCCCGGGGGCCGGCGGCTTAATTTTTTTGGTTGGACCACTAAAATAATTTTATCACATTTGCTTTCAAAACAAAATCTAAAAAAAGCTTTCTGCCCGCTTTTTGAGTGTACCTCTGGAAATCGGGGAAATAAAAATATCCCTGGAGGTAATCACCCAGGATTTTTCCTTACCTTTCCCGGCAAGATTGCGAACAAAGACGTTTTCATCGGGCAATTTTTTAATATTTGCTCTGTAGTCAAGAATCATAATGACATCCTCTTTAGCAACCACAATATCTTTACCCAGGTGTAAAAACACGCTTAAATCTCCCTTCCTTTCGCTAATCATTTATTCAGTCGCTTTTTGGCCGGGCCGGTAATAAAAGCGCCAGGTAATCATCTTTTCCGGCCGGCTGAATGATCGCTGCGGAGAGCGGGCTGGTAAAATTAATCGTCACTTCTTCGGTAGGAATGGGGCGCAGGGTTTCCATTAAATAGCGGGCGTTAAAGTAAATTTCCATGGGATCTCCTGTGTAATCAGCCTTTAAATTTTCTTTAATCCAGCCGGAAGGAGTGTTTACAGAAATGAGCGACCGTCCCTCCTCCAGGTTAAAGCGTAAAATTGGAATTTCCTCCTCAATTAAAAGGGCGGCCCGGGCCAGAGCGTTGCTTAATTCAAGCGCATTCATCGTCAGGCGGGCGGAAAAATTATGCGGAATAATCTGCCGGTAAGCCGGGAACTGACCGGCAATCAGCCGGGAAATCAACAGTGCATCCTGGATGGCAAACGAAATATGACTTTTGCTGATTTTTATCTGGACCGGTTCGTCTTCACCGCGCATGATTCTAACCAGTTCGGAAAGGGCGCCGCCCGGGACGATCACATTGCCGAAACGATCGGCGTCCACTCCTGTTTCACGCAGGGCGAGGCGGTGCGTGTCGGTAGCCACCAGCCTGAATCTTTGGTCCTCGTTTTCAAACAAGACCCCTGTAAAAAGCGGCCTCGTTCTGTCCGTTGAAACGGCGTAAATGGTTTGTCTGATCATTTCCTTTAACAGCCCCTGCGCCAGCTCAAACGATATCTGCTCGATTACTTCCGGCAAGGCGGGAAACTGATCGGGGGGATAGCCCTTGATGTTCATCTGTGAATCATTATAAAGGATTTTTACGCTGTTGGTCGTCTCGTCGCTTTCCAGCTGGACGGCCGCGTCGGGAAGGGAGCGCACGATGTCCATAATCTGGCGCGCCGGCAGGCAAATTGCACCTTCCTGGACAGCTTCAACACTCACCTTGCATTGCAGGGTCAAGTCGATATCGGTGGAGGTGGTGCTTAATTCCCCGGCCTGCACTCTAAATAAAATACTCCCCAGAATGGGCAGGGATGTTTTTGCCTGGCTCGACCGGTAAACGGTTTGCACCGCATGCAGCAGGTTGGATTTTGTAGTCATAAAGTTCACCGCGGCAACACACCCTTTCGAGATCAAAAGGAAGATCATTTAATTAAATAAGTAGTATTCTTCGTAGGCGCTTTTGATTCTGTGGATAAACTGGTCCGGCGGGTAAGGAGAGAATGTTTTTCTGTTGTGTACAGGTTGTGGACAGGACTGTTTTTTTTCTTTTCTTCTTTATTGCTTAATCTTTTCTTCGAGCTCCGCAACGATCGTTTGTAAAGCGTAATCTGTTTTGATTTGCTCTGTTATTTTTTCAATAGCGTGTACTACGGTGGAATGATCACGCCCGCCAAATTCTTCTCCGATTTTGGGTAAAGAAGCATCGAGCAACTTGCGGGCCAGGTACATGGCCACCTGTCTGGGGAAGGCGATCTCCCTGGTCCGCTTCTTGGAGCGTAAATCTTCCGGGCGGAGGCTATAACGTTCGGCGACAACCTTTTGGATTAGTGAAATATTGATTTGCTTTGGCTTTGCACTTTTCGATAAATAGTCTTTCAGGGCCTCCCTGGCCACCTCGCAGCTCATTTCACAATTATACAGGGATGCATAGGCAATCAGTTTAATTAACGCACCCTCCAGTTCCCGGATGTTTGAATCGATTTCGCCGGCGATATAAGCCAGAGTATCCAGAGGTATTTCCAGATTTTCCAGCTGGGCCTTTTTTTGCAGGATGGCGATGCGCGTTTCCAGGTCCGGCGGCTGAATATCGGTGATTAAGCCCCACTCGAAGCGGGAGCGGAGCCTGTCCTCCAGGGTTGGAATGTCGCGCGGGGGTCTGTCGCTGGAAATAATGATCTGTCTGTTGGCTTCGTATAAGGTGTTGAAAGTGTGGAAAAATTCTTCCTGGGTCCGTTCCTTTTTCGCCAGAAACTGAATGTCGTCGACCAGTAAAACGTCTATACTCCGGTATTTGCTGCGGAATTCCTCCGTATCGTCTTCCCTGATCGCGCTAATTAAATCATTAGTAAATTTTTCGGTTGTGACGTAAACAACTTTATGACTTTGATTGTTTTTGATGATATAATGACCGATGGCGTGCATCAGGTGGGTCTTTCCCAGGCCTACGCCGCCGTAGATGAAAAGGGGATTGTATGCGGCGGCGGGCGACTCGGCCACCGCCATGCAGGCCGCGTGGGCAAAACGGTTGCTGTTGCCGACGACAAAGGTTTCAAATGTGTACCGGGGGTGAAGCTGGACGTTTTCCAAAAATTTTTCCCCCGGGGAAGACTTTTGCAAGCGGTTAAGGAGTGATTCCGGAATTTCTTCGTTGAGTAAAAATTCTAACTGGACGTCTTCGTTAATCAGGTTTCTGATAATTGTTTTAATCAGCTGGCTGTAGTGGTTGACCACCCAGTCCCGGGTAAAGGAATCGGGCACCCTAAAAAAAATTGTGTTATTGGAGTATCCCAGGGGCTGCAAGGGTATAATCCAGGTTTCGTAGGAATGTTTGCTCAGGCGGGGCTCTAGAGTAGCAAGTATTTTTTGCCAGATTTCCTTCAACTGGTAGCGGGTCATTTTCCGGAAAACCCTCCACAGCTTGTCTATAACGTGTGCGATAAATCAATAATAGCAAATTAAGGCGGACTTATCAACAGACATTTTCTTTGGGGATTAAAGAAAACCATGCAAATTGCGAGGGAAGCTTTTCCTTGACTTGACAGTCACCCTTACTATATAATCTTAGAGAGGGCTAAATGGGATTTCAAAGGGGTGAAAGTTTTGAAAAGGACTTACCAGCCGAAAAAAAGAAAGCACAAAAAGATGCACGGTTTTTTAAAGCGGATGTCCACCCGGGCGGGCCGCAAGGTAATTAAGAGAAGGCGGCTAAAAGGAAGAAAAAGATTAACAGCGTAAGGCCGCTCGTGAAAGTGGCCTTTTCTAATTGAGAATGTCGGGGTGTCCGGAATTAAAATTGTCAAACAAAACAGGGATTTCCGGAGGACTTACGCAAGAGGCGCTTCCGCCGCCGACCGCGGCCTGATCCTTTACATGTATAACAAAAAGGACCGGGAAAAAAGGTTTGGTTTTTCCGTCAGTAAAAAAGTCGGCAAGGCGGTCGTTCGCAACCGGGTCAAAAGGCTGTTAAAAGAGGCCTGCCGGCTTAATCTCGACGCCTTCCCCAACGGTAAGGACTACGTAATTATTGCCAAAAAAGAAGTGGTCGGGGAGGATTTTCACACTATTTCGACGAGAATCCTTAATCTTCTCCAGAAGCTTCTGAGAAGACAGCCACCGGCGAGATAAAAATGTAATTGACTTGTTGGAGGTTTCCGGGTGAATAAAATCCTCATCGTTTTAATCAGGTTTTATCAGCGGTACCTGTCTCCTTTAAAGCCGCCGTCCTGCCGTTTTTACCCGACCTGTTCCGAGTACGCCTGCCAGGCGCTGGCCAAATACGGCGTTTTCAAGGGCTCGCTTTTGGTCGCCTGGCGTCTTTTCCGCTGTCATCCTTTTTGCCGCGGCGGTTATGATCCGGTAAAATAAAAAGGCGAAAATTTTTGGAGGTGGTTTTTTGTCTCAAGCTTTTCAAGCCCTGGTCGACGGAATGACCTATTTGATTAATCTCTGCTATAACTTTACGACGCTCATTCACCTGCCGAACTACGGCCTGGCGATTATTTTTTTAACGATCCTGGTTAAAATTGTGTTATACCCTTTGACCTTGAAGCAAATGCGCTCGATGGCGGTTATGCAGCAGCTGGCCCCGAAGGTAAAGGAAATTCAAGCCAAATACAAGGAAAAAGACCCCCAGAAGATGCAGAAAAAAATTATGGAACTGTACCAGGAGCACAACGTCAATCCCTTGTCGGGCTGCCTTCCTTTACTTATTCAGCTGCCGATTCTGATTGCCCTGTACAGGGCGCTGCTCTTTTTTCAATACCCGGACCCGCAGCACGCCAGCTTTTTTTGGATCAGCAGCTTAAGCCAGATTGGCGACCGTCTGTATATCTTGCCCATCCTGGCGGGAGTCAGCACCTATTTCCAATCTAAAATGACGATGACCTCGAACGATCCCACCCAGCGGATCATGCTGATTACCATGCCTGTTTTCATTGCCTGGATCTGCACCACGGTTCCGGCCGGTCTTGCTCTGTACTGGGTCGTTTTTAATCTTCTCGGGATTATTCAGCAATACTTTATTAATAAACAGACAATCGGGTTAAAGGAGGCGGCCAGCGAAAGTGGAAGCAGTAGAAAAGCTCGGTAGGACGGTTGAAGAGGCGGTGGCCAGCGCCCTGGCCGATTTGGGAATCAGCCAGGAGAGCGCCGTAATCGAGGTGTTAGAGGAACCGTCCAAGGGGTTGTTTGGTATCCTGGGCAGCCGTCCGGCCCGGGTCAGAGTGAGCGTCCGGGAAACCCCCTCCTACCGGGCCAGGCAACTGCTGGAAAAAATTTTCGAAGCGATGAGCCTGGCGGTGAATTTGGAAATCAAAGAAAAAGATAACGATCTCCTGATTAATTTGTCCGGCAACGGGTTGGGCATCCTGATCGGGAGAAGGGGAGAAACCTTGAACGCCCTGCAGTATCTGGTAAATTTATGTGTGAACAAGAACCAGCTGCAAAAAACGAAGGTTATCCTGGATGTTGAAGGGTACCGCCAGCGCCGGGAGCAGACTCTGGAGCGCCTGGCCCTGAGACTGGCGGAAAAGGCAAAACAGAGAGGGCGGAATATTGTTTTAGAGCCGATGAACCCCCAGGAAAGAAGAATCATCCACACGGCCCTGCAGGGACGGGACGATATTTATACCTACAGTGAGGGGGAGGAGCCGTTCCGGAAGATCGTGATTTCTCCGCGCCGGTAAAAAAAAGCAGGGATTAGGGATTGGGGAGTGTGGCTAAATTTAACATTAAAGTATTTTTAATTACCCAGCATAAATAGCTGGGTTTTTTCAAAAGTGGTGGTTGATTTGCTGGAAGATACGATTGCGGCCATTGCGACTCCTTTGGGGGAAAGCGGCATCGGCATCGTCAGGATCAGCGGGGAAAAAGCAATTGAACTTGCCCGGAAGGTATTTATTCCGGCGAAAAAGAAGGAATGGTGGCGGGATAGCGGATACCGCCTGGTTTACGGACACGTGGTCGACCCGGAGACAAACGAAGTCATTGACGAGGTTCTGCTTGGTCTGATGCGCGGGCCGCACAGCTTCACCAGGGAGGACGTGGTGGAGCTTAACTGTCACGGCGGCGTCGTTCCCTTGCGCAAAACGCTGGAAACCGTCCTGCGGCACGGCGCCCGGCTGGCCGAACCGGGCGAGTTTTCCCGGCGGGCTTTTTTGAACGGCCGGATCGATCTCGCCCAGGCCGAGGCCATTATTGATCTGGTTCGCGCCCGGACAGACGCGCAGTTAAAAATGGCCGTTTCCCAGTTAAAGGGTAAATTGTCTGAAAAAATTATGTTTTTCCAGGATCAAATAACGGATCTGCTGGCCATGTGTGAAGCCGTGATTGATTTTCCGGAAGACGTAGAAGAAACCCCCCGCAGCGAGCTGGAGGAATCCCTTTCCAGTCTGATTAAGGAGGTTGATTCGTTGATCGCCTCCGCCGAAAAGGGTAAAATTTACCGCGAGGGGGCCTTTGTGGTGATTGCCGGCCGGCCGAACGTGGGCAAATCCTCGTTGCTAAATACTTTGCTCCGGGAGAGGCGGGCCATCGTTACGGAAATACCCGGCACGACCAGGGACGTAATTGAAGAAGTGGTAAATATAAAAGGCGTGCCGGTCAGGCTGGCCGATACAGCCGGCCTGCGCTCCACCACCGACCCGGTGGAGATCATCGGGGTGGAGAAGGCAAAGGAATTGCTCGATCTCGCCGACCTCGTCCTGGTTCTGATCGATGCCGCTGCCGGGCTGACCGGGGAAGACCGGAAAATTCTGGCGCAGGTGGAGAGGAAAAACACTGTTTACCTGGTCAATAAGGTTGACCTGGCTGACGGTGAAGAGGTTAAAAAGCACCTCCAGGAAATGGCCGGGGGGCGGCCGGTCCTGAAGATCTCGGCCCTGACGGGGGAAGGAATCGAGGCGCTGGAAGAAGTGATCTTTGAACAGGTGATCGGCGCTCCGGCAATTGCTACGGACTCCTTACTGGTCAACAACGTCCGGCATAAAAACGCGCTGGAAAAGGCCCGCCGCTGCCTGGCCGAGGCGCTGGAAGGAGTGCGCGCCGGCCTGCCGGAGGATTTGCTGGTCATCGATTTGCGGGAGGCCTGGGAGGCCCTGGGGGAAATCACCGGGTCCACCGTGGCCGAGGACATTATCGACCGGATTTTTGCCAACTTCTGTATTGGAAAATAAGGACGGTGTGTTTTGGCGGTGGAGTACCTGGCCGGAAAGTATGACGTGATCGTGGTGGGCGCGGGTCACGCGGGCTGCGAAGCGGCGCTGGCGGCGGCCCGGCTGGGCTGCCGGACCCTGCTGCTGACCATTAGCCTGGACAACCTGGCCTTAATGCCCTGTAACCCGGCTATGGGCGGCCCGGCCAAGGCGCAGCTGGTGCGCGAGGTCGATGCGCTGGGCGGGGAAATCGGCTTGAATACCGACCGCGCCGCCATCCAGGTGAGGATGTTGAACACGGCCAAAGGGCCCGCCGTGCAGGCTTTGCGCGCCCAGGCGGATAAAAAGCTCTATCAGGCCTGGATGCGGCGCGTCGTCGAAAACCAGCCCGGCCTGGATTTAAAGCAGGTGATGGTGGAAAGAATAATCTGCCGGGGCGAGAGGGTGGAGGGCGTAGTCGGCAGCACGGGGGCAAAATTTCAGGCGCCTGTCGTCATCCTGACCACGGGAACCTACCTGCGGGGGCGCATCATCATCGGTGACCTGGCTTTCCCCGGCGGACCGCAGGGCCAGTTCCCCGCCCAGAACTTAAGCCGGTCACTGGAAGAGCTCGGCCTGGAACTGGGGCGGTTTAAAACCGGGACGCCCGCCCGGGTGGATAAAAGAAGCATCGATTTTTCCAAACTCTCCATCCAGCCGGGGGACGCGCGGAATTACAATTTTTCCTTTCTTTCTCCGAAAAAAGACCGGGAGCAAGTACCCTGCTGGCTGACCTACACCACGGAGGAGACGCACCGGATTATCCGGGAAAACCTGCACCGGTCGCCCCTTTTTGGGGGCGTGATCAAGGGGATCGGCCCCCGCTACTGCCCTTCCATTGAAGACAAGGTGGTGCGTTACGCCGAACGCCCCCGGCACCAGGTTTTTATCGAACCGGAAGGGCTGCAGACGAACGAAATGTACGTCCAGGGGATGAGCACCAGCCTGCCGGAAGACGTCCAGCTGGCAATGCTGCGCACCCTTCCCGGGCTGGAAAGGGTGGAGATGATGCGTCCCGGGTACGCCATCGAATACGACTTTTTGCCGCCCACCCAGTTAAAGCCGTCCCTGGAGTGCAAGCGGATTGCCGGCCTTTTCAGCGCCGGGCAGATCAACGGCACGTCCGGGTACGAGGAGGCCGCCGCCCAGGGGATTATCGCCGGGATTAACGCGGTCCGCTTCCTGCAGCAAAAAGACCCCCTGGTGCTGAAGCGTTCCGACGCTTACATCGGCGTGCTGATTGACGACCTGGTGACGAAAGGGGTAAGTGAACCTTACCGCCTGCTCACTTCCCGCGCCGAACACCGGCTTTTGCTGCGGCAGGATAACGCCGACCTGCGCCTGACGGAGATCGGCCGCGAAGCGGGCCTGGTTACGCCGGAGCGCTACCGGTTGTTTTTGAAAAAGAAAAAGTACATTGAAGAAGAAATCGCCCACTTAAATAAGACGATCCTGCCGGTAACCGAAGAAATGAAGAAGGTTTTAACGGCGGCGGGCACCACGCCGCCGGCCCAACCGGCGGTTTCCGCGGCCGCTTTGCTGCGCCGCCCGGAAATCAAGTACCGGCACATCCTGCAAATAACCGGCGGCCGGCCGGACGTGCCGGAGGAGGACCGGGACCTCTGGGAAGAAGTGCAGGAGGAAGTGGAAATCGAGATCAAGTACGAAGGCTACCTGAAAAAAGAGCTGGAGCAGGTAAAAAAGCTGGCCCGGCTGGAGGGGCGGTTGATTCCGGAAGACCTGGATTATTCCCGGGTAAAGGGCCTGGCCAATGAAGCCCGCCAAAAACTGGAACAGATCCGTCCCCGCTCCCTGGGCCAGGCCAGCCGGATTTCGGGCATCAACCCGGCGGACATCGCCATTTTAATGGTGTATCTGGAGCAGCGCCAAAGGAGTGTTTCCGGATGAACCCGGGTCCGCCGCCTCTGTCCCGGAAGGGTGAGACCGGGATGATCGAAAAAGGAACGTTTGAAAAAAGAGCTGTTGCCACCGGGTCGGCAGGACCCTCCGCCCCCGCCGGCGGAGTGGGGGATTGGTGCAAAAAGGGGGCGGCGGAGTTGGGCATCGAAATCACCCCGGGGCAGGGGCGGCTTTTTGATCAATATTACCGGCTGATCTTAAAAAAAAATAGCGCGTTCAATCTGACGTCCATTTTAGAAGAAAAAGAATTCGCCCTTAAAAATATTGTGGATTCCCTGACCTGTCTACTGGCCGTATCTTTAAACGGCGCCCGGCGGGTCGTTGACGTGGGCGCCGGGGCGGGTCTGCCGGGGATACCGGTGAAAATCGCCCGCCCGGAGATCAGGTTGACGCTCGTCGATTCTTCCCTCAAGAAGGCTGCTTTTCTGGAGGATGCCATCCGGGAGCTTGGCCTGACGGAAACAAAGGTTCTGCGCGGGCGGGCGGAGGAGCTGGCGCACCGGGCGGACCTGCGCGAGCAATTCGACTGCGCGCTCAGCCGGGCCCTGGCGCCGTTGCCCGTGCTCCTGGAATACTGCCTGGGCTTTGTGCGCCCCTGGGGTTTTCTGATTGCCTTAAAGGGGCCTGCGGCGGTCCGGGAAGAAGCGGAAAGCGCGAGAGCGCTTTTCCTGCTGGGGGGAGTGATCCGGGAAACAAAGGAGATCGCGCTGCCCTTCCTGGGGCACCGGCGGCGGCTGATTGTCGTTGAAAAAACGGCTCCGACACCGCCGAAATACCCCCGGCGGACGGGGATCCCGGCGAAAAGGCCGCTGATTGGTGGTTAGTGCTTGGTGGTGGGTAATTAATCCCCCAACGACCAAACAACACATTACCAGCGACCTTTATTCCTTTGTGCCGGCGAAACTTTGTGCCTGATCTTTGTAGTTAACTTTTCCGGAGGCGGGAGAGGAAATTGCCCTTTTGCGGCGAATTTTACGGGAAAAGGGAAAGTTCGGAGCAGTTTTTTAAGTAAGGGGCGGGGCGGTTTGGTCGTTGGCGTATTGACGGTGGAGCTCTTTTTGGCCGGCGCCACTTCCTTGAAAGATAAACGCAGGGTATTGAAAAGCATCCTGGATAAAATAAAGGCGCGGTTTAACGTCTCGGTGGCGGAGGTGGATAAACAGGAAGCCTGGCAGTTCTCCGTCCTCGGCGTGGCTGCGGTCAGCAGTGAGACCGGCCACGTCTACCAGACGCTGGCGGCGGTGGCCCGGTTCATCGAGGGGATGCGGGAGGTGGAAGTAACCAAAGTAAACACGGAAGTATTTTAGAGAGAACTGTCGAGAACTATTTCGAGCTTTGTTTTTTCCAATGTTATAATTTGTTACAGGGGGAGCGGGGTGAGCCTTTTTGTGGTCTCTTATCCCTGGCAATTATACTTTTATTATCCCGAGGACAGGATTAGCGAGGGACAGTTTTTTCTCCGTCAACTGAATGGCGTGAAAAGGCTGGAGTTATCCGGGCTGAAATCCCTCTGCCGGAAGAGCGACCTGGGAGAGATCGACCCCAATTATCACGGCTTCCGGGAAATCGCTAGAAATTTTGTCCTGGCCGCGGGAATATCCGGCCGGTTGTGCGGTTTTTGCGTGTTTGTCCTGGAGAGAAGGGACGTTATCCAGATCGATCTTTTGGTCACGGCAAAAGAATGGCGCCGGAAAGGATTGGGCAGGTTGTTGTTGAATGTGCTGGAGCAGTCCTGTTTGCCCGGTACGGTCATTTACGTCGACCAGGTTACGGAAACGGGGCGGAAGTTCTTCATCAGCTGCGGTTTTACGAAGGACGTTAACCTGTTCAAGGTGGCCGGGGGAAAGGGCGGGAGTTGCTGCCCCTTCCAATTAACTGAATAATCACCGGGCGCTCCCGCGGGCGGCGGTTTTTGCCGGCGCCGGGGCTTGCCCGGCGAAAGCGTGTGCACAGGAAAAAGTGCTCGTTCTACTTGACTATGGGCGGGTTGTTTGTTAAAATAGTTTTTGCTATCTGGTGGATGTAGCTCAGTTGGTCAGAGCACCAGGTTGTGGCCCTGGGGGTCGTGGGTTCGAGTCCCATCTTCCACCCCACACTGGGGCGTAGCCAGGCGGTAAGGAAGCGGAATTTGGAACAAGGACGCAAATCTTACCGGCTACGTCCCTTTTGGAATTCCTTTGGACCTGAGGTTCCCTTCTTTATCCAACCAGGGGCGGATGCCTCTTTCCTCCCTGTTAAAACGATAAACCCGGCCGCCCACCACTATAGAAGCGTTCTCAAAGGCATGTCCCACGGTAACCACTGCTGCCGGGCCAGTCACCACCCTGGTGGTGGCTCCACCCCTGGACCCCAGCTCTCCCACGTGCACATCCCCGCCGGCCTGTATCTCGCCACCGCGAAATACCCCGGATACAGTCACCTTCTTGCCAGCCTGGATCCGGGAATTATAACAACCGCTCCCCACCACCCGGACATCGCCGGTAGCTATAACGGTAGAACTGTGGACGCTTGACGCCACCACATCACTTTCTGCAGACGGTGGGGACGCAAAGACCTTTTCCCATTCCCCGGCTCGTTGAGCCAATGTTTCGAGTTCCCGGAGGTCACGCACGGCCAGAGGGGAACGAACCAGCGCCCGTTCGACTTCCCGGATAAACTCTTCCAGGTCTTCAGCGGCCATTCCCGGGGGCATGGTTTTAACCTGCTTCTTGAAGGTATTGGCGGCAGCGGGAAGATGGCGAAACTTCTCCTCCAGCAGCAACTTTACCAGGGGGCCGATACCGCCTTTAAGATCGCCCTGCTTGAACGCCGGGTTACCCAGTAACTGCCGGATAGCCGTGGTCATCTCTTGCAAACCGGCCGCCAGGGCATGAACCTGGGGCAACATTCCTTGCAGGAAAGCAGGAGCTCCTCCTGCAATTACCACCGATGACAGGATATTCCTCCTGATCAGGACGGACCCCGTGGCTTGAACCCTCGCGCCGGAAACCAGCCCTCCCACCCTGACATTCCCGCCCGCTTCTACCGCCATCCCTTCCGCCACATTTCCGGCAATCAGGACATCTCCTTTAAAGACAATGTTGCCTGAATTAAGGTCTACGTCACCATCATGCACCAACTCAGGTAACACACTTACCTTCACCAGGTTACGCCAGCGGGAGGCTACAGGACGCCCGGCCCGGGCCGCTACGGCCCGTTCACCATCCCTGGTGAGCACCGCTCCTTCACCTACCGAAAGGGTGGAGTCCCGGGGCGACGGCGGCACAATTACCTCACCCTTGACGCTGGTGCCGGGACGACCCGGCCAAGGCGGGTGTTTGACAGCCAGGACGTCTCCCGCTTCCACCGAAGTAAAAACGTAGCGTTCCCGGAAATCCACCGTTTCGTCTTCCCCCGCCAGAACCGGTACTTTGGAATCAGAAGAAAAAAGCAATTCTACCCGGCCGTCTTTTCCCGGTTCGGCAGGAATGCCCCGGGCGATAACCACCTCCTCCTCAGCGCAGGATGCAACAACACGAGAGCATGCTTCCCAGTCTACGCCATAATTAATCCCCAGCCGGGACAACTCCTGCAATAGTTGGTCCCAGGTGAGCGGGGGAAAACGTTCTTCCCGTTCCACTACCTTTAGTTGCAGTATCCTGGCAGGCGGGAGATCCGGCAGTTCCCGGTGAACTACTACCGCAGGGAGCGTTCGCAATATCGCCTGCAGCCCATCGGAAGAAACGGACACGGACCAATTCCCTTCTCTGCGCTCTTTTTCCGCCGTTTCCACCTGCACCGTATCCTTCATGGATACGGGGGTGGGTTGAGTGCACTCCCGGCCGTTAATAATCAGTCTTACCCCCGGGCAAGGCACCACCACCGGGTAAGGTCCCTCCGGACGGTGCCGGACAACAAGGCGCCCCTGTTTCACAAAAGCATACGGACCCACCGCTTCTCCGGCCGGAAAAGCATTGTCCGCTGTACTCGCTGTTGCTGCGGGAAAGCCCCGGGTAATCTCCTCTTTCATTTAGGAATTCACCTCCTGTTAAGCATTGGGATTTGTCTCAAGGACTTCCAGCACCCGGAAAAAACCGATCACTTCCAGGTCTTCTCGAATAAAATCGGGGATGCGAACAATTCTCAGGGTCCGCCCCTGCCTGTACAGGTGTCTGGCCTGGCTCAGGAGCATTCCCGCCCCGGAAGAGTCGATGAACCGAAGTCCCTGCAGATCTATCTCCACCACTTCCTCCGGCCGTCGCTGAATTTCCTGTTGCAACTGCTCCACGTTGCTGAAATCCAGCTCGCCTTCCACCTCCAGGATGGCCATCCCTTTCTTTTGCCGGACTCTAATCTTCACCCCTTTCACCTGCCTTTCCCGTCACCTTCATCACAACCAGTGTCACGTCATCCTTTTGGGAAAAACCGCGGGTAAATGTCTCCAGGTCAGACAAAATGTTTTGTTTCATTCTGTCTGCATCAGCGCCGTACTGAAGGCGAACTATTTCCTTCAACCGTTCCTGTCCGTACCTTTGCTCGCCCGGACCACAGGCCTCCACAAGTCCATCGGTATACAGCACCACCGCATCTCCGGCGGCAAGAAAAAATTCCTCCACCCCTGACCCAAGGTAATCTTCCAACAGGCCCAGGGCAACTCCCCGGCCCCGGGCCACTTTCACCTTGCCGTCAGAGAGAAGGAGGGGAGGGTGGTGCCCTGCATTGACACAGGTGAGCCGCCCGGCTGTCCCGTCGTAACCCAGCAGGCACAGGGTAGCAAAAGCCCCGTATTTCCGCAGTTCGTACCCTCCCACCTTGTTCAACCGGCGCACCACCTCCAGAGGATGGGGATTAATCCTGATGCACTCCCGGAGCATGTGGCGGATTATTTCCATCAGCCGGGCCGCATGGAATCCTTTGCCCATTACATCTCCGATGGCGGCAAACACGGTTCTCTCGTCGCAGAAAATAAACTCAAAAAAATCTCCCCCGACCTGTTCGGCAGGCAGGCTATACCCACTGCCTTCCAACCCGTAAGCCCTTAGTATTTTTCCATTCCCTGTGGTCACTTCTCTCATCCTGCTCCTACCTCTCTTCTCCGCCCGGAGCGGTGTTTTGCGCCAGGAGCCTGTCCAGCCCTACCAGCCGCATCACCTCCGCCACATCAGGTTGCGGCCTCAAAATCAGCATCCGGCCTCCTTTTTGCCGCCAGTCGTTGCTAATGTCCAGCAGACTTTTCAATCCGGTGGAATCAACGAAAGAAACGCCCGACAGGTCAACTTCCAGCGTGTGTTCCCCCGCTTTTCCAACAACTTCTTGCAGTTGCGCTACCGTTTCCACGTCCAATTCACCGTTCAGCACTACCCGGCACACTCCCCGGGCAACGTAAACATCCACTTTCAGCAACAAAATCACCCTCTTTCATTGGTCTTGTTTTAACCTATCTGCAGGCACGACGCCAAAGTCCAGGGCCAGGGCGGTACCTGACGGTCCTGTATTAAGGTAGAGGTAGTCCGCATAGTAGAGCATCAGGGTAAATCCACACCCCAAGGAATTCTTGGTTGAATAATGTTGCATCAGCGTTGCCCGGGCCAATTCGCTGTTTTTGATTCCCGGACCCCGGTCCTGAACGATAATCCTGACTGTATCCCCTGACTGTCTGGCTTGCCAGCAACCGCCCCCCGCATGTTTAAGAGCGTTGGCCAGCGCCTCTGTCAAGCACAAGGTAATCGCGTGCCGCCTGCGGCTGTCGAGAACAGGCAAAGCTTCCCGCATTGCCCGGCGGGCTTCCGGAATGTCATGGGTCCGCCGGACCTCACCCCTGGCCAGTTCTATCCCTTCTGAGACCACTTTCTCCATCTCTTCACCATTCACCAGGTATAACCGGCCCCCCGTTACCGCCGCTATGGCCTCCCGGTAAGCCTGCATCTCCTGCCGGTGCATCTTTCTCTCCTTTTCAATCACCTCGGTGATGTCAAAGGCCAGCAGTCCACCGCTCCTGTGGTCGAACGGCACGCCGTGAAGGTCAAACACCTTTTGCCCGTCAGCGCTAATGATCACCTCGCGCCGGTGTTCGGCCTGGCGGGTAACCTGGCGCATCAGTTTTTCCGCTTCTTCCATGGGCAGGTCCAGGTCGGCCTGGCCCGAAAGGTAGCGGAAGCGCCCCCCTTCATATTTCATCACCTTCCCCACCTTAAGAGCGTTAATTAGTTCGGATTTCTCCACTTCAGCCAGCAGTTTCTCCCTGACCAGGTCCTGGAGGTGCTCCGGCAGGTGCCGGGAAATCTCCTGGATCAGCTCGCCGGCGCTTCCGGCCAGCAACTGATACTCCTCCTTGCTAAGACGGCGGGCAGTCCCCTGCTTCCGGTGGACACGCAGGATATCAAAAACATGCACGTTATTTTTTCCTTTGAACGGTACTCCGGCCACCTCGATCCACAAGCTTTCCAGCAGCCTGATTACATACCGGCCCGGAACAGGAGCTTCCGTTTCCAGCCCAAACTCCGTGGTATTTAACGCCAAAATGTGGGCCGGATACTGCCTGCCGTGCTCATCTTCCAGGAATACCCGGACAGGCGGCGAAGGCACCCGGCGAAGGGGACTTGGCTGGATAAAATACCGGCACTCCACACAAGGACGGTCCAGTTCTTTTTTCGCGCATTCCAGACACCGTTGCATTTTTTCACCACCCTTCTGCCTGTCAGCCCCTCCCGGCTGTCCTTCATTAGAGTTAACCCCCATAAATGGATAGACACTATGAACAAGAACGGCAGCCTGACCAGACTGCCGCAACGGAACACTATTGAAAACAATATCAACACCTTTATCGCGGCAACCTGGCAGTCATACCCTCTAGGGCTACAGACCCATGGCTTTGCGCCCCACCCTTTCGGGTGGTTTGCCTTTAGCACAATAAAGTTTTTAATTTAACAGTTAAGGGCTGATTTAACACCGCCAGAACACAGAAAATTTCCAATTAGTGTAAAATTCAGCCTTTGAAGATCCTGTTGGTATTGGAAATCTTGATGAGAGAAAATACGGAAACAAGCCCGTGGATAAGAGCGGACATGATGTGCTTCGCCCGCAACCGGAAGAAGCTTGGCTTTGCGCCCCCGCCTTTCGACGGGTTTGCCTTTCCCGGGGCTCTCTTGGGCTTTGCAGCCAGTATAACAAAACCGAAGCAGTTCTGTCAAAACATAATCTTCCAAACTCTATGCAAACTCAATGTCCAGACCATGCATCGAGCAAGAGAGGGCGACTAACCCCCGTCCTCTCACACTAACGGTCAAATGTTTAGCTTTCCGCCGGCAGGGCCGCGGGTTTTAAGTTAATTGCCCGCGGCCTGGGTCTGACAGCGGTTTTGTAACGTTTTTGTGGACGGGCTTGTGCATTAAGGATAAGTACTCCTGGACGCAGATGGATAGGGGGATGTAGGTTCTTAGATTTTAGTCTAAGCTAGAGACCCTATATTGGAACCTTCTTTTAGTAGCTTCCAGAGTGTTGTCCGGCTAATCCCCAAGATTCCGGCCAACTTTTTCCTGTTCCCGTTGTATTCCGCGAACAGTTTTTTAATTATCTCGTGTTCCATTTCGGCCAGGGTCCCCCTTTTGATGATCATGTAGTTATTGTCGGTACTTCTGGTTTCCTGATGTTTATCCTTTATAAAAAACCATTCTTTCATTTCCTCTTCCAAGAGGTGCCGGTCGTTTCCCAGAAGGAAATAGCGCTCACAGAAGTTTTCAAGCTCTCTGATGTTCCCCGGCCAGTCATATTTGAGCATCGCATCCAGAAGGTATGGATCTATCACCAGTTCATCTGCCAACTTTTGAGCGTACCTTTCAAAAAAGCAGGCCATCAGCGCCGGGATGTCTTCCTTTCTTTCCCTGAGCGGTGGAATGTTCAACCTTAAAACGTTTAATCTATAATATAAGTCCGTTCTAAACCTCCCTACCTCTATTTCCTTTCGCAAGTCTTTGTTCGTGGCGGCAATGATTCTTACGTCGATGGGAATGATTTTCTCGCCGCCGATTCTCCGCACCTCTTTTTCCTGGATAACTCTTAAGAGTTTTGCCTGCACCGACAGGGGAATTTCCCCGATTTCATCCAAGAAAATTGTACCATTGTGAGCGAGCTCAAAAAGGCCCTGCTTTTCTGAGGTGGCGCCAGTGAAGGCACCCCGAACATGGCCAAATAATTCAGTTTCCAGCAAGTTTTCCGGGAGAGCGGCACAATTAATCCCTACGAAAGGCCCATTTCTTCTTTTGCTGGCGTTATGAATGCTCTGCGCAAAAAGTTCTTTTCCTGTTCCGGATTCCCCGGTGATCAGAACGGTTGTGTCGCTTGCGGAAAACTTTTTCGCTTTTTCTACAACCTTTTTAAACGCATCGCTGCTTCCCACCAGATCGTCGAAGGTATGTTTGGCCTTCAGCCCCTTCTTAGCTATTTCGCACCTGATCTGTTGCTCGACCTTTTGAACTTCATAAGCGTCTTTAATGGTGATCAAAAAACAACAGTCGCTTTTGTCCAGGCTTATTGTGTTTTTGGAGATGTAATACTGGGCGCCGTTAAGCTTGATTATCTGGTGGGTGTCCGCATCCCCAAGGTTGCTTTTGATTTTATTTAGAACGTTGCTACTCCCTTTGTTCAAAATTTGTTGAGCGGTGCTATTCGTCAAAATTATTTTCTTTTCCCTGTCCATCAGCAAAATACCGTCGCTCACGGAATTGATAATGGTGGAAAGCTGCCTGTTATGGTAAATATCCTTCATCCTAAATTTGAGAATTTCGTTCGCCCTCTGGATGGCCTCGATGATAACGCTTCTTCCGGGGTAAATCACTTGCACGTCAATGTTTAATTCCCGGAAAACCCTGGCTATACATTCCCCTGTGGTCAGAACAGCATCCGCACCGTTTTCCAGCGCTTCGTTAATTTTTTGATCGATATCCTGGTAAGAAGTAAAAAGGTATGTGTGTATTTTTATGCCGAGGATCTGTTCGTACAGGTTAAAGTCATAACTGTCAGCCTCTTTCCAGAATCCTATGTACGTTATTTTTTTATATTTTCTGCTTAATTGGTATAAATTGTTAAATACATCGTAAGGGCTTACGGAAACGTGTACCATGGGCAAATCTTTAATGTTCAGGTCGTTTGCCACAAATTCTTTGCAGACAATGACTATATTTTCCTGATTGGAAAGCATTTCTAGAGCTTTTCTAGAATTACAATTATTGTTATAGTAATTATAATCAATTACAATATAGTTGGAAATATTTAAATCAGCGCAAACTTTTTTGAAGAGACTGGTAAAACCGGCAAGTGGCGAAATAAAAATTAATTTCGGCTGCACTAAAAACCCCCCTGTTATAAAAGCTAATATTACGCAGTTCAATTATTTAACTTGATTATAACAAATAGTGTTAAATAAATAAACCATAAGTGCTATTATTTTAATAAAAATACCTTGGCATGAAATTTGCAGGCAGTACTTGGTGGTAGCTATGCTTAACCTCAAGGCTTTATTTCAGGAGGGTAAACAACAAGATGAGAACGTATCTGGAAGAATACAAGAAAAAGCTTATTTCGGCAGACGAGGCTGTAAAATTAGTTAAATCCGGGGACTGCATTGAGTTTGGTTATTGCCTGAACAAGCCGATTGCCCTGGACATAGCACTGGCAAAAAGAAAAGAAGAACTTTACGATGTTACGGTACACTGCTCAAATTCTCTTACTACTCTCCACTTTGCCGAAGCAGACCCCGAAGGAAGGCATTTTATCTACAACACCGGGCACTGTTCAAGAAATGAACGTCCATATATGGGGAAAAACGGGTGCTATGTACCTTCGAGTTTCGGCCAGAACCCTGAGTGGATCAGGAAGGGTTACCGCCGGGTAGACGTCGTGATGATTCAGGTCAGCCCGATGGACAAGCATGGATTTTTCAATTTTGGCCCTTCGGCTACCTTCTTAAAGGCCTGTTGTGAGGTTGCAAAGATAGTCGTCGTAGAGGTTAACAGCCTTTTGCCAAGAGCGCTCGGGGGGCGCGAAGAAGCGGTTCACATATCAGAAGTAGACTACATCGTGGAAGCTCCGGAGGCCAACGTAGAATACCTCGAAATTCCTTCCCCCCCAATTACAGATGTTGATCTGAAAATAGCGCAGTTTATTGTAGAAGAAATTGAAGACGGCTCGTGCTTGCAGCTCGGCATAGGAGGAATGCCAAACGCTGTGGGCAAGTTGATTGCCCAGTCGGATCTTAAAGATTTAGGAATCCACACGGAATTGCTGTGTGACGCTATGCTTGAAATGTACCTGGCCGGGAAAGTTACAGGCCTGCGGAAAAGCATCGACCGCGGGAAAATTGTTTATACGTTCGCTTTGGGATCAAGAGAACTTTACAATTTTATCGACGATAACCCGGCACTGGCCATTTACCCGGTGGATTATACCAACGATCTCCGGATAATTTCCCAAAACGATCGAGCTGTCTCCATCAATAGCGGGTTGGAAGTGGATTTGACCGGTCAGGTGTGTTCGGAATCAATTGGTACGAAGCATATAAGCGGTTCGGGAGGACAACTTGAGTTTCACTGGGGGGCTTATCTGTCTAAGGGCGGTAAGTCGTTTATTTGTATGCCCTCGACGTATCAGGCGAAGAACGGGGAGGTGGTGTCCCGAATCAAACCGATCATCACGCCCGGAGGGGTAGTTACGACGCCGCGGCCAACGGTTCACTACCTGGTTACGGAATACGGCAAGGCAAATTTAAAGGCCAAATCTACGTGGGAGAGGGCAGAGGCTATTATTTCGCTGGCGCATCCTGACTTTCGAGAAGAATTGATCTCCGCAGCGGAAAAATCCGGGATCTGGAGAAGAACGAACCGGATCCCGTAAGGAAAGGGGGGAGGAAAAAGCTTTCCAAAACATTGCAAAGGTGCAGAAGGAAGAAGTAATTTTTAGCCGTTCTTGAAAACTTTGACAGGGGGGAGACAAAAATATGTTTAAGAAGACGAGGCTTACTATTTATCTATTGCTTGTAGGAATACTATGTGCGGTAATAATTTCAGGTTGCGGGGGTAGTGGTCAGCAGGCAGCCCAGAAGGAAACTCCAACTTCTGAAAGCGGAAAAGACCAAATGTTAATCACTATCGGCACAGCTACCGTCGGAGGGGCCTGGTATCCCATGGGTGGAGCGCTGGCGAATGTGATCAGCAACTACGTTCCAAACGTAAAGGCCAACGCAATACCTACGGGAGCCTCGATCGAAAACCTCAAATCAATTAGCAGCAATAAAATGGAAATCGGCTTCGCAACTACCGACATTCCTTACCAGATGTATAGAGGGATTGACTTTGAGGAAAATAAAAGTTTTCTTGCCCTGGCCAATAACGATTATATTTATCTGGCTTTAATCGTTAAAAAAGATTCTCCAATCAAAACCTTTACGGATATAAAAGGTAAAAAAATAGGTACCGGCGTTCCTGGAAGCTCGAATTATAAAATCGTCGAAGAAGTTTTAAAAGCTCACGGTATGACTTATAACGATGTAAAGCCGTACCCTTCCGGGGTCTCGGAACAGTGCGAGGCGCTGAAAGACGGTAATATAGACATGTTCGCTTACGTCGTGTCCGGTTCGGGCGGCGCCGCGCCGGCGATAGTAGAGCTGGCGACAACTACAGACATAAGGTTTATCAGCCTGGACGAAGAAATTTTGCAAAAAATAAACAAGGAGAAGCCTTACTACCTGATTCGCGATATTCCCCCGGGTTGGGTAAAAGGTTTGAACGAGCGGGTTAAAGCCCTGGCTGTAGGTACTACAATTTGCGTCAAAGCTGATTTAAAAGATGAATTGGTTTACAATATTTGCAAGGCCATGTTTGAGCATAAAAATGAACTCGATGCAGTACACCCACAGTGGAAGCAGACCACTAAGGAAACTGTTGCTCTGGATCTTCCAGTTCCGTTACACCCGGGAGCAGAAAAATATTACAAAGAAATTGGTGCACCCATCAGATACATTGAATAACTTGATCTATCTCTTTAAAGGGGTGCAGGCAAGCACCCCTTTAAAGGGTGCCCCGGAGATGTTAATACCGTTTTGAACTACCACTTTACGAAAACATTTTTTGAATTTTAAAAAGCGGGTGAAAAACGTTGGATGACCTGAAAGATACTTTAAAGGAGTTAAACCTGACCGGTACGAGAGGAAAAATTGCAGCCGTTTTATCTATTTGCACCTCGTTATTCTTCCTTTATACGTCGTGCACAGGGTCATTTCCCGCCATGATTCAACGGGGAGTTTTGCTCGCCTTCACAATGCCTCTGATTTTCCTCGTTGTACCCAGAAGAGTTGATCATTTTCTGGTTAGATCACTTGATTATATCTGTATTCTCACCGCTCCTATACCTTTTATTTACATTATCTGTGTTCAGGATCAGTTAATGATGCGGGGAGGAATTCCAAATAAAGTTGACGTTATAATGGGGATTCTGGCAACGGTAATTATTTTAGAAGCCACTCGTCGGAGGTCCGGGTGGGCCTTGCCGATCCTGGCTTTGTTGCTGCTCCTTTATGGTTTTTTAGGGCCGGCGATGCCGGGAATATTAAGCCACCGGGGCCTGGATCTCGATGCAACCATTACAGCCCTATTTTTGGGCGAAGAGGGTATTTTTGGGATTCCAGTGGCGGTGACAGCAAATTTTATCATGATCTTTATCCTTTTTGGCGCTTTTTTACAGGTCACGGGCGCAGGAGAATTTTTTATTGAGTTGGCTACCGCCCTTTGCGGTTGGATGAGAGGAGGCCCCGCGAAAGTAGCTGTTGTTGGCAGTAGTTTAATGGGCATGGTAAGCGGAAGTGCGGTAGCAAATGTCGCTACGGTAGGGACTTTTACGATCCCCCTCATGAAAAAAATCGGCTATAAGCCCGAAGTCGCTGGCGGAATTGAAGCGGTAGGCTCCAGTGGAGGGCAAATCATGCCGCCGATAATGGGCGCAGCAGCATTTATCATGGCTGATTTTTTAAAAATGCCCTACTTTAAAGTAGCGGTAGCCGCCATAATTCCGGCCATTCTTTATTATCTTGCGTTGTTTTTTATGGTCGATTTGGAGGCCGCAAAAACTGGTTTAAAGGGATTGCCCCGGAATGAGCTGCCCGATTGGAAAAAAACATTTTTAAAGAGCGGGTACCTTTTGCTTCCCATTTTCGGGCTGATTTATTTACTCGGATTTGTGCAGTATTCACCGCAAAAAGCCGCATTTTTTACAATCGTCCTGCTTTGGATAATCTCGTGCGTCAGACCGCATACACGGCTAAATTTGAAAAAATTTGTCACTGCTTTAATTAACGGGGCGATTGGTGGGTTGGAGGTAGCTGCGGTTTGCGCCTGCGCGGGCATAGTAATTGGAATCGTGATGAGAACAGGCCTGGGTCTTTCACTGACGGGGGTATTGATAGAATTATCCGGAGGGATACTTCCGATTTTAATGGTCCTTACCATGTTGACGTCAACAATTTTGGGGATGGGTTTGCCCACCTCTGCGTGTTACATTATCGTGGCGGTTTTAGTCGCTCCGGCCATGGTTAAAATCGGCGTCTTACCTATCGCTGCCCATATGTTTGCCTTTTATTACGCTACTTTATCGGCCATTACCCCACCCGTCGCTCTTGCCGCCTATGCTGCCGCCGGCATAGCCAAAGCGACTTCCATGAAAACGGGACTTGCTGCCTTTGGTTTCGGGTTAACGGGGTTCATCGTACCTTTTATGTTCGTTTATGGTCCGCCTTTGCTGATGCAAGGGCCGGTTCCGGAAATCATTTTATGTTTTGCGATGGCTGCGCTGGGAACATATTCTTTAGCTATGTCAATGACGGGGATGTGGCTCAAGCCTTTACATGTTTTGGAGCGGATAACCTGTTTTGCAGCAGCCCTTTTCTTGATCATTCCAGAGATTAGAACAGACATAATCGGATTGATCCTTTTAGCCGCCGTAATGATTATCAACTTTCGGAGATACCGCAGAGAGAGCAATATTTCACTAAGCAGTTAAAATTCTTGGAAAAGGAAGGATTGGATAAAGGATGCCAAAAGATGTAGCTATTATTGGAGTTGGACAAAGCGCTTTTAGCCGAAAATATTCCGGTTCGGTCAGGGAGATGGTTTTTGAGGCTTTTGCGGAGGCAGTGCGGGATGCCGGGATCACCCCAAAGGATATAGATGCTTCGCTGGTTTGTTCGGCCCCGGAGTACGACAAACAGCGTAGCCCGGCAGGATTAATTGCCGAGTATCTGGGCTTAAATCCCCAACCCACTTTTGTGCTGGAAAACATCTGCGCTTCCGGAACCAGCGGCGTACGGGTAGCCTACTCCCTGATTAAGGCGGGGTTGCACGATATCGTGGCGGTAATCGGTTTCCAAAAAATGTCCGAGATATCTTCAGCCGAGTCTCAGGAACGGATGGGACGTGGAGCGGATATCATGTGGGAGGCCCCCTTCGGGACCATGATGCCGGCCTATTACGCCATGCACGCCCAGGTCCACTTTGCCAGGTACAATACCACGGAAGAGGACCTGGCCCTGATCAGAGTGAAGGCTTCCAAGTACGGAGCCATAAACGACCGCGCCGTTTTCCGGAAAGAGCTTACCGTAGAGCAATGCTTAAGCGCGGGCGTCGTTTCGAGCCCCTTAAAGGTGTATGACTGCTGCGCCAACGCCGATGGCGCCTCTTGTTTAATTCTAGCCAACGCGGCCAGGGCGAAAGAGGCTTCCTCCCAACCCGTTTGGATTTTGGGATTAGGAGCAGCTTCAGCTACCATGAACCTCACCGGCCGGCAGTTCTTGGATGGGCTACAGGTGACCCGTCTGGCCGCCCGGCAGGCCTACCGGATGGCCGGCCTTTCTCCCCGGGATGTCGATGTGGCCGAGGTGCACGATTGTTTTACCATTGCCGAGTTGATGGCTTATGAAGATCTAGGTTTTGCTGAGCCGGGCAGGGGGAAAGAACTCATCAGGGAAGGCCAGACCTATATCGGCGGCAAAATTCCAGTGAACGTAGACGGGGGCCTGTTGTCCAAAGGGCACCCCATTGGCGCCACCGGCGGCTCTCAGGTGCGCACGATTGTTTTGCAGTTGCGCGGCGAGGCCGGTCCCATGCAGGTGCCGGGGGCTGAAGTGGGCCTTGTGCAGAATATCGGCGGCGTCGGCATTTACAGCAATGTAATCATCTTGGGGAGGTAGGGAACGTGGGATTTGAAAAATTCGGGCGCAAGAGCTATACCGCGCAAACGAAAGTAGCCGAATTTGTGGACCGGCTGGCCCAAGGAGAAATCTGCGCCACCAGGTGCCGTAGCTGCGGCCGGATCTATTTTCCGCCGCGGGCGGATTGCTCCTTCTGTTTGGGCGACGCTATGGAATGGGTCAAGATCCCAGAAACAGGTAAGCTGGCAAGCTTTACCCGGGTTTACTACGCGCCGGCCGGGTTCGAGGCGGATGTACCCTACACCCTTGCCCTGGTAAACTTTGGGGATGTTAAGGTGTTTGGAAGGTTGAGCAGCGCCGTGGAGGAATCGACAATCAAAATAGGGATGGATTTAAAGCCGATCGTACTCGAAATGCCGGATGGCCAGATTACGTATGAATTTATCCCGGTTGAAGAATGCGGGCGGTAACAGCTCACAAGGCGGAAAAGTTAAAGAGGTCTACACGAAGCGCCGAAGCGGTTGCGGTTAAAAGCCCTATGCGAAAAGAAGGGAGGTGGTAGTTTTTGTTAAAGGGAAAGGTGGCCATAGTTACCGGCGCAAGGCAGGGCATCGGGGAAGCAGTGGCCATAGCCTTAAGAAATTTTTAAACCGGGGGCGTTTAAGATTATGCAAAACATAGAAAGTATTTGCGTGGTTGGCGCGGGCAACATGGGTCATCAAATTTCCCTTTGCGCGGCAATAGCTGGCTTCAAGGTGAAGTGTTGCGATATTAATGAAGAAATATTGCATAGAGCCGGGGATTTTGCGGAGAACTACCTTTCCGAACGGGTGGCCAAGGGCAAGCTTTCAGAAGAAGCAGCGCAAAGAACGCGGGCCAATCTTTCCTTCACCCTGAGCCTGGAAGAAGCTGCCCGCAACGCAGATTTGGTTATCGAAGCCGTTTTAGAAAACCTTGCCATAAAACGAGAGGTTTTTGCCCGCCTGGAGAAGATTTGTCCGGCGCACACAATTTTTGCCACGAACAGTTCCTATATTGTTAGTTCGAGACTTGCCGATGCCACAAAACGGCCCGGGCAGGTCTGCAATATGCACTTTTTCAACCCCGTGTTGGTCATGAAGCTGGTGGAAGTGGTGAAAGGTCCCCACACCACCGAAGAAACAGCGACAGCGGTTATGGAAGTGGCCAAAAAAATGGGCAAAATACCCGTGTTGCTCCAAAAAGAAATCTACGGTTTTCTGGTCAACCGGATCCTCACGGCCATCCGGAGCGAGGCTCTATACCTTTACGACCTGGGAGTTGCTTCCTTTGAAGATATCGACCGGGCAGTCGTCCACGGCCTGGGCCATCCCATGGGGCCGTTTCAGCTGTTGGACCTTACCGGGATCGACCTTTCTTACCACGTCCACATGGAAAGATACCGGGAGAGCGGGGATCCGTCTCACAAGCCATCGCCCGTTATTGTTGAAAAATACGTTAAGGGAGAGTGGGGCCGCAAAACAGGCAAAGGCTTTTACGATTACTCCGCTAACGGTTAACAGGAGCGGAGGACCAACGTACCATCTTTGAGGAAACAAAGAGCTTCGAGACCCCAAGGAGGAATCAATACATTAATGGTACTTTACGAGAAAAAAGATAAAATAGCTTATATAACCTTCAACAGGCCGGAACGCTTGAATATTCTCGACGAGCAGGCGGTAGAAGAATTGGTGGAAATATGGAAAGACTTTCGCGATGACGATAATCTGTGGGTAGCCGTTTTGAGAGGAAACGGAAAGTCTTTTTGCGCTGGGGTCGACGTTGGAAAGCTGGAGGTAGGCCAGAAGTGGAATCTGCGGATGTCGTTTTTTTTCGGGGAAAAAAAGATCGGCCCCAGCAACTATAATGTATGGAAGCCGATTATTGCTGCCGTCCAGGGTTACGTTTTAGGAGTGGGATTTTATCTTGTTTTGGAGGCCGATCTGAAAATCGCTTCGGAAGACGCTGAATTTGGTCTTCCTGAGCCCCGGGTCGGCATCCCTACCATCTTCACGCCCCTTCTTTCCAGGCATCTTTTGTCCAGCCACGCCCTGGAGCTGCTCTTTTTGGGAGACCGCATAGGCGCCCGGAGGGCCTACGAAATTGGCCTGGTCAACCGCGTTGTTCCCCGCGACCAACTGGAAGGCGCGGCGGAAGATCTGGCCCGCAAGATTTGCCAGAACGGCCCCCTTTCTCTGCGCTCAATGAAAGAAGTATTCTACCGCAGCCGGGAAATGAATTTCGCTGATTCTCTTTCGTTAATTGAACATATTTTTACTCCGGTGATGAATTCGGAGGACGCCGCGGAGGGAAAGCAAGCCTTTCTGGAAAAGCGCAGACCGAAGTGGAAGGTCAGGTAAAAAAGGGAGGAAATTTTTGTGACGGAAAACTACCGAAACTTAATCATCGAACAAGAAGGCAAAATGGCCATCGTTACAATTAACCGTCCGGAAGTCAGAAACGCCTTAAACAAAGAAACAATGTTGGAATTGAAGTCTTTGGTTTCTGAACTGGAGGCGGACGAAAAAATTCAGGTGGTAATCTTAACCGGCGCGGGCGAAAAGGCTTTCGCTGCCGGAGCTGATCTGCGTTCTTTAAAAGAACGGAGTATGCTGCAGACTCTCAAAGGAGAAAATCAGGCGATCCTAAACCGGCTTGCGGCTCTGGAGAAAGTTACTATCGCGGCCATAAACGGGCATGCCCTGGGCGGCGGACTGGAACTCGCCATAGCCTGCGATTTAAGGATAGCGGTAGAAGACGCCA
Source organism: Armatimonadota bacterium (assembly GCA_023511535.1). GTDB lineage: Bacteria > Bacillota > Desulfotomaculia > Desulfotomaculales > Nap2-2B > JAIMBK01. Next base: position 41,288 of record JAIMBK010000025.1, read on the forward strand.
AAATTGGGTTTCCGGAAGTAGGTTTAGGCATTCTTCCCGGGGCGGGCGGGACTCAGCGTCTTGTCCGCCTTGTTGGCTTAGGCAGGGCCAAGCAATTGATTTTGACAGGGAAATTAATCGATGCCCGAGAAGCAGAACGGATCGGCCTTGTGAATGAGGTGGCCGCCCGGGGGCAAGCATTGGCAGCGGCAAAAGAAATGGCGGCGACGATTCTGGAAAAGGGTCCGCTTGCAGTTCGTATTGCTAAAGCGGTAATTAACTGGGGAAGCTCTACCGACCTCAACGCCGGCCTTGCGCTGGAAAGGCTGGCCCAGGCGGTGCTTTTCGGCACAAAAGACCACCTGGAGGGGATCAACTCTTTCCTGGAGAAAAGAAAGCCCGGCTACACAGGGAGTTAAGCAAAGCTCTATTTTCGTAAACCTGAGTGTATCGGCCAACAGGTTGACAATGGCCTTATACCAGGGATAATTAACCATAAATGGGAACTCAAAATTTAAACAATCTCTTTTTATCAGTCATATGTGTTCATAAGCAAAAGTATGTTTGGTTCTAAAATTTTTTCAAAAACTGTCTTGACACAGAGGTCGTGCGGCCGAGCAAGGTCGTAAGGTAGAGTGGGTGGGACGCCCACCTGGCAAGGTCTAGCCAGCCACCAGTAG
>JAIMBK010000026.1 GCA_023511535.1 Armatimonadota bacterium
CTCTTTAATTAAGTCCTGGTGTTTTTTTACAATTTGTTCAACTTCAGATAATGTCGGCAATTCCTCATAGCTAACACCATGTTGTCGATTATCATATACGATGTCGGTAATCATTTTTTTGAAGAAATGTGTCTTATATTCAACACCTACTCCTACCATAATCACAATAATCATTACGAGCAACCCTATTTTACCTATTAGCCTGTTCATATGCCCTCCTCCTGATAATGTTCGCGAGGAGGTTCCACAGTGGCTCTAATTCCCGGAAAAATTAATCCGTACGAAATAGAAAACGTTCTGACCAAGATGTTTTCTCCGGAGCGGCACAAAAGGAAGGCGAAACAGTTACCCATAGGGGAAATTATAAAGCTTCTTTTCAGGAGTTGCTGCTGGGTGGAATTCCATTCTTCTTCTTCTTCATGTCCACCCTGTAATGGATGCAAGAGCCCGGCATTTGCAAAGATTGTATGAAGCTTATTGGCATGATAGAACAGAAATGAGGCGGTTTGGAAGTAACCTAAAGTGGAATCAATTACCATTAAGTACATAAGTCATGTTCCTAACTAATAAGTTTGGCACTACCCAAAAGTTAAAGAGCAGAAATGTAAAGTAAAAAGACGTGGTAAAACCTGGGGGTTAAAAGGGAAAAGCCGGTTATATGAAGGCCTTGACGGGATTCGGGAGGTATTTCATTTTATTTGCGACAGAAAAGGCTTGTTATGGACATTTGAACGAAAACGGAAATAAGATTAACCGGCGGAGAGCTGTTGGCTCTCTTTTTGTTTTTTTTCAGCCTCCGCAATTACGCTTTTTGGGTAGGCAATGTCAAACTGGACAGAGATCCAGTTTTTAAGGCGCTCATCGGCGCCCGACCAGAGCAGGTAAAGGGTGTCGATCATGCGGTCCAGTTCGGGGTCGCCGGTGTCGGCCCGGGCGGCCGGGCGGCCGGCGGCCACGGCCAGGCCGTGTTCTTTCATTATAATATGCAAGGCGTTTACGACGGCCCGCTCCCCGTGGCGGGCCGTCAGGGTTTTTAGCAGGTCTTTGACGGCTTCGTCGGGCGGAGTAAATATTTCCCCCTGGCCGGTCAGGAGCCAGTTTTCATTAACAAAAAATCTTAAGCAAATATGTTTTAACAGTTGCTCTGACGGATTTCTGGCGTTGTTTTCTATTTGGGAAATATGACGTTGGGATACGCCCAAGGCTTTCCCAAATTCTTCCTGATTAAGTTTTAAGGCTTTTCGTAGCTCTAATATTCTTTCCCCTACACACAAAAAACTTACCCCACAGTACTAAAAAACTTTTGACAATAGAACTAAGTTCTATTATAATATACCCATAACCAAAGACAGATCCTCGCCTATTACCTTCCAGAGTGGAAGGTAATAGGTACCGGTACTGGCGGCGTCCCCACGCCCGCCAGTACCAACCCCCCAAAGGAGGAAGGCTGCGTGAACAGTTCCCCCATGACACAAGGTATGACCACCAGGGAGGTCCGCGCCGAAATGGTCCGCCCTGGCGCCAAAGTCAGCGATATAGCAAAGCGGGCCGGCGTGACCCACAGCGCGGTCAGCCAGACAATCTACCAGTATGAGTACAGCCTCTATAAAGGAAGACGGGTAAGGCCTCCATTGCAAGCGCCATCGGCCGGAGAGCAAGCGAGATTCGGCCGGACGACGCCGCCTGATGCCGTCTTTCCTTTTCTTATATAATCTAACCGGATTTAGAGTAAGTATAACAAACCAGAGGGAGGGATGCAATGGAAAAAAGCTGGCAGATTTTAGGCGATGAACAGGAAGTTAGTGGTTATCTGGTGGACAAATAACGGCCCGGCCAAGCCGGCAGGGGGAGGGCGATGCGGATATCCTGTATTGAAAGAGACGTTTTTTAAATATGTGAAAAAATCTTGAGGACAATAACTAAATTACAGGCGTTAAATTGGACCTTGTGGTGAAAGGAGGTGGATGGTATGAAGAAGTGGTGGTTGTTGGGCGCCTCCGTAATCCTTGTGGCGGGTATGATCCTGCTTCTCTTCCAGGACAGCGAGGCCGGAGCAGCAACAGGTGGCGTCACTGTCCTGGGCAAGGTGAACCCCAATATTGTGGTAAGCGTCAATACCGCCAGCATATTGCTCGAAGGGGTACCGGGTTCCACAGTTACCAGCGCCAGTCCCGTGGTGGTCAACGTCAAGTCCAATGTGGCTTACAACTTGAGCGTTATGGCGACGCAGGACTTGACGGATACTTCTACAGGTCTGACCCTGCCTATTAACCGTTTGAGCTGGGCGCCGGCAGGTACGGGAACGTGGACCGCCTTCAGCTTGGCGGACACAGCCATCGCCACCAATGAACCCAGGACTTTAGGAACAGGGAAAGACTATAGCTTCGATTACCAGTTCACCATTGACCTCGATGACCCGTTAGGTAGCTACACCACGGATATTGTCTATACGGCCGTGGCCTACTAGTCCGTGCAACCGGCGCAGGGATTGCTATTCGGCCAAAGGGGCAAACCGGGCAACAAGAGGCAACAGTCCTGCAGGCAGAGGTCGGAGCTTTTGCAGCTTGCTTCCTTAAATCTTAGCGATCTCTTCTGCTTGGGCAACGGGTAATGCCTGACTGATGTTACGGGTGGCGGGACGGAGGGCTGGCGTTGAAGAACCTGGAACGGAAAGCGCTTTTCTTTTTTCTAAGTTTATTTTCCTGGCTGCTGTTCAGCCCAACGGCCTATGCGGAAGTAAGTCTGGGACTTACGCCGGCCAAGGTGGAGCTGTCTTTGGCCGAAGGCGAAGAGAGCAGTGGAGAAATAACCGTGGTCAACGAAGGCAGCGTGCCTCTGGAAGTAAGCTTCTACGTTCGTGATTATTATTTTGAAGACGACGGCAAGATCGTTTTTACCGAAGGTCAGGAAAATAGATGGGCGGCCAGCAAGTGGCTTGAAGTTGGGCAAGCGTCCGGCCGCATTTCCCCGGGCGCAAGGATCAGGCTTCCCTACCGGGTACGTGTGCCACCAGATGCCGAGCCCGGCAGCCATTGGGCGGTCATCTTTGCCGAAGGCAGGGCCATAGGGGACAATATACACGCCTCTTCATTGGGGGTTCGGGCGGGAGCAGTGGCGCTGGTCACTGTTCCCGGAAAGGTAATTGTCAAGGGAGAAATACTCGACTTCCGTGTCCCTGCAGTCGGCTATAAGCAGGTTCCCGTCACCTTCAAGTTCCGCAACAGCGGCAATGTCCATATCAACCTGCGCCCCCAGATAGAGGTATTCCACAGGGGTCGGGTTATTAACCGGATACAGATGGCCGAGGTTGTTTCTTACCCACAAACCGTCCGCGAGGTAAAGGGTTACTTGCAGCTTGGGAATATCTGGGGGCTGCACGAGGCCGTGCTGAAAATCGAACAGGAGGGGGGTACTATGGTTTACCGGGCTCCATTTATTTTGCTTCCCTGGCCGTGGATCGTGGGTGGCCTTCTTCTCATTTCTCTCCTGGCCTGGCTTATCGTGCGCAGGAGAAGGAGACAGGCCGACCTGAGACTTGAGGAATACCCGGCTCCCGGCGAGTCGACCGCGGAGAGAGAAACGGCTGCGGTTCACCAGGCCCTGGCCATGAGGGCGGCCCTCCCGCTGTCAGCGCATCGCCCCTTCTTCCAGTCAAGGCGGCCGGATTTCACCAGGACGCTCAATATCTTGACGGAAGCCATCGAACAGCTAAGGCAGGAAAACGCCCTGCTAAGGCGCAATCTGGAAGATCTCTCCAGCAAGGCGAGCAGCGAGCGCTGGGAAAAAGTGGTGGCAGAAAGTCTCATTGATGCCGAAACGGAAATCGAAAACGTTCGGGCCAAAACTGCGGCCAGTATAGAAAGGGCAAGCCGTGAGGCCCAAAAGCAGTTGACCGAGATCGAAAACCGGCTTAAAGAAAAGTTCAAGACATTGCTCAATGATTATAAGGCTACGCGCTTGGAGGTAGAGAAATTTTTGGACAAGCTTGGCAGTGGGGAAGGGGCAGCATAGATGAGGGCGGAGATAATTACTCCTTTCATTGAAGGGAAGATAATTACTCCTTTCATTGAAGGGATGGTGAAGGTTTTCCAAGAGGAATTGGCCATAGCCTGCCAAAAGAAAAGCGTTTCTTTCCACTATGTCCACGTGACCTGGCATGAGGTAAACGTGCTGATAGACATTAAGGGTGCGTTGGAAGCGGCGGTTGTCTACGGCATGGAGAAAGATACGGCTTGCACCCTGGCGGGGGCCTTCCACAAAAATAAATCCTTCCGGGGATACTGCTACGAAGTAGAAGATTCGGTCAAAGAATTATTTAACATTGTTAGCGGGCAAGCCTTAAAAACGTTGGAGAGCAAAGGTTTAGCCTGTACCCAGCCGGGGCCGCCGTCCGTCATCTTAGGGCGCCTGCGTGTCGTCCCTGTAGTAAGCCGTCCCCAACTAGCGGTGGTCATGAATACGCCTGCTGGCGAGGTCCGGCTGAGCGTGTCAATGGCGGACAAGGCCGACTGATAAGCTGTCTTCCTTCGCGCCTTTCGCTTTTCCCCCATGATCGTAGCGCAGTAAGTAACCACCAGGAAGGGGATCGTGTTGTCAAGTGTTAATGCCTGCGTGAAGGCCGACGAGAAGGAACATAGCGGAATGCCCCGCGATTCTCCACCACCACGAGCGCTTCGAAAGGCAAAACGCAAAGCAGTGCGGTTTTGCCCTGCTTCCTTATTTTTCTTTGTAATGTTCCGTCTTTCGAAGGGGTGAAGAAAACTTGAAGGATCATCAGGTTCGGGAACTCATCAAGGTTTTATTTTCTCACCCGGAAGAACGGGAAAGGTGTTCGGCGGCTTTGGAACTCTGTGCCTGTACCCGGGATGACGTCGTGGAAAGCCTGGTCGAGGGAATCAGAAGAGAAAAAAGCCGCCCGGTGCAGGAGGCCATTGTAACTACCTTGCTCACCATTGGTACGGAGGCTGTGGTAAAAGGATGCGCTGAGCTCTTGCGCAGTGAAGACGACTACGTAAGAAATGCGGCGGTAGAAATACTGCGGTTGTTGCAACGCACATCGCTGGGGGTGGCCGGGAAACTCTTGCGGGACCCCGACCCGGACGTCCGGCTGTTTGCCGTGAACGTTCTGGGGGAACTAAAGGTAAAAGAGGCGGCGGAACTTCTGCGCCGGGCTGCGGAAGAGGATGAGAATATCGATGTGGTAGCCGCGGCGGCGGAGTATCTGGGTGAAATGGGCTTTGTAGGGGGTACCGCTCAGCGAGCACAGGAGGGAGGCGCTTGCCGAGCAAGTCAAAGAAGCAAGGGAAGAATACAAGCGAGGAGAAGTGCGTCGGGGTACAGTAGAAGATCTTTTAAGAGAGATTGAGAATGAGAACGCTTATCTGGGGTAAAACTTTCCTCAGGTCATTTTAACTCCTTTTCTGGTTTATATGTAATATTTTGGACTGCCTTTTCGGCAAAACTGTTTTCCACCGCTTGCGCGTAGGGTACCGGCCCCGGGATTTCTTTGGCGTCCAGGAAAAGGCCCAGGAATTGTTCGTATTTGTCCCGGGTGATGACCGGGCTTTCCGCCCAAACGTTGAGCTTCTTGTATTTTTCAATTTCCATTTTAATGGCGTCTTTGTCTTTTGGCTGGGAATGCTGTTCAATCAACTGGCAGATTTCGGCTGCATCTTGATGCCGGAGCCAGAGCAGGGCTTTGTAAATGGCGTTGATAAAGCGTTGGAGCACGTCGGGATGGGCTTTTAGATAGCCCTCCGGCGCTAAGTAAGCCAATACCGGCAAATCCCCGCTTTCTTCCCCCAGCGAGGCCACTATTTTCCCCAGCCCCGTTTTTTCGGCGTCCGTCGCTTCCGGTTCCGCCAGCAAGATGTAATCCCCCGTTCCGGCTTTAAACGCGCCGATCTGCAAGGAGGCGGGGATGTTCGTAAAAAGGGTTACCTGCCGGGTGGGCGTCAACCCGTATTTGGCGAGCACTCCTTTGAAAATCACCGTTTCCCTGCTTCCCGGCGGGCCGGTAATCACCGTTTGATCTTTCAAATCGGTCCACGCAAAGGTTTTCTCTTGGGTTTTTTCCTGTTTTCTGGCCACCAGAAAGGTTTGTTCCCTTTTGGTCAGGGCGCCGAAGGCGACCAGTTTTTCCTGGTGATCCGTCCGGGCGTAAATCGCCTGTTCCAGACCGGTTAAGAGAATGTCTCCTCTTCCCGATTTTAAAGCGTGCAGCAGAACGTTTTCCGAAGCGACCGTGGTGATTTCTACATTTAGTTTTTCTTCCTTAAAAAAGCCGTTCCAGAGGGCAACGTATTGGGGCAAATACAAAAGAGAATGTTTATCTTGAACAATTTTCACGGTGGCCGGCTTTTTAATTTGTCCCTCCCATTTTTTCAGGTAAAAAGAAAAAGCCAGGCTGAAACCTAAAATTAGCAACACAGGCAGCAGCCAGGATCTCTGCTTCATATTACCATTCCCTCCCTTAATCCAATATATTATTTTCGTTTAATTTTCATTCCGGATGGTGATCATATTTCCATTGGATCCGGCATAAAATTAAACAAAGGTTGTCCACCAGGAGGGGATGGTTATGATTAAAGGGTTTACTTTTCTGTCCTGGAACCAGTCCCGGCACTTAAAAGTGAGTGCGATTTTTCAGGGGCTGGCCTGGGCGGTAGGAATCAGCTTGAGCATTTGTTTTGCGCTGGTTTTGTGGGCCATGCTTTCCCCGGCCAAAACTTACTACTTTCCTGCTTTGCTGGGGAGCGGCGTTTTGCTGGGCGTTTTTGCCGGCGGCCTGGCGGCGGGGGCGGCGGCAAAAAATTCAGGCTGGTTTCATGGCGGGCTGGTCGGTTTTTGCTACGGCTTAATTTTCCTGCTGCTGGCTTTCCTTGGCGAACTTGAGCTGTTTGGCAGCCTGGACCTGGCCGGGCGCCTGGGTCTTTCCACCCTGAGCGGGCTGGCGGGGGGTGTGGTGGGGGTCAACCTGTCCGTGCCGGCCATTAACCGGAAGTTTAATCAAAAGTTTGCCCTCGGGAAAAAGTTCTCCCGGCAGGCGATCAGGTAATGGGACAGTTGCCGAGATTATTTTTTTGCGCGGTCCTCGCCGCTTTTCTTTTTCTTCTCCCGGCGGGGCGGCCGGTTTACGGAGCGGAATGTCCGTGCGGAGAGGGGCGGGGCGTGGAGCAAATTCATCCCTACTGTTACGAAACCGAAGTAAATACAGCCGGCGAGGTGGGCGTGATTATCGATACCGCCCGCTGCCGCCTGACGGTTTTGTCCAACGGCCGCCCTTTGAAGACGTACCCGGTGGCCCTGGGCAGGTACGAGACGCCGACGCCGCTGGGCAATTTCCGGATCGTGCGCAAGGCCATGCACTGGGGGAGCGGCTTCGGCAGCCGGTGGCTGGAATTAAACGTGCCGTGGGGGTTGTACGGCATCCACGGGACAAATAAACCCTGGGCCATCGGCAGTTACGCCAGCCACGGCTGCATCCGCATGCACAACCGTGATGTAGAGGAGCTCTACCCCCTGGTTCCGGTGGGTACGCCCGTAATCATCGTGGGCAATCCCTTTACCTACCGGGAACCGCCTTACCGGGTGCTGCGGCGGGATTTCTGCGGCTCGGACGTCATGGAAGTGCAGCGGGTGTTGACGCGCCTGGGCCTGTTCAGGGGGAAAATCGACGGCACCTGGCGCTGGGACATGGAGGAGAGCGTCTACGAATTTCGCCGGCGGCAGGGCCTTGCGCGCGACAATGCCGTGGACGAAGCGGTTTACAAGGCCCTGGGGCTGAAGTAAAAAAATCAGGAAAAATATCTGTCCATGGCCGTAAAGATATCAATTGAGCGAATGATTCCGATGACCTGTCCTTTTTTCACCACCGGCAGGTAATTCACGTTGAATCTCAGCATCGTCTTGGCGATGTCGGTCAGGGTGTCGCTGGCGCGCGCCACGGCCAGGCCCAGCGGCTGCATGATGTCCCGGACGCGCAAGGCGCCTTCCTGGAGTTTTTTGATGTAGTACCAGCCCCAGGAAACCGCTTTTAAGTACGGGTCGTCGATGTAAAGCTCCCGCAGGCCGGCCGCCCGCAGGATGCTGCCCAGGGTGAGGATTCCGGTGGGTTCGCCGGCTTCGTTTTTGGCGATGACGCTGCGGTGGCCGTGCCAGGCGCGTCCGTCCCGGTGGAAGGATTCCCGGAGCACGCGAATCGCTTCGTAAATGGTTGCGTTTTCACTGATCGTGTTGTAGTCGGCAAGCGGAACCATGATCTCTTCCGCCGTATTTTTCTCTTCCGTCATCCGGGGCACCCCCTATTCCAAAAGCTCTCCGACAAACCAGAACAGGTCGATGGTGCGCACCATGCCTACCGCTTTTGTGCCGGCGAGGACCGGCAGAGAGTTGATGTTCTTTTTGACGATCACTAAAAGAGCCTCCAGGATGGTGGCATCTTCCTGGATGGTAATCAATTCTAAGGGGCGCATGATTTTCCGCACGTTGAAATCGTCGAAAAGGTGCGGGGTGAAAAAAAGGCCGGTAGGGTCCTTTTTCAGCATGTGCTCTAGAAAGTCGCGCATCTGCAGGGCGACGAGAAAACTTTTCAGGGTTAAAAGGCCGACCAGCTCACCTTTTTTGTTTAACACCATCAGGGATTGAAAGCCGTACCAGGTGCCGTCTTTCTGGTGGAAGGACTCCCGCAGGGTTTTGATCGCTTCCATGATTGTGGCGTCTTCATCCACCACGGGGTATTCCGCGATCGGCACCATGATGTCGCGTACAAGTCTGGTAACGGGCATGTAGCAACCCTCCCCTCAATCCATGATCCCCAGTTCCTTCAGCTTGGCGTAAAACGAACTGCGGTTCATTTTCAGCGCCTGGGCGGCGGCCGAGCGGTTCCAGTTGTGTTCTTCCAGAGCGCGCAGAATAATCTCCCGCTCCACTTCCTGGACGATTTCCTTCAGCGAGCCGCCGGGGATTTCGTCCAGCCAGCTGAGCCGCCGGGACTTTTTCCTCAGCGTCAGCGGCAGCACTTCCACGCCCAGCACCGGCCCGGTGGACATGAGTACCGCGCGCTCGCAGACGTTTTTCAGCTCCCGGATGTTCCCCGGCCAGTCGTAATTCATCAAAATTTCCATCGCTTCTTCGGAAAAGCCCCGGATGGCCTTTTTGTATTCCGCACTGCAGCCTTTGATGATGTGGCTGATCAGGGCCGGGATGTCTTCTTTGCGTTCGCGCAGCGGCGGAATGACGATCTCCACCACGTTTAAACGGTAATAGAGATCCTCGCGAAAATGGCCGCTTTCGATGGACTTTTCCAGGTCTTTGTTGGTGGCGGCGATGATGCGCACGTCCACTTTAATGGTTGCGGTGCCGCCGACCCGCTCGAACTCCCGTTCCTGCAGCACGCGCAGCAGCTTGGTTTGCGTGGACAGGGACATTTCGCCGATTTCGTCCAGGAAGATCGTTCCTTTATGAGCCAGTTCGAATTTGCCCGGTTTGGCTGCCACCGCCCCTGTAAAAGCCCCTTTTTCGTGGCCGAAGAGTTCGCTTTCCAGCAGGCTTTCCGGGATAGAGGCACAGTTGAGCTTGATAAAGGGCCGTTCCTTGCGCACGCTGTTGTAGTGAATGGCGCGCGCCACCAGCTCCTTACCGGTGCCGCTTTCGCCCCGGATCAGGACCGTGGCGTTGGTGTTGGCCACCCGCCCGATAATTTTGTAGACGTTCTGCATAATCGGGGAAAGGCCGATCATGGCGTCGGCATCTGCGACGGGGACACTCTCGCCGGCTTTGGCCCGGTCGATCAGCTCTTTGACTTCCACTGCTTTTTTGACTACTTCCAGCAGATCGTGGATCTTTAAAGGCTTCATCAGGTAGTCGAAGGCGCCCAGTTTCATGGCCTCGATGGTGGTTTGGGTGGAGCCGTAGGCCGTGATCAGAATAATCGGGGTACGTTCGCCCCGCCGCTTAACCAGTTCCAGCACCTTGATGCCGTCGATGTCCGGCATGCGGATGTCCAGGAGGACGGCGTCGGGATCTACCGCCTCGATTTTTTCCAGCCCTTCGCTGCCGCTGGCCGCGCACTCCACCTGAAAACCGTGGTCGGTCAGGACGTCGGTAAGCGCTTCCAGGACGCTGGCCTCGTCGTCCACAACCAGGATCAGCTTCCCCATTGCTCAGTCTCCTCTCGTGGGCAGGTAAATGTGGAAAGTCGTTCCCCGGCCGACCTCGCTTTCCACCTCGATCCGCCCCCCGTGGGCCTGGATTATTTCGTGGGCAATGGCCAGGCCCAGGCCGGTGCCCTTCGGCCGGGTGGTGTAGAACGGGTCGAAAAGGTGAGGCAGATTTTCCGGCGGGATCCCGCAGCCGGTGTCGCCGATGGAGACCCGGACGAAATCGCCGCCTTCCGCCAGAAAGGTGCCCACCGAGATCGATCCCCCTTCCGGCATCGCCTGAACGGCGTTAAAAATGATGTTCACCATGACCCGCTCCACCTGCTCCGGATCGATCCAGGCCGGCGGAAGCTCGGGGGACAGTTTCTTAATGAGGTTATACTTGCCGTAAAAAACTTCGCTGAAGAAAGAAAAAACGTTTTCCACCAGGGAATTGACGTCGTGCATCCGGAACCTGGCCTCGGCCGGTTTGGCAAAGTACAGCAGCTGGTCAACGAGGGAGTCCAGCCGGGAAATCTCCCGGTGGACGGTGGCCAGCGCCCGCTGGTCGCCGTTGTTTTGCTTTTGCCAGCGCTGGATGTAGCAGCTGATCGAAGTGATTGGGTTTCTAATCTCGTGGGCCACGCCGGCCACCAGCTTCCCCAGGGAGGCCATCCTTTCCTGGCGGTGGAGCCTTTCCTCCAGGCGCACGCGTTCGGTGATGTCCCGGCAGCAGAGCACCGCGCCGATCAAACTGCCCGGGCCGTCTTTCAGGATAAACGTACTGAGCAGGTACACCTGGACGTTGTGGCCGTTGGCCCAGGATACCTGCAGGTCGCGAATGTCCCGCTGCTCATTCAGCGTTCGCTCCAGGAGGATCTGGAAGGGCGACCCTTTGGGCAGGATCTCCCGGAAATTTCTTTCCAGGCAGTGCTCCGGGAGGTGGAACATCTTTTTGGCCATGTTGTTGGCGATTACGATCCGGCTGCCGGTGTCCACGACCAAAATGGCGTCGTCAATGGCCGCCAGCATAGTTTCGTTGTAAAGATTCAAGGTGGATATCTTTTGGGCGAAGCGGTTGACGGCGCCGGTTATCTCACCCAGTTCCCCGGGTGCTTCCGGCAGGAGACGGTTGTAGTCATCCTCCAGCAGGCGCACTCCGTCTTTTATTTTCTGCACCTGGGCGACCAGCTGCCGGAACAGCAGCACCGCCCCGGTCAGGCCGATGGCGATCACCAGGCCCACCAGCGTGTAAATGGTGTACTCCACTTCGCGCCGTTTGCTGTAAAAGCCGACTTCGGACAGATATTCGGCCGACCGGATCACTCCTTCCACCTTGCCGTCCCGCACCAGGGGCTGATACATTTCGATAATGCCCCCTTCCTGGTACCCGACGTCCTGGAGCAAAACCTCCCGGCTTTGGATTGCCTCGTCGAAAGCCTTTTTCCGGCGCAAAGAAAAGTTCTCGTCAAAACGCTGGGTACCGTCAAAAAAGACGTCCAGGTCCGTAACATAGAGGCCGATATGCACGTTGGGGTATTCCTCTTTTAAATCGTTAATTATTTCGTTGACGTACCCGGCCACCAGGGCAATTTTTTCGGAGCGGCTTTTGTCGCCGGCCTGCCGTTCCGCCAGATATTGTGTTAAACTGATCGAAAGATTCTGGTCAAAGGCGGCGGCAGCCTGCTGCAGGCGATCCTTCTGGTGTTTTAAAAGGGAAGTTTCGCTGCTTTTAATTGTGTGCAGCATGTACAGAGATAAAAGGATGGTGAAGACCAGAATCAGGCAAACCAGGCCCAAAATCCGGTTGCCGAAGTTTCCGGCCATACTGTGGGAAAGCTGTTTTAACTGGCGAAACATAAATGCCTCCGTGAAATTGTCCCCGGTTGCTGGACTTCGGATCGGACGCCTGAAATCAATTGCGACCTGCTGTTCCTATTTTAACACAATTGATCTTTCTTTTTAAGTGGAATTCCAGATTTCCGGGTGAAAATAAGCGGTTTTTGATTTAGTTTTTGCCAAAAACGAAAAGCACCGGAATATTCACCGGCGCTTTTAGTTTTTCCTGAATAAGGATTGACAGTTTAAATTAAAAGGCCCAGCCAGAGCAGGGTGAAAGAAACCAGCAACACGATCAGAATGTCTTCTTTCTTCGTCCGGTAATTTTTTACCCGGGCCATTTCTGCCTCGTAAAACGGCCTTTCGAGCGCTTTTTCCAGCCGGTCTTTCATCTTTTCAAGCGCAATCGCCATGGCCGGCGCCCCCTTTCGATGGCTTTTGCTCCATTCTAGCGTTTTTCAGGCGGGGGGTGAAGAGTTTTGCGCCGGATTGCCATATTTTTGTTGTCAGTGGCAATCAGGCATGGCTAAATTTTCACAAAGTTCTTATAAAAAGGCGATCTTTTCACAATTAGCCAAAATCACTCCTAAACGATGCCAATTTTATTTAACGCCTTTTTCGTGGCCAGGATAAAGCCGGCCAGCTTTTTGGAAGTTAATTCAACTTCCCAGCGCTCAACCAGGTGAAAGGGGAGAACCAGCTTCAAGCGATATTTCCCGGTAGCCTCGACTTTCGGCAATTCGCGTTCCAAAACTTCCCCCAGTTCCAGTTCAATTTCTCTTTTGTACATTAAGACCGGCAAAAAAACCTGCTTTTTTTGACCGTCCATCACCAGATCAAAAATTAATATTTCCTGGTTTTGATAGGGTCCTTTGCGCGGCCTGGTTTTTCCGAGGCGGTAATAGATAAGCGGATTTTCCAGCACCCGGATGCACCGCCACGACCCCTTGATCCCGAGCCACCGCTCGGGGGATGGATAGGCCATTTTCACTCCCCAGAACTGAAGGATCTCGCCGGTCCGGGAGAGCACCTGCTCGATGAAATCTTCAAAGTTCCCCTGTTCGCGGTCAGTCCTCCCTTCGGTTTTTACTTTTTCTTCCTGCAGCCAGCGCTCAAACCAGCTCAGTGCTTTTTCGTAACTGTTTTTCTTGTATTCTTTTAAAAAGGCTTCCTTTTGCCGGCTGAAAAGGTTGACAAAATCTTGATCGATCATACTTTTCATCCACCCTTACCGGGAGAAAATTTTGCCGCTAAGAGTGGTGAAAGGGGAATCTTTTTCGGTTGAATCCGGCCGGGCATTTTCCTCGTCCGCGGTTTTGCTTTTCAGACACCGGCTCTGGCGGAGATCTTTTTTCTTTTCCGGTTTGTTTTTCAGCAGCATTTCCACCCTGTGCATTTCTGCCCGGAAGAATGGCTCCTCCAGGGCTTTTAAAAGCCATTCGTGGATTTTCCTCGGCGATGCCATGATCATCACCCCTTAAATGTTTTTCGCGTTTTGACGTTTATGCTCCCTTCCGGGCGGTTTTGCCCGCGCGGCTCCGGGGCCGCACGGGCGGTTGCCGGTAAAAAAGATCTGGAATCAAGTTAGCCCGCAGGTTAACCGTGCTGCAAAACCCTTTGTTCCTTTGCTTCCGCTTCGGCCGCGGCTTCGAGTTCGATTTCTTTCTTTCTTTTCCACATATTGCCCAGGATAATTACGCCGCCCGTGGCCAGGGCGAGGCACATGGTGACGAAACTGATGTTTGTCAGAATAACGACATTGCTTTCGGCCAGTGTGATTGTTCCCAACTGGTGAAAATAAGTGGGGATGGCGAATCCTCTGCTCACCGCCACAATAAGCATGATGGTGGACATGACAAGTTTAATCATGTACTCTTTTACGTAGGTCGTACCCACGGCGCCCAGTTGCACGCCGATTAGCGAACCGGCCATGATCAGGAGCACCATTCTGATATCCACGAACCCGCCCAGGGCCCAGTTGAGCGTGCCGGTAAAGCCCATCAAAAAGGCAATGACCAGTTCCGTTGCGCTCGCCACGATGGGGGGAACGCCCAGCACGTAAATCATTCCGGGTACCCCGATAAAACCGCCGACGGCAATGGTCGCCGCCAGCATGCCGGTGCCCAGCCCCAGCGGAACAGTGACCCAAAGGGAGACCCTGGTGTTGGCGACGCCGAATTTAATCATGGGCGGAAGCCGTAGGTTTTTAATCTTTTCCGCCAGGCCGGAGGTTGCGTCTTCCGTTTGCGAGCGCATGGCCCGGAAGGCGTCAAAGAGCATGTAGATGCCCAGGATCGTTAAAATAGAAACGAACGCAAAGCTTACGTAAAGATTTGACCCCGCCGGGCCCCACCTGGCCAGAATCATCTTTTGAATCTGGATGCCGATCTGAACGCCCACAACGGCCGACGTTGCCATAATGATTCCCAGTTTGAGATCCACCTGGCCGTATTTATACCGTTTAAACGCACCGACCATTGCTTTTGGGAACTTGTGGCACATGTTGCTGGCCACGGCGATGGCGGCCGGCACCCCCAGGCTCATCATGCCGGGAGTCAGCACAAAGGCGCCTCCGGAGCCGATAAACCCGCTGATCAACCCGCCGAGGAAGCCCAGGATAAAAAGGAAGAAAATACCGAAGAGATTTAACTGAATAAACTCCTTTGCGGCGTTTTTGTCCACCACTTCACCTGCTGCTTCCCCGATGGCGGGGACTGCCGCCAGCAGGACCAGCGTTCCCAGGGCAATCAGGCCCCAGCGCTTGAGGTTGGAAGGCTGAAGCTGCGCCATTTAATGACCCCCCTTGTTTTTTTGGATGGCCCGGATGCCGAGCGCTTCTAAAAGGTAGTTGGCAAAGGCGCCGTGGATCATGGAGAAGACAAGGGCGGTAGCGAGTACTACGAGGGCGAAAAATCCCCCTTGCGTAAAGTAATGGGTCACCGTCTGCTGGTTTAAGAAAATGAAAAGATAAGCCGCCAATGAAATAATCCCCCACAGAATTGTTTGTTTGACCGGTCGAGCCTGATTACCTGGTTTCATCTTAATCCCTCCCCCGGAGATTTAAAAGCTTCTTTCCGTAATGGTGTTCGTTTTAAGGGTTGACCGCTCTTTTCGATGCATCCCCCCTTAGAAAGTAGGAATTGGGAATTAGGAATTAGGAATTAGGGGTAGAGGACGGAAGTCCTCATCAGCAATTCTGGAAAAGTCCGCGCTGCTCGGTTGTCATTACAATTTAGCAAAGGGCATGCCAGGCAGATTAAATTAAAAAAATCACAATTTAAGCCGCCTTTTTGACCTGCAGGACCGCCCGGTTGACCAGATCGTAGACAGTCGGCTGTCCAGATTCTGGTCACTACATTTATTTAGCCTTGGGAAGGCGCCCCAGGTCTGCTCAAATCGCTTTTTTCCGGCCGCCCGGCGGGTGTCCGGATCTTCATCAGCCGGAGTTAAAATTTGCGGTTATGTTCAAGGGAGCACTTGAACAAAGTCCGGAAGGAGAGCAGGATTAACAAAGCAAGTTGACAGATCTGGCGAAAATGGTTAACATATTTCCGGATGCCGAATGTTTTTTGGGGGAGGCAAATATGAGCAGTTTTTCCATGGCCACCGCTTACGACCCCCGGGAGGTCGAGGAGAAGTGGTACCGTTACTGGGAAGAGAATAAATACTTTCATCCGCGGGTAGACGGCGACCAGACGCCCTTTTGCATCGTCATGCCCCCGCCGAACGTTACCGGGCAGCTGCACATGGGGCACGCTTTAAATAATACCCTGCAGGACATCCTGATCCGCTGGCGCCGGATGCAGGGATATAATACTTTATGGTTGCCGGGCACCGATCACGCCGGGATCGCCACCCAGGCCAGGGTGGAGGAGGAACTGGCGAAGGAAGGTTTGACCAGGAGTGAGCTGGGCCGGGAGAAATTTTTAGAACGGGTCTGGGCCTGGAAAGAAAAATACGGGGGCCGGATCACCCACCAGCTCCGCCGGCTGGGGGCTTCCTGCGACTGGGAGCGGGAGCGCTTCACTATGGACGAGGGCTGTTCGGAAGCTGTGCGGGAGGTTTTTATCCGGCTTTACGAGCGGGGTTTGATTTACCGGGGCAATTACATCATCAACTGGTGCCCGCGCTGCCATACGACCATTTCGGACATCGAAGTGGAGCACGAGGATACTCCCGGACAGCTTTATTACGTTAAATATCCCGTGAAAGACAGCGCCGAATCTGTCCCGGTGGCCACCACCCGCCCGGAGACGATGCTGGGCGACGTGGCGGTGGCGGTCCACCCCGGCGACGAACGCTACCGGCAGATCGTGGGGAAGATTTTAATTCTGCCTCTGGCGGGGCGCGAAATACCCGTCATCGCGGACGAATACGTGGACCCGGCCTTCGGCACGGGCGCGGTGAAAATCACCCCGGCGCACGACCCCAACGACTTTGCGGTCGGCCAAAGGCACAATCTGCCGGCACCGAAGGTGATTGACGAGGGTGCCGTAATGACGGAAGAGGCGGGGAGATACCGGGGCCTGGGCCGCTACGCCTGCCGCAAGCGGGTCGTCCAGGATTTAAAGGAGCAGGGTTATTTGCTGAAGGTGGAGGATTACACGCACGCCGTCGGCCATTGTTACCGCTGCCGGACGGTGATTGAACCGATGCTCTCCAAACAGTGGTTTGTGCGCATGCGCCCGCTGGCCGAACCGGCCATCAAGGCGGTGCAGGAGGGGCGGATCCGTTTCGTCCCGGAGCGATTTACCCGGATATACCTGAACTGGATGGAGAATATCCGGGACTGGTGCATTTCCCGCCAGTTGTGGTGGGGGCACCGGATTCCGGTCTGGTACTGTGCGGACTGCGGAGAAATGATTGCGGCCAAAGAGCCGCCCGGGCGCTGCCCGCACTGCGCCGGCCGGGAGCTGGCCCAGGATCCCGATGTTCTGGATACCTGGTTCTCTTCGGCCCTGTGGCCGTTTTCCACCCTCGGCTGGCCGAAAAAGACCGTCGACCTGGCCTACTATTATCCCACTTCCGTGCTGGTAACCGGGCGGGACATCATTTTCTTCTGGGTGGCCCGCATGATATTCAGCGGTCTGGCCTTTATGGAGGAAGTACCTTTCCGGGAGGTCCTGGTCCACGGGCTGGTTCTGGACTCCCTGGGGCGTAAAATGAGCAAATCCCTGGGCAACGGGGTGGACCCCATCGACGTGATCGAAAGCCACGGGGCGGACAGCCTGCGCTTTATGCTGGTGACGGGGAACACCCCCGGCAGCGATCTGCGGTTTCATTTCGAGCGCCTGGACGGGGCCCGGAACTTTACCAATAAAATCTGGAACGCCTCCCGTTTTGCCTTGATGAATTTGCAGGATTACCGCCCGTCCAGACGACCCGCTCCGGAATCCTATACGCTGGTCGACCGCTGGATTTTAAGCCGCCTGCAGGCGGCCATCGAAGGAGCTACCGCCAATTTAGAAGCCTATGAATTGGGTGAAGCGGCCCGGATTATTTACGAATTTACCTGGGATGAGTTCTGCGACTGGTACATCGAGCTGGCCAAAGCGTCCCTTTACGGCAAGGATGCGCAAAAGAAACGGACGACCCAATTTATCCTGGTGACGGTTTTAAAAACCGCCCTGGAATTGCTCCATCCGTTTATGCCTTTTATAACGGAAGAAATCTGGCAGCGCCTGCCCAACCGCGGGCAAACGATCCTAAAAGCGCCCTGGCCTGCCGGTGAGCCGGACCGGCGGGATCTGGAGGCGGAAGAGCAGATGACGGTGCTCATGGAGATTACCAGAGCCATTCGCCACCTCCGGAGCGAAATGAACGTGCCGCCGGGGTCGCGGGCAAAGGCGCTTTTGGTGGCGCCCGCGGAAGAAATCCGGAATTTGCTTGCGCGCTGGGGTTCTTACATCCAGGATCTGGCCCGCTGCGATCTCCAGCTTACGGCGGAATTAAACACAAAACCAGAGCAGGCCGCGCACGCCGTGGTCAGGGGGATAGAGATATTTATCCCCTTGAAAGGCCTCATTGATCTGGACAAAGAGGTAAGCCGCCTGGAAAAAGAACTGGCGGGAATCCGGCAGGATCTCGCCAGGGTCCAGGGAAAGCTGCAAAACGAGAACTTTTTAAAGAAAGCACGGCCGGAAGTAATCGAAAAGGAACGCGCCAAAGAGGCGGAGCTGTTGTCCGCCAGAGAGGCCCTGACCGGGCGGCTCGCCTGGTTAAAGGCCGTTAACCATTAGTCTTCCCATTTAAATATTTCGCCGACCTTTTTGATTTGATTCACGTGGGTTGTTAACTGGTTGGTGATGGCCGAAACTTCCTCGCAACTGGCCGCCGCCTGCTGGGCCACCGCAGCAATAGCCTGCACGCCACTTACCATTTGTTCGTTGGCCGCCGCCTGTTGCTGGGAGATGGCGGCCAGTTGCTCGATGCTTTGCAAAGTGGAGGCGATTTGCTGCGTAATCTCTTGAAAGGCGCGCTGCACTTCGGCGGAAAGCGCCAGGCCGTCCTTTACGGCCGAAACGCTTTCCGTCGTGGAGGCCTGAATATCGTTTACCAGTTGGGTGATTTCCTGGGTGGCCTGGGCGGAATTTTCGGCCAGCCGGCGCACTTCGTCGGCCACCACGGCAAAACCGCGGCCGTGTTCTCCGGCCCGGGCCGCTTCAATGGCCGCATTTAAGGCCAGTAAATTCGTTTGCGCGGCAATGTCCTCAATCAGCTGGAGGAACTGCACGATTTTAGAAGAGTTTTGTTCAAGGGTAGCGGTTTTGTGGTGAATCAGGTTCATTCCGGTAATCACCTTATCCACCACCTGTCCGCCCTGCCGGGCGATTTGCGCGGTTTCGCGGGCCGTTTTGGCTGTTTCCTGGGCCTGCTGGGCGGAGTTCCGGGCAGAGTTGGCCAGATCCTCGATACTTTGTAAAAGCTTCTGGATCTGCCCGGCCTGTTCCTGGCTTCCGGTGCTGATCTGTTCCGTGCTGGTCGTAATCTGCCCGGCGGCCTGGACAAGGTTTTCGGAGGTTTCCTTGACCAGGCCGAGCCATTTGCTAACCCCTTTGATTACTTTGCCTATGTTGATCATGAGGGGGGTTACTTCCCCCCAGCCGTAGTTCCGGGGTTCGATCACCATGTTCAGGTAACCTTTGATTGCTTTGTCGGTTTCCCGGATGCCCAGGTTGAACGTCTTCTGGAGGGGCGTAACGACCAGGTAGGTAATGAGCATGGCCAAAAGGATCCCTCCGCCTGCCGAAGCGGCCGTAATCGGCCACGCCCCCTTGCCCAGCCACGTGCCGGCGACCGCCGCGCCCGCAGCCAGCAGGGCCAGGGCGCCGTTTAGCAAAGTAATCTTTCTTCTAAATTTGCCCATTTTTCTACCCCCTTGGTATTTTTTGATCATTTTAATTCCTCATTCGACAGATTTATTTCAATTTAAAGGTTAAAAATTCCTGCTATGATTTTAAAAATTAATGTGGTAGGATTTTTAAAATGATCGTCAAAATTAAAAGACAGGGATTATGGATTAGGGGTTGTTTTTTAGGAGGATCCGGCGGTTGGAATACGAAGAAGCAATGGAATATTTGCAAAACCTGACGAAGTTCGGCTTTAATTTCGGCCTGGGCCGCATTCGCGAACTCCTGCGCAGGCTGGGCAACCCCCATTTATCTTTGCGCGTTATCCACATCGGCGGAACCAACGGCAAAGGGAGCACCCTGGCCATGGTCGCTTCCATTTTGCGGGCCGCCGGGTATAAAACGGGAACCTTTACGTCTCCCCATTTGCACAGTTATACCGAACGTTACATCATTAACGGCAGGCCGATCTCGCGCCGGCGGGTGGCGCAGCTGATCACCGGGCTGCGCCCGCACCTGGACGGCATGGTCGCGGAAGGTTTTGAACACCCCACGGAGTTTGAAGTCGGTACGGCCCTGGCCTTTCAGTATTTTTTCGAGGAGCAGGTTGATTTCCTGGTTTTAGAGGTCGGCCTGGGCGGGGCGATCGATTCGACCAACGTGGTGGAGCGGCCTTTGGTGTCGGTAATTACGAACGTAGCCATGGATCACATGGATTACCTGGGACGCACCGTCAGGGAGATTGCCGCCGTGAAAGCGGGAATTATTAAAGGGGGGGTGCCGGTAATTACCGCCGCGGACGATCCCGAGGCCCTGGCGGTAATCGGGGAAGTTGCCCGGGAAAAACAGGCTCCTTTCATCGGAGTATTGGACGCCGGGCAAAAAACCGTTTTCCCGTTTGACCGGCAGGTGCGCTATCAACTGAATGATTTTTCCCTTGCCGGGCAGCATCTCACGGTGCGGAGCCGGCAAGGCAGTTATGAAAACCTCTTTTTGCCCTTGCCGGGCCGGCATCAGTTGGCGAACGCGGCCACCGCCGTGGCCGTCACCGAAGTGCTGATCGAAAAAGGGTACGGGATTTCCCGGGAAGCCGTCTACCGGGGGATGGCAAACACCTTTTGGCCCGCCCGCCTGGAAATTTTTCCCGGGGAGCCGCTGGTCGTCATCGACGGCGCCCACAACTACGCCGGGGCGAAATCTTTACGCCGGGCGTGGGATGATTATTTTCCCGGCCGGGGCATAATACTTGTATTGGGGATGCTGGGGGACAAGGAACGGGCCAGGGTGGTCCAGGAGCTTGCTCCCCGGGCCAGGGCGGTCGTGGTCACGAAACCCGCCAGCCCCCGGGCGCAGGACTGGCAGAGCATGGCCGCCGAGGCGCGGCGCCACGTTCGGGAAGTGTACGCCATCGAAGCCATCCGGGAAGCCGTGGTGAAGGCTCTCCGGATTGCCCGCCGGGAAGAGGTTGTTTGCATCACCGGGTCTCTTTATATGGTGGCGGAGGCGAGGGAAATGCTTTTAAACCGGCTCGACAGGGGGATTGAAGATGCTCTTTGACGTTGCCGTGCTGATCACCAGCCTGGGCGTTATTCTGGTCGGGGCGGGCTTTTTTACCAACGGGATCGAATGGTTCGGCCGGAAATTAGGTTTGAATGAAGGAACGATCGGGAGTATCCTGGCGGCGGTCGGAACGGCCATGCCGGAAACGATCATCCCTTTGATTGCCATTCTGGTGGCCGGCGGGGACGCCGGGCACGCCGTCGGCATCGGGGCGATTTTGGGCGCTCCGTTCATGCTGGGCACGCTGGCTGTTTTTTTGAGCGGGGGGGCCGTCCTGGTCTTCCGGAAAAACCGCCCCAGCTGCTCCCGGATTACCCCGGAGAAATCAGTGATCTTAAGGGATCTCCTCTTTTTTCTGGTCGTCTATACCCTGGCCGTCCTGGCCGCCTTTCTGCCTCCCGTCTGGAAATACGTGGTGGCCGCGGCCCTGGTCGTCGCCTACCTGTTTTTTGTTTACCGGACGATTACGGAAAAGGATGATTCGCCCGCCGAAGGTACCCCGGAGCCCCTCCTCATCGCGCGCAAACTGCCGGATCCCCCGCTTTTTTTGGTGATTGCCCAGGTCGTTTTGGCGCTGGGGGGAATCATTGCCGGAGCGAAATATTTCGTTGACGGCATTACCCACCTCTCCCAATTGCTGGGGGTACCGGCCTTAATTTTTTCCTTGATCATTGCCCCGCTGGCGACGGAAATGCCCGAGAAGTTTAACAGCATTATCTGGCTGCGGCAGAATAAAGATACCCTGGCCCTGGGCAATATTACCGGGGCGATGGTTTTTCAAAGTTCCGTGATTCCGGCCATCGGCATTGTTTTAACCCCGTGGATTTTAACCGAGGCCGCCCTGTTGAGTGCCTTCCTGGCCCTCGTCTCTTCGCTGGCCACTTTTGTTTTCCTGAAACGTTTCGGGTATCTGGATGCGCGCCTGTTGGTAACCTACGGCGGCGCTTTTTACCTTGTCTTCCTGGCGGCGGTATTTGGGGGGGCGATTAATTAGAAAAAACCCTCCGGGGTAAAAAGGCGTTAGCTGCAGGGGAACCTGAAAAAGGCCGGAATGATAAGAGAACGCTCGAAAAATAAACGGCTTGTCACGGTATGCAGAAAATGATAAACTACAAGTTGTAAAATTAATTTATTCAGGTGAAAAAAATGGCTAAACCGTATAAACAATCACAAAATGCGTGGGTTTTGCTGCTCCTGCTTTTTGCCGGGGGGCTTGCCGGCAACGCGGTGGCGTACGTTTTACCGCCCGGCCTCGGCATCCTCAAGGCAATTTACACAATCGGGCTCAAGCCGGCCACCCTGGACCTCCATTTTTTACAGTTTACTTTCGGCCTGACCGTGGATGTAGGCATTTTAACCGTGCTTGGTTTCTTGCTCGGGTATCTTTTATACCGGAAGGTTTAGGGAAAACCGTCCGAATTGGTAAATTGGAGGGGGAGAATTGCTTCCCGTTTATCTGGCCTCTGCTTCGCCCCGCCGGGAGAGGCTCTTAAATCAGCTCGGCATCCCCTTTTCGATTCTTGTCCGTCCGGTGGAGGAGAGCTTGAGCGAAGGGTTGTCTTTTGGCCGGCAGGCGGAGGTTTTGGCGGAACGGAAAGCGAAGGCCGCGGCCCGGGAGGTAAGCGAAGGTCTGGTCATCGGCGCCGATACGATCGTGGTTTGCCGGGGCCGGATCCTGGGCAAACCGGCAGGTACGGAGGACGCGGAAAAAATGCTGAGTTTCCTGCAGGGAAAGGAGCACGACGTTTATACCGGGCTGGCCGTTCTCCAAAAACCTTCCCTGCGGATGGTTACGGCCCACGCGCGGACAAAGGTAAAATTTAAGCCTTTGACGCCGGAGCAAATCAGGCGCTACGCGGCCACCGGCGAACCGCTGGACAAAGCCGGGGCCTACGCGATTCAGGGGTTGGGAGCCGTCTTGATCGAAAGCATTGAGGGATGCTATTTTAACGTGGTCGGCCTTCCCCTGGCCCTGCTGGCGGAAATTCTGCTCGAGTTCGGCGTAGACGTTTTGGAGATGGGGAGGAAACTGGTTGGAGCCGGTTCAGTACCGTTTAACCATTAAGGACCTGCCCGCGGACCTGCGCCCCCGGGAACGCTTATTAAGAGAAGGAGCGCAATCCCTTACCGATCCGGAGTTGCTGGCCATCTTGCTCCGGACGGGCACGGCCGCCAGCACGGCCCTGGAGCTGGCCGCCGTCGTGCTCACCCACTTTAACGGGCTGCGGGGACTGGTTCAGGCCAGTGTGGAAGAACTGGCCGAAATCAAGGGGGTGGGTCCGGCCAAGGCGGCCCAGATCAAGGCCGCTTTAGAGTTGGGCAAGCGGGTGGCCACCAATGCCCCCGAGCAGCGGGTGGTGATCAAGACGCCCGAAGACGCCGCCGGCCTGGTCATGGAAGAAATGCGCCACCTGGACCGGGAGCATTTCCGGGCCCTGCTTTTAAATGCCAAAAACCAGGTGATCGGGCAGGAGGTCATCTCGATCGGGACGCTTAATTCCTCGACGGTGCATCCCCGGGAGTTGTTTAAAAACGCCATCAAGCGGAGCGCCGCGGCAATCATCCTGATCCACAACCACCCCAGCGGCGATCCTTCGCCCAGCCGGGAGGACATCGAAGTAACCCGGCGCTTGATTGAAGTAGGGCATCTCATCGGCATTGAAGTTTTGGACCATTTAATCATTGGCGACAATAAATTCAACAGCTTTCGGGCGAAGGGCCTTATGTAAACCGGGAAAGAGGTTGCCGGCAAGCGCAACCTGGAAAGGGGAAGAAAACATTGCGGCTCGGCTTGTTCTCCAGAGATATGGGGATCGATTTGGGGACTGCCAACTCTCTGGTTTATGTTAAAGGGAAAGGAATTGTCCTGCGCGAACCTTCGGTGGTGGCCATCGAACGGGAAAGCGGCCAGGTACTGGCGGTGGGCGAGGAAGCAAAGCAGATGATCGGCCGGACACCGGGCAATATTATTGCCATCCGCCCCATGAAAGACGGTGTGATTGCCGATTTTGACGTTACCCAGAGCATGATCAAATACTTCATTAACCGTTCCCTGCGCAACCGTACTTTTCTGATTCGTCCGCGGGTGGTTGTTTCGGTCCCCTCCGGCGTAACTCCGGTAGAGGAACGGGCCGTGCGCGAGGCCGCCCTGCAGGCGGGGGCGCGGGAAGCCTACCTGGTGGAAGAACCCATGGCGGCGGCAATCGGGGCGGGGCTCCCCGTGCACGAACCGACCGGCAATCTGATTGTGGATATCGGGGGCGGAACGACCGAAGTAGCCGTAATTTCCCTGGGCGGGATCGTGACCAGCACTTCGATCCGGATTGCCGGGGATGAAATGGACGAAGCCATTATTCAATACGTCAAAAAGACATATAACCTGATGATCGGCGAACGCACCGCGGAAGAAATTAAGATCGAAATCGGCACCGCTTATTCCCCGGAAAACCTGGGGAGCTACGACGTGCGCGGCCGGGACCTGGTTACCGGCCTGCCCAAAACGGTGCGGGTGACCGCCGAAGAGATTTATAAGGCGCTGGCGGAGCCGGTTTCGGCCATTTTGGAGGCGATCAAAAACACCCTGGAGCAAACTCCGCCCGAACTTTCCGCCGATATTATGGACCGCGGAATTGTAATGGCCGGCGGGGGTTCCCTGTTGAGGGGCCTGGATTATTTAATAAGCGAGCAGACGGGGATGCCCGTGCATGTGGCCGACGAACCCCTTTTATGCGTGGCCTACGGCACCGGGCGCGTTTTAGAGAACATTGATATTTTGCGCCGCGTGTTGATCCAGCCCAAAAAGCTTACCATAGGTTAGGTGGGTGGTTGTGCCTCGACGGGGAGCCGGCAAAAAGCTTTTTTTTGTTCTTCTTTTGATTCTGGCTGTTTTTTTGGTAATGAAGAACACCGGCTTGAAGGAGGCGGCGATGCCGCCTTTAGAAGGGGCCTGGCGGGACGTTTCGGCCCCCGTGCAGAAAGTTTGCGTCAGCGTTACGCGCTGGCTGGAAAACGTCCTCGCGCGCCCCTTTGCTTTAATTAACGCTTCCCGGCAGAATGAGCAATTAACCAGGGAAGTAGCCGAATTGAAGGCGCGCCTGCAGGAACTTGAAGAGTACCGGCTGGAAAATGAACGGCTGAAAAAACTCCTGGACCTTCAGACCAGGCCGCCGGGCAATTTTAAAGTCACCGCCGCGACGGTCGTCGGCCGCGACCCGGGCAACTGGTTTAAAACAATTACCCTGGACAAAGGCTCCCGGCAAGGGGTCCAGGTGAATATGCCGGTGCTGGTGCCCGAAGGGCTGGTCGGCAGAGTGGTGGAAGTAAGCGCCAATACCGCGCAAGTGATGCTGATTACCGATCCCCGCAGCGCGGTCAGCAGCCTGATTCAAGAGAACCGTTCCCCCGGCATCGTAGAGGGAACGGCCGATCCTTCCGGGCGGTTGCGGATGATCCACATTCCTTACGACGTATTTGTACGGAAAGGGCAGGTGGTGATCACTTCCGGTCTGGGCAGCCTGTTTCCGAAGGGGATCGTCATCGGGCAAATCCTGGAGGCCAAAAAGGACCCTACAGGATTGTTTTACAACGCCACAATTCAGTCCCTGGTAGATTTTAACCGGCTGGAAGAAGTCTTGATTGTGACCGGAACCGCCGAGTAGGGATTAGGGAATAGGGAATAGGGGATATAGCTTTTGTGACGTTTATTTTTCGTTGGAGAGGGCTGGAATTAGTGCGGGAGAGCGACATATGCTAAAAGCGTCGGGAACCAGAATTAAGCCGCAGTTTCGGTTAGTGAACCAACAGCGCGAATTGCGCCGATAATGCCATGCAAAGAGATCATAACATAATCATACCGGGGAAGAAGGTCAGACCCCTAATTCCCAGCCCCTAATTCCTAATTCCTATTTTCGAAGCAGGGGGGGGCGGCAAAATGCGGGCAGCGGTTCTGGGCGTTTTTATGCTGGCTGTATTCATCCAGAACACCGTTCTGGATTCTCTCCAATTATTTGGGATCAAGCCCGACCTTGTTTTTGTGCTGGTAATATTTTCTGCCCTGCTAAGGGGCCAAAAAGAAGGGGCGTTCACGGGATTTGTGGCCGGTTTCTTGATGGATCTCGCCGCGGGCAGTTACTTAGGGCTGAACGCGCTGGCCCTCCTGGCCGCCGGCTATCTGGCGGGGATCATGCAAACCGCGCTTTATAAAGACAATCCTTTTGTGGTTGCGCTGGTGACCTTGCTGGTTAGTTTTCTTACCGGCTTAATTTACTACCTGCTCTTCCTGTACCTGGGGATTTTTATTTCCCCGGAGATGGCCCTGGGGAGAATTACGCTTTTCGGGGCCGTTTACAATGCCCTGGTGGCGCTGCTGCTGTACAGGTGGTTTTTCCGGACCTATCCGAGGGTTTACCAGTAAATGTTACTTTTACCAGCTAAACAAAGCGGACGGCGAAAAGCCGGTGTCCGGTTCTTTTGAGGGGAAGTTTCGGTGGAGCATAAAAGGCTCGAGAAAAAAGTGCGTTTTCTGTTCGCCCTGGTTGCTGGGGCTTTTTTGGTGCTTGTGGTCCGCCTGAGTTTTTTGCAGCTGGTGGAAGCGGCCAGGTATCAAACGCAGGCGCGGGCAAACCACCAGCGCTTAATCCCCGTTACCCCGCCGCGGGGAGATATAATTGACCGCAACGGTGAGCGGATTGTCGGGAACAGGCCGGTTTATACAGTTTCGGTAACCTACCTGGGTTTGCAGGATACCGACCGGATCGTCAACACCCTGGCCAATTTGCTGGCCGGTGAAAAAGCGTACGAAGGAATGAGCGTCGCCCAGATCAAGGCAAGCCTCCAGGAAAAAATGCAGGCCGAAAAGCTGAGGTTATACGAGCCCGTCCACGTGGCCGCGGGAGTGAGTTTGGAGACCGTGGCCAGGATTGAGGAGCACCGTCTGGACTTGCCCGGAGTAATTATTGACGTGCAGCCCGTTCGCGACTATCCTTACGGTGATTTGCTCGCCCCGGTGCTGGGCTACGTAGGGGAAATCGAGAAAGAGCAGCTGGAAAAAAACAAAGATAAAGGCTACCAAATGGGGGACAATTTCGGCAAGACGGGGCTGGAAAGCCAGTACGAAGAAGTTTTAAGAGGAAAGCGGGGCGCCCGGCTGGTGGAAGTAGACGCCCACGGCCGGCCGGTCCGCGACCTGGGGGTGAAAGCGCCCACGCCCGGCAACAACCTCCTCCTGACCGTAGACGCCCGCCTCCAGCGGGCGGCCCAGGATGCCCTGGCGAAGGGGATTGCCGGCGCCAGAACGGTGGGTGGAGCAAAGGTTCCGAAAGACAAAACCCTGTCCGCGGCGGCGGTGGTTTTGGATGTGCGGAACGGGGAAGTGCTGGCGATGGCCAGCCTTCCCTCTTACGATCCGGGTGTGTTTGCCCGGGGAGTGACCAGTAAAGAATACCAGGAACTGACGAAAGCCGGCGCCCTCCGGAATCATTGTATAGAAACAACTTATATCCCCGGCTCCACCTTTAAAATGGTGACGGCCACCGCTTTGCTGGAAGGGGGCATCGTGAAACCGGAGACGACCATTTTCGATCCCGGGTATTATAAGACGCAGAAAGACTGGAAACCCGGCGGGCACGGCCGGGTGGACATCCGGCGGGCGTTGAAAGTCTCTTGCGATACCTTCTTTTATATGTTCGGCGCGCAGGCCGGCCCCGAATTGATGGGCAAGTACGCCAGGGAATACGGCCTGGGCGAAAAAACCGGCATTGATCTTCCCGGCGAAGAGGCCGGGTTGGTGCCTTCGCGGGAGCATAAAAAAGAAATCTGGCGCAATCACCCCTGGGAATCGCAGTGGCACGAATACGACAGCACAAATATGGCCATCGGCCAGGGGGAAAATAAATATACCGCTCTTCAGTTAGCCAACTATATGGCGACGATTGCCAACGGGGGGAAGCTGTACAAACCGCATCTGGTCAAGAAGGTTGTTTCTCCGGACGGCAAGACGCTGACTGAGTTTTCACCCCAGTTAATCCGGCAGGTGAATGTTTCCAGGGAAACTTTAAAAATTATTCAGGAAGGAGTTCACCAGGTTACCCTCCCGCCCGATGGGACGGCCTCCGGCGTCTTTGCCGGAGCGGCCTACCAGGCGGCGGCAAAAACGGGCACTGCCGAGGTAGGCGATGCGGCAGGAAACAAGCACGCCCTTTTCCTGGCCTACGCCCCTTACGAAAACCCCGAGGTTGCCGTTTCGGTGGTGATTGAGTACGGCGGCATGGGTAGCGGCGTAGCCGGGCCGGTGGCAAGGGAGATTTTGGACGCCTATTTTCTCTTGAAAAACGATCCGGAGGCAAAAAGCCTGGAGGAGGCAAAGAGGAAGGCGGCCCGGCAAAGAGGAGAACAGCCGCCCCCGGGGGCGGCAACGGGGCCGCAGCAGGCACCGCAGCGCCCCGGCGAACCTTCACCGCCCGCCGGGCAGGCTCCCCTCCGGCAAGGCCCGGAGCAGCCCGGGCCGCCCGCTCAACAAAGTGAGCGACGGCCATCGGCGCCGCCGGAGCAGGCGCCGGCAGGTGGGTCCCCGGCCTCGCCGCCCGCGCAGCAAGAACCGCCCGGCCAGGCGGATCAAAGGCAGCCGGACCAGAACCGGCCGGAACAATTGCCGCTCCAACCGCCGCCCGCGGAGCAACCTCCGGTGATTCCGCCGGCGCCCACCCGTTAAACTTTTGACAACGAGAAAAATTTGGCTATTCTTTTTAGCCCGGGTTAGCAGGATTTGGTTGTTTTATGGAGAATGGAATAATGATGGTTTTTTTAGGGAGTTGCTCACGGTGACACCGGAAACAAAAAACAACGCCCGCGAGCTCTGGCTCAAAAAAGTACGCCGGCCGAAAGAAATCGATGAAATGATTGATGACAACACGATTCTGGTGCGGCGAACGCTCCGCTCGGGTCAAAAAATACATTTTGACGGCAACGTGGTGATCGTCGGCGACGTGAACCCGGGCGCGGAAATTGTGGCGTCCGGCCACATCATTGTTTTGGGCACCCTGCGCGGGGTAGTGCACGCCGGCGCTTCCGGGGACGAGCAGGCTGCGGTGCTGGCCTTCCGGTTGCAGCCTACCCAATTGCGGATTGCCAATCACATCACCCGTCCCCCCGATGACGAATCAACCGGTCCCGAACAGCCCGAAATTGCGCGCATCAAGGATAACGTGGTGACGATTGAAGTTTTTCAGAGCAGCGACCGCTCCGGCAATTTGATTTGAGTGACCCACGACGAACGTTTAGGGAGGTACGTACGGAGATGAGTGAAATAATTGTGGTCACTTCCGGGAAAGGAGGGGTGGGAAAAACCACTACGACCGCCAACCTGGGGACCGGGCTGGCCTCTTTCGGGCACAAAGTGGTGCTGGTCGATGCCGATATCGGGCTGCGCAACCTGGATGTGGTGATGGGTCTGGAAAACCGGATAGTCTACGATATTACCGACGTGACGGAAGGTCATTGCCGGTTAAGACAGGCGTTGATTAAGGACAAGCGGTACGAGGGCCTTTTTCTGTTGCCGGCCGCCCAGACCAAAGATAAAACGGCGGTCAGTCCCGACCAGATGAAAAAGTTATGCGCCGACCTCGCCCAGGAATTTGAGTACGTGCTTATTGATTGTCCGGCCGGCATTGAGCAGGGTTTTCGCAACGCCATTGCCGGTGCGCAGAAGGCGATCGTGGTGACCACGCCCGAGGTGGCCGCCGTCCGGGATGCCGACCGGGTCATCGGCCTTCTCGAGGCGGCGGAATTGCGCAACCCGGCCTTGATTATTAACCGGATCAGGCCCAAGATGGTCCGTCATGGAGATATGATGGGCATTGAAGATATCATCGACATCCTGGCCGTCGACCTTTTAGGCGTGGTGCCGGAGGACGAACAGGTGGTGATCAGCACGAACCGCGGCGAGGCGGTTGTTTGTGACGAGCGTTCGCGCTCGGGTCAGGCCTACCGCAATATTGTCCGCCGGATCAAAGGCGAGGCGGTGCCCATGATGAATCTGGACGATAGCGGCATTTTCAGTAGATTGCGGCGGATCATCGGTTTAAGGTAAAACTACCGGCAAGGGGGGAAGAGTCTTGTTTGAATTTTTAGCCAGGGTGTTCGGGCGCGAAACGACGGCCAGCAAGAATGTGGCCAAGGAAAGGTTACGGCTGGTGCTGGTGCACGACCGGGCCGGGGTATCCCCGCAACTGATGGAAACGTTAAAAAACGAGCTGATTAAAGTGATTTCCAATTATCTGGAGATAGATGAAAAAGCGCTGGAGGTTACTTTGGAAACCAATGAAGATCAGGTTGCCCTGGTGGCCAGCATTCCGGTGCGCGGGATGAAACGGGTTTCCAGGGAACTGGTTTCCGGCATTTAAACTGTCCAAACGGCAGGGTCGAAAAAGCCCCCGTGGTTTTATTTGTAGTTGCGGCGGGGCTTTTTTTATTTCTCCTTTCATAATATAATTGTGGCGGAAGGGGAAGAAGGCAGAGCATGAGCATTGCCAGAATGGTAAAAAATCTGGATTATACCCTGCTTTTTACGGCGGCGGGGATTATTTTGTTCGGCCTGGTGGTAATCGGCAGCGCTACCCTGGAATTTACCAACGAATCGTTTACGCAATTAAAAAATTTAAATTTCATCACTAAACTTGCCCACCTGGATTTTGAATTTGTGCTTAAACAGATCCAGTGGGTTTTGATCGGTCTTTTCTTAATGGCCGTGATGATTTATCTTCCTTACGAGGATCTGGTGAAACACTCCCGCCTGCTGTACATTTTTAATCTGCTGATTTTGGCCGCGGTGCTGATCAAAGGCCAGACCGCTTACGGCGCTCAGCGCTGGATTCAGCTGGGGCCGGCCCAATTTCAGCCTTCCGAGTTTTCCAAGCTCCTGATGATCCTGACTTTTGCCGGTTTTCTGGTGAAAAAAAGGGGGAATTTAAATCGCTTCCGGGATTTAATCCCCTGCTTTCTTTACGTAGGGGCGCCGATGCTGTTGATCCTTGCCCAGCCTGATCTGGGCACGTCGATGGTCTTTGTGGCGGTTATGTTTGCCATGCTTTTTTTTGCGGATGCGAAGCCCTTGTTATTACTGAAAATAATCGGCGCCGGAACGGTTTTGGTCGCTTGCCTGATCTCCGCTCACGCGTACCTGCACGATACCGACCGGGCGCTGGAGAAACAACTGGCTGCTTTGGAACAGGAAAAAAAGCAGGTAATGGCCGCAAACGCAGCTAATTCCCCGGCTGTCGAGGAGGTGGAAAAAAAATATAACAATTTGCTGAAGCAATCCGAAAAAGCGCATAAACGACACGAAAAATTTCATAAATACACCTTAAAAGAATACCAGATGACCCGTCTATTTATCTTTTTAAATCCCCAAAGCGATTTGCTGGGCGACGGTTATCAGCTCTGGCAATCGCTCATTTCCATCGGCTCCGGCGGGCTTGCCGGAAAGGGTTTGCTGGGGGGCACGCAGACCCACTTTACTTTTTTGCCGGTGCGCCATACCGATTTCATCTTTTCGGTGGTCGGCGAAGAGTTCGGCTTTCTCGGCGCCCTGGTTCTGCTGGGGTTGTTTTTGCTCATTATTTACCGCGGGATCAGGATCGCCCTGGAAGCAAGGGATTTTCTGGGCTCCCTGCTGGCCGTGGGAGTCGTTTCCATGTTTGCCTTCCACGTGTTTGTCAATATCGGCATGACTTCCGGGATCATGCCCGTGACGGGCATCCCGCTGCCCCTTTTCAGCTACGGCGGTTCGAATATGATCATGAACCTGATGGCCCTGGGGATTTTGCTGAACGTTTACGTGCGCAGAAGGAAAATTTTATTCTGATTCCGGGCCGGGCAGCCCGGGCTTGGCATATTTGTCCCCTCCCGAAAATATATTTTTAGCGGAGGGGATCATCTTTGATCGGGAAGATTTTCAAGAACAATAGACAGACCTGGGATTCGAAAAAGTATCAGGTGCTGGACTGGCCGTCCGCCGGGCCGGGGACTTACCGCGGCTGGCCGATGGACGGGCCGCGCAAAAGCTACCGGAAGACGTTTTTCCGGTTCACCGTGGCGCTGGCCGTTTTGGCCGTTTTGCTGGCCTTAAGGGAACTTCCCAACCCCCTGGGTGCCCGCGTGCAGGAAAATCTGCGCTATATCCTGACGACCGAGTGGAACTTTCAACCCATGCTGCAAAAAGCGGTCCAGATCGGCCTGCAAATGGTTAATGAAAATTATCCCTTTTACGGGGATCTGGTTGGCGAAAACCGGGAAGAGTCCCGGGAGGCTCTGGGGCGCGGCAGCTTGTCAGAAGATTTGCTCATTCCCGTTTCGGGAAAAGTAGTCAGGGGTTTTGGCTGGTCTGCCGACCCGCTTGACGGCCTGGAGCGCTTCCATTCCGGCATTGATATCCAGGCTTCCCCCGGCACCCCGGTAAAAGCCGCCCGGAGCGGAAAAGTGGCGCGCACCGGGAAAGACCCTTCCCTTGGTTATTTTATCTTGCTGGATCACGGCGAAGAGATCTATACAATGTATGCCGGACTGGCGCCCGGAAAGCTGGTGCAGGGGGAAACCGTCCAGGCCGGCCAGGTCATCGGCGAAGTGGGCACGGCCGGCGATGTGCGGGGCGGCGGGCTGCATTTTGAGCTGCGGGAAAAGAGCAAGCTGGTGGATCCTTTAACCAGGCTGAAGGTATCCGGGAATTGACTTAGTCCAGAGGCACAAAATAAGTTAAGTGCCAGGCCCTTAACTTATTCTCAAAGGCAAAGAGGCGCGAAGGAATGAGACGGGGGGCCGTCTTCCGGGTCGTAAAAGCAAAAGGCGCGGCGGCAAAGGCGACAAAAGAGGGGCCGGGGGAGCAGCGGAGTTTTTTAAGAGGCCGGGCGTAACGACGGGGGAAGAAGATGCGGATTGCGCGTTTGATGGGCATAGATATTTATCTGAACGTTTTTTTCCTGGGCCTGCTGGGCCTTTTCTTTGTGGCCGGCGTGATGGGGAAAGGTTTGCTTGCCTTTGCCGTGGTGTTTTTTCACGAGCTGGCGCACGCCGCCGTCGCCCGGCGCCTGGCGGTGCCGGTGGCGGAGGTGGAATTATTCCCCTTTGGCGGGGTAACCCGCATGGGCAGCGAAATGATCCTGGATCCGGTCAAGGAAAGTTACATCGCGGTGGCCGGGCCGGCTTCCAACCTGCTCATGGCGGCTGTGGGCCTGGCTTTAAAAAATCACGGCCTCTGGCACGACCAGCTTGGCCCCTTTTTTCTGCAGTGCAACCTGCTGATCGCGGTTTTTAACCTGCTGCCCGCGCTGCCCTTGGACGGCGGGCGGGTATACCGGGCGTACCTGGCCTCGAAAATCGGGATTCGCGACGCCACCTACCGGGCGGCGGGTCTCGGTCAAATCTGGGCGGCTTTAATTGTCTTGTTTGGGGCGTTTGGTTTGTTTTTCCACTTTTCCGGACTGGACATCCTGTTTACAGGCCTGTTTCTTTTTTACGCGGCGACGCGCGAAAAGGGCACGGCGCCTTATCTTTTCGCCCGCCACCTGACTCAAAAAAAGGAAGACCTGAGGAAAGCCCGGGTGCTGCCTGCCGAACCCCTGGTGGTGATGGAGAACGTGACCCTGGGCGAGATCACCCGGCCCTTTTTGCCCCAAAGGTTTCACCTGGTGCTGGTTTTAGACAGGCGGTGGCGGTATAAAGGGATGCTCACCGAAACGCAGATCATTGACGGCTTGCTGGAGTACGGTTTTGATTTGCCGGTGGGAAGACTGCTTCTTTAAACCGGCCTTAAATTTAGCCGCCGGGTCTATGATGAAAGCGAGAGGGTAAAGATCCGCCGCCGGCGGTTAAATTCCTCAATGGCCTGCTCGTATTCCGGCCGCCGTTTAACGTAATCCTCCCTTCCCAGCAGGGAATAGGTAATGTTTTTCCCTTCTTCCACGCCCGGCTGATCGAAAGGATTGACCCGCAGCAGCCGGGCGGAATACACCACCAGGGCTTCGTAGAAATAAAACAGAGCGCCCAAGGCAGCGGGGGAAATCGTGCTCAGGGTAATCCGGTAGCACGGCCGCCCGGCCCCGGCCAGGCTCATTTCCGTGGCCAGCTGCTCAATGTTGAGCTGTTCGCCCATGGTGTGGCCGGCGAAGTAGGCGTATTCTATTTCCGCGGGGAATTCCCCGGTGAGCGCGATGTCTACAGGGAACTGATCGATTTTTAAAAAACCGAAAACTTTATCGTCCGGACCTTCTTTAAAAAGCTGCAGGAGCGAATGCTGGTCAGTAGCGCCCAGGCAGGCCAGCGGGGTCGTCCCGGCGTGGACCACGTCACCGGCGGTGGAAAATTTTTTGCCCAGACTTTCCGCCCATAACTGCATGAACCATAAACCAAATTCAGAAAGCAGGCTGCTGTAATTGAACAGAACGTGGATGGACCGGCCCCGGCGGGCGTGTTCGTAAAGGCCGGTGCCGAGGGCGAAGACGGCATTCCCCTCCGGCGGCGCCTCAACCACCGCCCGGTGGACCGCCCGCGCGCCGTTCAGCAGTTGCCGGCTGTCGATGCCGGCGATTTCCGCGGGAAGGAACCCCACCGAAGATAGAACGGAATACCTGCCCGGCAGTTCGGCGGGAATGGGCAACAGGTGGCACCCCAGGTTTTTGGCAATCCGGTTAATCCCGTTGTCGCGGCGGTCGCAGATAATCACGATGTCCTGCCGGTTGCCGCCGGCTTCCCGGTACATTTTGAAGAAATGGATGAAACTGGCCGCCGTTTCGGGAGTAGAACCGGATTTGCTGGTGTAGATGAGCGCCGTCCTGGAAAAATCCAGGAGTTCGCTTAAGTTTTTAACCACCGCCGGATCGAGGTTGTCCAGCACAAAGATGCGCGGCCGGGCATTTTTCTCCAGGTTGTAAAAAGGTCCTTTCAGGAACTGCAAAACAGCCCGGAAGCCCAGGGCGGACCCGCCGATGCCCAGCACTAAAAGGTTGTCATATTTGCTTTTCAGGCTTTGGGCCAGGCGTTTGATGTCCGGAAGAAGTTTTCCTTCCCCGAAGGAAAGGGTAAGGGGAGTTTTGTCTTCTTTGAGCGCCGCCTGAAATTCCCGGAAGGTTTCGCCGTATTTTCCGGCCAGGGCGTCCAGACGATCATTTTCGTTTAATAAATGACCGGTGTCGACCGTGAGGATTTCTTTCATTCAAACCACTCCTTTAAAACAGGAATTAGGGGTTAGGAATCAGGAATTAGGGATTGGGGAAATTAGACCACCATGCTGCGTTTTCCCGGTGCCAACAAAAGATGCCCAAAGGTTACTTTAAAATACCATATTATGCCTTTTAGTGTCAAGCAGGAGAAAATGTATTGCCACTTTCCGCTTATTATGGTATATTGTATACATCGGGAGGGAAAAGTATGTTTCTGTTGCCGGTTAAGCCAGCAAACGCAATGACTACGATGAACACCCCGGGCATGCCGATGGGCACCGGGGTAATGGCGTTTGCATTTTTAGATCCTTGCCGGCAACCTGCCGTGGACTTGCCCTGAAATATTTAGCATTTGGAAAAGGAGCAAAGGGCCACCCGGGTTGGGTGGCCCTAAAATTTTCGAGGAAGTTTTTCGAAGGAGGTGTGGAAAATGCTGAACGAGAACGTCGTCTTCGTTTACTGCCAGAACCAATGGCTGGCCCTTTGCGACGGCAAATTAATCGCTGCCGGAGACGACTACGAAGAGGTGGTGTCGCTGGCGCTGGCCGCCTCTTTGTTTTAGGAAGAGGCAGGTTTTCCGGAAAAAATCGAGAAGATTACGTTAAGGAACGTTGTTCGCTGGCAATAATACCTTTAACAGGAGAGATTAGCCTATGAAAACGTTCGTTCCACCCGTAAAGTAATGAAAATAATCATCCCAGGGAAAAGAGCCGGACCCCCTGATCCCTAATCCCTGCTTTTAAGGAGGAACGCATGGACCCCCGCATTGAAAATATTTTACGCCGCGTTCAAAGGCCGGCGCGGTACGTGGGCGGCGAATGGAACGCGCTCCGCAAAGACTGGGAAAAAACCCCGGTAAAAATTGTTTTTGCTTTTCCCGACGTTTACGAGGTGGGCATGTCTCACCTGGGCCTGCAGATTCTTTACCACGTGGTCAATCGGCGGGACGATGCTCTGATGGAGCGCACCTTTGCCCCGTGGACGGATCTGGAAAGGGAAATGCGTCAAAACCGGATTCCTTTGTTCAGCCTGGAGTCCCGGCGCCCCGTCGGGGACTTCGACCTGCTGGCCTTTACCCTGCAGTACGAAATGACCTTTACGAACGTTTTAAACATGCTGGACCTGGCCGGCCTGCCGCTGCGCACCGCCCTGCGCACCAACCGGCATCCCCTGGTGATTGCCGGCGGGCCCTGCGCCTATAATCCCGAACCGCTGGCCGAATTTATCGACCTGTTTGTGATTGGCGAAGGGGAAGAAGTATTTCCGGAAATCATTGATCTGGTTAAGGATTACCAAAAGGACCGCGACCGGGACCGGTTTTTTCTGCGGGCAGCCGGGGTGACCGGTGTTTACGTTCCCTCTTTGTATCTGGTAAAATATCAACCGGATGGAAAAATAGGCGGCCTTCAACCGGTGAAAGAGGGCGTCCCCGAACGGGTCACCAGGAGGGCGGTCAAAAATTTTGACGCCGCCCCCTTCCCGGCGGCGTTCATTGTCCCCTCTACGGAAGTGGTGCACGACCGGATTATGCTGGAGGTGATGCGGGGCTGCACCAGGGGTTGCCGCTTTTGCCAGGCCGGGATGATTTATCGCCCCGTCCGGGAAAAGAGCGTGGAAACGCTCCTGGAGCAGGCCCGGCAGCTGGTTGAAAATACCGGCTACGATGAAATTTCGCTGGTTTCCTTGAGCACCGCCGACTACTCCCAGGTAGAGAAACTGGTTCGAAAACTGCTTGCCGAATTTGCCGGCCGGAAGGTCAACATTTCCCTTCCCTCTTTGCGGGTGGACGCTTTTTCGGTGGACCTGGCGCGGGAGGTCAGCCGCGTCCGCCGGGCGGGCCTGACCTTTGCGCCGGAGGCGGGAACGCAGCGCCTGCGGGACGTAATCAACAAGGGAGTAACCGAAGAAGACCTCCTGCAGGCGGTGGAAAGCGCCTTTGCCGCGGGCTGGAATGCCGTCAAGCTGTACTTCATGATCGGCCTGCCCACCGAAACCCGCACCGATGTAGAAGGCATTGCCGCACTGGCCCATCAGGTGCTGGAAACGGGGCGGCGCCTGGGTGTTCCGCGGGGCAGACTGACCGTCACGGTGAGTGTATCCTGCTTCGTACCCAAATCCCATACTCCCTTCCAATGGGAGCCGATGGAAACAATGGATAAATTAAGTGAAAAGCAGGCGCTCCTCAAAAGTTTGTTAAAAACCAGGGGAATTGTTTTTCGCTGGCACGATCCCCGGATGAGTTTTTTGGAAGGAGTGCTGGCGCGCGGGGACCGGCGGCTGGGGCCGGCGCTGGCGGAAGCGTGGCGCCTGGGTTGCCGTTTTGACGGGTGGTCGGAGTGTTTCCGCTTCGATCTCTGGCAGGAGGCGTTTGCCCGGACAGGGGTCGATCCCGCCTGGTATGCCTGCCGGAAGTATGCTTACAGCGACCTTTTGCCCTGGGAGCACATCGATGCCGGCGTTTCCAAAAAGTATCTCCTCCGGGAGCATCAGCGGGCGCTGGCCGGGAAGCCGACCGTTGACTGCCGGGAGGGGAAATGCTCCGGCTGCGGATTGTGTGTAGCTTTGGAAATTGAACCGGAGCTGGCGGGAGGAAAAAAAATTGCCCCGGTACAGGATTCAATTTAGCAAAGAAGGCCCGGCCCGGTTCTGGTCGCACCTGGATCTGGTGCGCAATTTTGAGCGCGCCCTGCGCCGGGCGGGACTGCCGGTGCTCTATTCGCAGGGGTTTAACCCCCACCCGCGGTTTAGTTTTGCCGCGCCGCTCCCCGTTGGGATGGCGGGGGAAAAGGAATATTTAGATCTTGAATTGGAGCAAAATATATCCCCAAAAGAAATCTTTTTCCGGTTAAGCAGAGTTTTTCCGCCCGGGGTCCGGATTAAGGAAGTGCAGCCGGTCAGGGACGACGCGCCATCGTTGATGGCCGCCCTGGAAAAGGCCGGCTACAGCGGGGAAGCCGAACTTTCCGGAGAAATCAGCGACGCCGGACTCCAGGAACGTCTGCAGTCTTTTCTTGCCCTTCCGGTTGTGGAGGCCGCCAAAAAGAAAAAAGGCGAAGTCACGACCCGCAATATCCGCCCGGGGATCTACCGGCTGGAAGGCAGGGCCGGGCCCCGGAAGGTGTTCCTGGAAATGGAATTGCAGGCCGGCAGTCGAGGCCACGTGCGCCCCGAGGAGGTGCTGGAGAGCCTGGCGAAAGAAGGCGGCTTTCCCGTGCTTTTAGAAACGGCCGTATTCAAGCGGACGGGGCTGTTTTTCAAGAAGGAGAAGAAGAAAAATGTTTAAAGAGATTATTATTCATGCCGGGGAAGAGGAAACAAAAGTTGCCGTTTTAGAAGATGACGTCGTGATGGAAGTATATATCGAAAGGTCCCTGGCCCAAAGGCTGGTGGGCAATATCTTTAAAGGGCGGGTGGAAAACGTTCTGCCCGGAATGCAGGCTGCTTTTGTGGATATCGGCCTGGAGAAAAACGCCTTTTTGTACGTGGAGGATGCGCTTGCCCCGCGCGCCTGGAACGGCAATCACGGGGAGGCGGCCGCAAATATCTCAGCCGTTTTAAGGCGCGGCCAGGAAATTATCGTGCAGGTTGTGAAAGCGCCCCTCGGCAGCAAAGGCCCGCGGGTGACCACCCACGTTACTTTGCCCGGACGCTACCTGGTCTTGATGCCGACGATGGACTACATCGGCATTTCCCGGCGGATCAGTTCGGAAAAAGAGAGGGAAAGGTTAAAGGCCCTGGCGGCGCAAGTAAAGCCCCAGGGGATGGGCCTGATCGTGCGGACGGTGGCGGAGGGAGTCGACGAGGGCGAATTGCAGCATGACGTCAGTATTCTTACCCGGCTCTGGAACAAAATCCTTACCCGGGCCAAAAACAGCACCGCGCCCAGTTTAATTCACCGGGATCTGGAGCTCAGCCAGCGCATTTTAAGGGACCTTTTCACGGAGGACGTCGATCGCCTGATCGTTGATTCCCGTTACGAATACGAAAAGATTATGGACATCCTGGAAATCATCAGCCCGCGCCTGCGCGCCAAAGTAGCCCTGGAAATGCGGAACAATATTTTTAAGGATTACGGCATCGACCAGGAGATCGAGAAAGCCTTAAAGCGCAAAGTATGGCTGAAATCCGGGGGATATATTGTGATCGACCAGCTGGAAGCCTTTACGGCAATCGACGTGAATACCGGCAAGTTCGTGGGCACGGTCGACCTGGAAGATACGGTGTTAAAGACCAATCTGGAGGCGTCGGTAGAGATTGCGCGCCAGGTGAGGCTGCGCAACATCGGCGGGATCATTATCGTTGATTTTATCGACATGCAAAAGGAGGAAAACCGCCGGCGGGTGCTGGCGGCGCTGGAGGATGAATTTAAAAAAGACAAAACCAAGACGAATATTCTGGGGATTACCGAACTGGGCCTGCTGGAGCTGACCAGGAAAAAGGTTCGCCCCAGCCTGGCGGAGATTTTACAAAGACCCTGCCCCTATTGCGATGGGCGGGGGAAGGTTCTTTCCGAAGAAACGGTGGGGATCCACATCAAGAATCAGATCTACGATCTGGCGCGCCGGACCGCCGCCGACACCATTCTGGTGGAGGCCCACCCCCACGTGGCGGCGCGCCTGATCGGCAGCGGGGGAACGAATTTACGCGATCTGGAGAGGCAAACGGGCAAAAGCATTTACATCCGCGGTTCGCAGGCCCAGCACATCGAATCCGTTTCCATCCGGCCGTTATACGACCAGGCCGAGATCAGGGCCCAATCCCTCCCGGTCCACCCCGGCCAGCTGCTGGAAGTAAAAATCGAAGAACCGCACGCTACTAAAGGAGAAGACGGGATCGCCCGCGTTAACGGGTTTGTGCTGGACATTGAAGGGGCGGGTGCCCTGGTGGGCGAAACAGTACCGGTGGAAATAGGAAAAGTTTACCGCACTTACGCCCGCGCCAGGCTGGTGAGGTAGGGGGCCTGCCTGCCGTTCGTTTCTCCCGCCGCAGTGCTTCGGCGGCAGTTGTTCGATGCTTGACAAAAAAAGACGATATGCTAGAATTAAGTTTGTAAGTTATACCGCTCCGGGCGGGCATGGAAAAAGGCTTCCGCAAGGCGGCCTGCCTTCGCCGGGCGAGTCCTGCAAAAGGGGTTGATTTGATGTACGCCGTAATTGAAACAGGCGGCAAGCAGTACCGGGTGAGCGAGGGAGAGCGGCTGAAAATCGAAAAGCTGCCGGTCGCACCGGGGGAAACGGTGACCATCGACCGGGTGCTGGCGGTTGGGGGCGAAGAAGGTCTGGTGGTAGGCACCCCGGTTGTCGAGGGCGCAAAAGTTTTGCTGAAGGCCGTTCACCACGGGCGGGGCAAAAAAATCATTGTTTTTAAGTATAAGCCCAAAAAGAATTACCGGCGCAAAAAGGGTCACCGGCAACCTTTTACCGAAGTAATTGTGGAGAGAATCGAAACAGGCGTTTCTTGAAGTTCGGGGAGGTGAGGAACGATGGCGCACAAAAAAGGTGTCGGCAGTTCCCGCAACGGGCGGGATTCGCAACCGAAAATGCTCGGCGTCAAACGGCAGGACGGCCAGCTGGTCACAGCCGGCAGCATCCTGGTCCGCCAGCGCGGAACCAGAATTCATCCCGGCCGCAACGTCGGCAGGGGCGGCGACGATACTCTGTTTGCCCTGATCGACGGGGTGGTCCGTTTCCAGCGCAAAGGCCGCGATCGGAAGCAGGTTCACGTCGAACCGGTTCCTGTGACGTAGGTCGTTTTCCCGGGTACGAAACCGGTCCCCTCCCAGGGCCGGTTTTTTCGTAAGCGCCCCATCAAGAATGAAAATCTATTTGCTGGAGAGGTATAGAGGCACTAAGGCACAAAGGGATATGTGTATAGACGACCGGGAATATTTTCTTTGTGCCTTTGTGCCTGTTAAACTTTGTGCCTTTTCGAGGGAGTTGCCCATGAGAACATTCGTTCTCGCCATAAAGTAATGAAAATAATTATGTAAAAGTATTTACCCCTAATTCCTAACCCC
>JAIMBK010000027.1 GCA_023511535.1 Armatimonadota bacterium
GGATCGTAGGAATCCTGCCCTGCCTTCGGCCAGTCACCGGTATCGGCGTAATAGGCGTAACCGGCCGCCTTTATGGCCCGCACGTCGGCGATGACCCGGGCCACCTTCGCTTTTTCCACCGCCCTGAAGGCGCTGGGAGCAACGACGGCGGCCAGAATGCCGATGATGGCGATGACCACCAGAAGCTCCACCAGGGTGAAGCCGCGCCTGTCACGGTGAAGGTTTAGAAATCTACACATATTATCACCCGTATTTTTAAAAAAGCGCTTCTCATACGTCAAATGAAATTAGTTAGACCAAAACTTTCCGCGTAATTTCCAAAAAAGCCTTGCATTGATTACTGCTGCACATCCGCCACCAGTACAATGACCAGTTCACCTTGGGCAGCATGGTGTCCTAATCCGTCGCCCTGAACAAAACCTGTAGCCAGATTCCCATCATCAAGGGTGCTGTCGATTATCTCCATCGAACGACGCGGAATCCTACCCTGGTTATCATTGGAATCCCGTGTATGGTCATCGTCGAAGACAATAATCGCGTCCTTGGCAGGTCCCCCGGTCACGTTTATACTCGTGTCCCAGCGCAGCCGGCCGTTCCAGGGGCTGAATTTCCATTTCTCCAGGTACGGTCCGTTCCACCCGGGCGTGCCGTCATCTTGCAGGAACCCATTGATGGCGCTGTAGTTATCAGTCATTGCGGGCCACCGCCCTGTATCTGCATAGTACTGCAGCGCAGCCGACTTTATTGCCTTGGCGGTCTCATAGGCCTGGGCAATTTTGGCTTTTTCGGTGGACTGAAATACATTCGGCAGCACTATTGCCGCCAGAATGCCGATGATGGCAATAACCACCAGGAGCTCCACCAGGGTGAAGCCGCGCTGGTCACGGCGCAGGTTTGATAAACCAAACTTCACCGGCTCACATCCTCTCCGGGTGAAAAGAAATTACTCACACCCCGTCCCGCCGTAAAAGGAACACGGCGGATCCCGGCAAGGCTAGGCGGCCTGCTCCCGGCACCGAAGGGTGCCGGGAGCGTCCTATAACAAAATTAATCCTTCGAAATTAGAATATAAGTTGTTGTATTTCCACTTAAAAACTTGACAACGTCAGATCCCAGATCGCTCACAAGTTGTTTTGCGGCTGCGGTAGCATTACCACTATTCCCATCTGATGGCGCACCTGGTACACTTGTAAGCTCGAGCCACCTGGCGGAAGTGCCCCAGCCTAACGAGGACCCGTTACCATTTAGGTACCTGTAGGTTCCTCCCCAAGGATTA
Source organism: Armatimonadota bacterium (assembly GCA_023511535.1). GTDB lineage: Bacteria > Bacillota > Desulfotomaculia > Desulfotomaculales > Nap2-2B > JAIMBK01. Next base: position 1,277 of record JAIMBK010000027.1, read on the forward strand.
TTGCTTTTCCACCTCTCCAGGTAGGGCCCGTTCCATGTAGACGGAGCGTTTTCCCATTCATCTTTATTTACAAGGCCCGGATCCTCACCCGCACTGTCCGAAGAAGGCGGCCAAAGTCCCGTATCCGTATACGCATTCAGCGCAGCCGCCTTAATCGCTTTGTAATCCGCTTCGGCCGCCGCCACCTTGCCCTTTTCGATGGCCTTGAAGGCGTTGGGGGCGACGACGGCGGCCAGGACGCCGATGATGGCGATGACCACCAGCAGTTCCACCAGGGTGAAACCACGCTCATTCTTTGGCTTTTTCCGCATAACTTAACCTCCTTAATTAATTAGTACATTCTCGGAAACTCTTTTGGGCCTCCGCTAAAGCCTTTCTTTTACCCCAACTTTTCAGCTTCACCCCCAATATCGGCTGGCATGATATTTTGTGATTTATAAAGATATCGGGAGCAATTGAAATATTATATTTGATAAGAGTCCCGGATTAATGAATTCGGGACTTGAATTTTTTTCATCCCCCCAAAAATCGAATTGGAGGCATTATTTACCAGTACCACTAAATAATGGGGGGATGAAATTGCTTGGCAAATGGCGACCACATTTGGAATACCGGCAATATGTTTCGCGCGAACTCGGGATACGCTGGCCGATATACCTGCAAAGCATTGTGCATCACAAAGACGGCATCAAGAAACTCTGGCTGTTAGATTTAGACGAACTCCGCGGAGAACTCGGCCCGTGTTATGCCTTAACCGGCCGACCGGCGGAGAACCAGCCGGAGCTCTTGCGTTCTTTGGTTATGATGGTTGAGTGCCGCGAAGACAGCGTTGATTCGTGGGTGGAAAGACTGCGTAACGACGACATCCTGGCGATTATTTGTGGTTTTCTCCCCGGGGAGATCCCCGGTGTGGGCACCTATTACGATTTTTTGGACCGCTTCTGGTTAGCCTCGAAACCGGGGAAGGTCAAAAAGTTTAAGCGTAAACCAAAAAAGAAACTCAAAGCCGGGGAAAAACTGCCGCCCAAGCACCCGGAAATCGTGAAAATGATCGTGAAATATTTGTTGCGGGGCAGAAAGTTCGAAGCCGGAAAAGATCCTGCACCGGATTCTAAGTGTGGCGGTAGTCATCCCTTCGGCTAAACGGGGTCTTTTGGGCGATCCCGAAAAGCTCACCATTTCCGGTGACGGTTCCCTTTACGCTACCGGGGGCAGACCTTACGGGAAAAAGCTCTGCCAATGCCAGGATAAGTGCGATTGCAAGCGCCGTTTTTCTGATCCCGAAGCCAATTGGGGTTGGGATAGCTACCGGGAGAGATGGGTCTTCGGGTATACCGCCTACGAAATTACAGCAGCGGATAGCTTTCACGATCTCCCGATTTACATTGGGATCGGCCAGGCTTCTCGGCACGATAGCGTATTGGGTTTAAGGGCCTTGTGTGAGCTAAGGGACCTTTACCCTTTTGTCTTTAAAAGGTTCATTGGCGATTCGGCCCACGACGCTTACCCCTGGTATGAACTCTTACACTCCTGGAAAATTGAGGCGTTTATCGATTTAAACACCAGAAGGCAGGGCAAGCTTTCCCTTCCCGGATTTACCGTTAAGAATGGCGTCCCGATCTGCGCGGGCGGCTTTCCTATGGTGAACTGGGGTTATTGCGAAGGCCGCCGGCGGATGAAATGGCGCTGCCCTTTGGTCTGCGGCAAGGTGGCAGAATGCCCTAAGAAATGCTCCCCTTCCAAGTACGGGAGAGTTGTCTACACCAAGCCGGAGTGGGATCTAAGGCTTTTCCTCAAAACGCCCCGGAATTCTAAAGCCTGGAAGAAGGTGTACGCCCGGCGGACTACTTCCGAACGAACGAACAAGCGTCAAAAGATTGACTACCGGCTGGAAAAGACCAGGGCGCGCAGTAAAAGAAGGATCTTCTGGCGGCTCACCCTGGGGGCAATCAACCAGCACCTGGATGCCTGGGTTGCCCAGTCCCAGGTAACGCTGGCTGAGATTATCGGGATCGAACAGGCCGCGTAGTTTAAGCCCTCGATCACAGGTCCTCTCCCGGCGAAAAATTTTAATTTTTGCCGGGCTGGCTGGTTATTGCCTTTTTTCCGGTTAGGCCTGCCGGCCACCCATAAATCAACGCTATGGAGTTCTCAAGGAACGTGTTTTTCAGCTTTTTCTGTTTGTTTGTGACTATATTGTTATTTATTACCTGCTAGATGCCGCTGGTTAATTTTGGTTTCCGAGGACCTTCAATTAGTCAGCTGTTGTGGGTTTTAAGGTAAAAGTAAGGTTTTTTGACTTGCGCATTCCCGCCGGTGTTTCCTTAAAAAACGCCTGCTACATAATGCCTCCGAGCATCTGAAAATACGGGAGAAGAATTGCGATCACAATAAACCCGACCACCACCCCCATTCCGATGATCAAGACCGGCTCGATCATTGCGGCCAGCCGGCCGACGCTGGCGTCCACCTCACGCTCGTAAAAGACGGCGGCCTTTTCGAGCATTTTGTCGAGACTGCCCGTTTCTTCCCCCACGGAGACCATTTGCACCACCATGGGGGTAAAAACGCCGTTTTCACCCAGGGAACGGGCGATCACCTGCCCCTGCCGGACGTCCTCGATCACCTTTTCTACTGTCCGCGCGACAAGAATATTGCCGGCAGTGTTCTTCACCACCTCCAAAGCACGAATAACCGGTATTCCGCTCTTGAGCAAAATTCCCAGCGTGCGGGTAAAGCGGGCGACGATGATTTTTTGGACGAGCTGGCCGAAAACGGGAAGCTTGAGAAATGCTTTATCCGCCCATGCCGGCCTGCGCCCGGAGCGAAGCAGCCATAACATAACAACTGTAAGTGCTGCTGCGCCCGCCGCACCTAAAAACAGGTAACGCCGGGCAAGATCGCTGAGCGTAATCAAGATGCGCGTCGGCAGCGGCAAAGGCACGCCCAGGTTGAAGAACAGATTGATGAATTTCGGAAGCACGAAAGTTGTAAGGACCGCTACCGCCAGGATTGCAAAGCTGACCAGCGTCACCGGGTAGATCATGGCGGATTTAATTTTTTCCTTCAATTCGTGCTCTTTCTCAAAATGGGCGGCCAGGTTTTCCAGCACCTGCTCCAGGACGCCGCCCAGTTCCCCCGCTTCTACCATGCTGACGAAAACGGGCGGGAAAACGCGGGGAAACATTTTCGTTGCCTCGGTTAATGTGGCTCCCCCTTGAAGCTGCTCGGAGATTGCCCTGACGGTCCGGCGCAGCTTTTTAGTGCCGGCTTGCTGGCTTAAGACATGCAGGCAGTTTAAGATGGGCACCCCCGCTCCCAGCATGGTGGCGAACTGGCGGCAGAACAGAGCCAGCTCCTTTACGCTTACGCGCGGCTCAAATAATTGGGATAAATTGGCTAAATTAAACTGACTGGCCTTTTCCGGCGCGGGACGAATGTCAACAATCACGTAATTGCTGCGGCGCAAAGCGACTGCCGCCGCCGCCTGTCCGTCTGCTTCCAGATATCCCGTGATCACTTTTCCCTCGCGATTGCGCACCCGGTAAAAAAAGCTTGCCATTTGTCCCGCCCGCCTTCAAAAAATGAAAAGGCACGCTTCTTTACCGAAAACATGCCTCCAGCAGCCCGCCTGCCATACCCGGCACCCACTTAAGCAGACCACGCAGTTAAAATTGCCTGTCGACCACCTGCATGGGATCAGTTGCCTGCAAAACAGCAGTTTTTTAGTGAGCGCCGGGCTATAGGCCCGTGGCTTTGCGCCTCCTGGCTTTCGCCTAGGAGTTGCCCTTTATGGAGAAACCTTCCCTGGTTAAATTCAGAATAAATATACCTTTTCCGACAATAAAAGTCAATAACTTTGGATTAACCTGGTGGAAAAATTTTTAGAGGATTCTACTCAACGCCTCGGGGTCGGCGGCGCAGCCGAGCGCCTCTTCGCGCCCGATCGCTCCCGCCCGGTAAAGGTTGCGCAGGGCCAGATCCATCGTCTGCATGCCGTACCGGGCGCCGGTCTGGATCTGCGAGATGATCTGGTAAGTTTTCCCTTCGCGGATCAGGTTGCTGATCGCCGGTGTGGTGATCATGATTTCCACCGCCGCCACCCGTCCCGGACGGTCCCGGCGGGGCAACAACTGCTGGGCGATGACTCCCTGCAGGGAGTTGGCCAGTTGGATCCTGATTTGGGGCTGCTGGTGGGGAGGAAAAACATCCACGATGCGATCGATGGTTTGCGCGGCGCTGCTGGTGTGCAGCGTGGCCAGCACCAGATGGCCCGTCTCGGCGGCGGTGATGGCGATGGCGATGGTTTCCAGGTCGCGCATTTCCCCCACCAAAATTACGTCCGGGTCTTCGCGCAGGGCGGCGCGTAAGGCGCTGGCAAAAGAAAGGCTGTCCCGGCCGATTTCGCGCTGGTTGATGATGCTTTTCCGGTGCTGATGGATGTACTCGATGGGGTCTTCCAGGGTGATAATGTGGCAGTGCCGCTCACTGTTGAGCAGATCGATCATGGCCGCCAGCGTGGTGGATTTGCCGCTCCCGGTGGGGCCGGTCACCAGCACCAGGCCGCGGGGGCAACGGGCCAGATGTTTAACGGCCTCCGGCAGCCCTAACTGTTCAAAAGAGGGAACCCGGTCGGAAATAGGGCGGATGGCCAGGGCAATAGCGCCGCGTTGTTTGAAAGCGTTCACCCGGCAGCGGCCGGTCCCGGGCAAAGAAAAGGAAAAGTCGTATTCTCCTTTAGCCAGCAGTTGAGCGTACGCTTCTTCATCCATTATTTCCCGGGCCAGACGATCGGTATCCTCCGGCCGAAGCGGGGCCGACTCCGCAATTTCCAGAACGCCCCGCTCCGCCAGAACGCTGGCCGGCAGCAATTCGCCGTGCAGGCGAAAGGCCGGGGGAAAGCCGGCGGTTAGGTGAAGGTCCGAAGCGCCGATTTGAAAGGCGAGTTTGATCAGGTTTTTTGCCTCAGTCAAATTTTCTTACCCCTCATTACTTTTAAACCGAGATCAGCATGTTGTTTCTTAATGCTGTCACCAAGTGAAGGAGATAATTTTTTACCTTTCTTCTGTATAGGCTACGCGCATTATTTCCTGCAGGCTGGTGATGCCGCGCCGGGCCTTGTTGATCCCGTCCTGCTGTAAGGTTACCATTCCTTCCTTGATTGCCTGCTGCTTGATTTCGTCGGCCGAACGCTTCTGGTTAATGAGACTGCGGATATTCCCCGAGCTGATGAGCACCTCCTGGATACTGATGCGCCCCCGGTAACCCAGTTGCTCGCAGCGGGCGCATTTGCCGGGCGCGAACAGGGTAACGTCGTCCGCCGGGGCGTGGCCCATAAAGATTCTTTCCGCCGCGTCGGGAGCGGGCCGGTATTCCTGCCGGCAGTGCGGGCAGAGTACCCGGACCAGACGCTGGGCCACCACCCCCAGCAAAGAAGAAGCCACCAGAAATGGCTCGACACCCATGTCGATAAGCCTGGTCAAAGCTCCGGCGGCATCATTTGTGTGCAGGGTGCTCAGGACCAGGTGCCCCGTAGAGGCCGCCCGCACGGCTATTTCGGCCGTTTCGTGGTCGCGGATTTCCCCCACCATGATGACGTCCGGGTCCTGACGCAAAATGGAGCGCAGTCCGGAGGCGAAAGTAAGGCCCGCTTTGACGTTCACCTGGGTTTGATTAATGCCTTCCAGGACATACTCCACGGGGTCTTCAATCGTCACGATGTTGAGTTCGGGAGAACGCAGCTTATTCAACACGGCGTACAGGGTGGTGGTCTTCCCGCTTCCGGTGGGCCCGGTGATCAGCACCATTCCGTAAGCGTGGCGGAGAAGGCTTAAAAAGCGGTCGAAATTATAATCGTCAAAACCCAGTTCTTCGATAGGCAAAATGCTGGTGCTTTTATCCAAAATGCGCAGGACGATTTTTTCTCCGAAAACGGTCGGCATGCTGGAAACCCGCAGGTCGATATTGCGCCCGGCAAATTTAATCTGGATGCGCCCGTCCTGGGGGAGACGTTTTTCGGCAATGTCCATCCCGGCCATTATTTTAATCCGCGAAACCAGCGGCAGGCGGGTTTGGTGAGAAAGGGTCATGACTTCCCGCAGCAAGCCGTCCTGCCGGAAGCGCACCAGCACCTTTTTTTCCTGGGGTTCGATGTGGATGTCGCTGGCTTTCTCGTTTACCGCCTGCGCAATCAGCGAATTGACCAGGCGGATGACGGGGGCCTCGGCCCCTCCGGCATCGTCCGGAGCTAAGTCTAAGGCCTGCATATCTGTTGCCCCAGGTTCATCCGGCATTTCGGCGAAGGCCTTTTCTAAGCTGGAAAGGGCAAAGGCTTTCCGGAGTGCGTCGTCGATCTCCTTTTCTCTGGCCAGCACCGGATCAATTTCCAGCCCCGTCGCCAGGCGCAGGTCGTCGATGGCCACCACGTTCAAGGGGTCGCTCATGGCAATCATCAAGCGGTCGCCTTCTTGTTTCACCGGTACTACTCTGTGCCGGCGCAAGAGAGTCTCCGGTAAGCTTCTTATCAACGGGATATTTAACCTGTCTGCCAAGGTAACCTGGGGAATGCCCAACTGCATTTCCAGGGTGTTTAAAATATCCTGTTCCGTGACAAACCCGAGGTTAACCAGCACGCGGCCCAGGCGCTCGCCGGTCTGTCGTTGCGCCTGGAGGGCCTGCTGCAGTTGGGCGGCGGTGATCAAACCGGCGTCTACCAGCAGGTCGCCCAATCGCTTTCGGTAGCCTTGTTTGCCGTTCAAACGAGACCATCTCCAAAAATAAGGGTGCTCCACCTTCAAGTTTTCATTTTGCCTGCCTTAATTCCCTGATCGCTGCTTCATGGCGTATCATCCCGCTGATTGCAAAATTTACATCGAAGGCAAGAGCATCCAGTCTATCGTCAAAATGTTGCTTTAAATTTTCGATCTGGTCGCCCCTCAGTTGATAACCGTCAAACAAGGCGTTGATTTTGGGAACGACTTCGTTTTCAAGGCGGAGTTCAAGTTTAGTCTGGCGGTTTTCAAGTGACTCCATCCGGTTTTCAATAACTTCCATCCGGTTCTCAAGCATTTCCATCCGGTTCTCAAGCATTTCCATCCGGTTGTCAAGTAACTCTATGCGGTTCTCAAGCCTCGCCTGGCCTTTCTCAACCGACTCAAGACGCCCCGAAAGTTGCTTTTGACCTTCTGCAAGTTGCTTTTGACCTTCAGTGAGCACTTGTAGTTGCTGCAGCACCAGCTCCTGGAATTTTTCGTTTTCCATTGGCGTACTCCTTTCTTAATGGTTATGATCACATCTTAACAGGCCGTTTACCTGAAGTAAAGAGCCGGTTAAGGGAATCGCCAATGGATAACAGCCACCGCCCGGTGCATATCTTCTTCCGTAGTTACCTCGTCAATTTGTTCGCTGCGGATGGTTTTCAGGCGGGCGTCAGGCGGGCGAACAATTTTTGCCGTAATATTAGTTTTTTAAGCAGGAGAAACCTTAAAACGCGGTGAATTAAATAAAAAACTATAATCGCGAGGGAACCCTATGTCTTCTGGAACCTTTTCTTCCGAACAAGACCCCGTAGGCGCCCTGACGAAAATTTCTTCGCTTTTTCACGGCCTGCTGGCCGGCCTTTCCGAAAAGGAACAGGAGGTCATGGACCGGCTGGCGAAGCTGGAAGCGGAAGAAAAACAATTGATCGATAAGTATCAGGCGATCAAACGGTTTTCCGACCGCCTTTGGGAAGTGGCCACCATCTGCGAAATCCTGTTTAACCTCAGCGACGAAAAGAAACTGGGCGAACTGGTCGTGAATTTCCTGGCCAGGCTGCACCCGGGTTCCCGGGTGAAATTCCTTTACGCGAACAACAGCCGCACCAAGATGAGGCTGATTGCCGCCTCCGGGCTGGCAGCCGGCGAACAGGAAAGATGCGCCATTTATCCCCTGGATTGTCTCGCGTTGAAGAGGTGCAAGCCGCTGATCCGCATCTCCCCGGAAAACGACGCCTTCTGTTCGGAACTGGGGGAAATCACCCCCCGGCAGGGCTACCTTTGCGTGCCGCTCATGGCCAACGGGATGGCCTACGGCTGTATTAACATGATTCTCGAAGCACAGGATTCCCCGGCTCCTTTGCTGGACGAAAACGACCTGAAAATTATCGATATCTTTACCACTTACGTCAGCCTGATTTTGAACAATAACCTGCTGATCAAAACGGTGCGGAAAGAAGCGCTGACCGACCGGCTCACCGGGCTGCCCAACCGGCGTTACGCGCTGGAAGTGCTGCAAAACGAGGTTTTCCGAAGCGAACGCTACGGCAACGTTTTCTCGCTGGCGGTCCTGGATATCGATACGTTCAAGGCGGTCAACGATACCTACGGGCACGACGAAGGAGACAAAGTGCTGATGCTGATTGCCGAAACCGCCAATAAGTGTTTAAGAAGGGTGGATACCGTCGCCCGGTTCGGCGGCGAAGAATTTCTGGCCATCCTGCCGCAGACGGGGATTCAGGCCGCCGTTTCCGTAATCGAAAGATTCCGGAAAACCTTTACCCGGCAAACTTTCTCCGACTACCTGGAGGCCAAGAACGTCACCTTAAGCGCCGGGCTGGCCGAATTTCCCACGGACAGCAAAGACGTTCCCACCTTGATTAAAATTGCGGACGAAAGAATGTACAAGGCGAAAAGAGAGGGTCGCAACCGGGTGGTCTGGAGGTAATCGGGGACGGTTCTTGCTTGCTCATCAACTTTTTCACTTCGCCTGCTTTAACTCCCGGATAGCGGTATCGTGGCGCACAATCCTGCCGATCAGGTAATTAACGTCGAGAGCAATACCGTCCAGTTTCTCGTCAAGATATTGCTTTAAATTTTCGACCTGGTCGCCCCTTAACTGGTACCCGTCAAACAGGGCACTGATTTTAGGAATCACCTCATTTTCCAGGCGAAGTTCCAGTTTTGTCATCCGCTTTTCAAGGGAGTCAAGGCGGTTTTCAAGCTGTTTTTGCCCCTCGAAAAGCTGTTCCTGTCCTTTAAAAAGCTGCTTCTGTCCCTCAAAAAGCTGTTCCTGTCCTTTAAAAAGCTGCTTCTGTCCCTCGGCAAGCTGTTCCTGTCTCTCGAAAAGTTGCTTTTGTCCCTCAAAAAGCTGCTTCTGTCCCTCGGCAAGCGCTTGTAATTGTTGGAGGACCAATTCCTGGAATTTTTCCGAATCCATAATTTATACTCCTTTCCAATCCTGCCGGACGCAGATATCTGCGGAAATATTTTTCGCCGCGGCGTCCGACGAACAGCAAATGAAAGCCCATTTTCCGGGTAAGCGTCAGCGATTACCAGCTTTCACCAACCAGTATACCATATTCTTTTCTCAATGTTAATCGATTTCTTTTTGGTAATACTGTAAAATATAGGGCATAGCGAATTGTTTTTGTGTTTGCCAGGGCATTTTATGTTAAGGTGTAAATCTGGACTGGTTCCTCCAGACCCCGGACTTTAGCGGGCCGTCTCCCAGGTACTTGTCCAGGGTGCCGCCGTGGCGGAAAACGACCTCCGTCATGGCCGTAAAATATTCGTTTGGATTTTCGCCGGGCGGCAAAGACTGTAACGGCCCAGATCAGGATTAAGAAGCCCAGGTTGACGGGCCAGGGCGCCCGGTGGAAGTACCGGTTCGTCAGGTAGGTTTTGATGGCGGCGGCGTGAATTTCCACGCCGGGCAAGGGCAGCGCTTCTGGCGCTTTCGGCGGGAGGGCTCTCCCCGCCGGCGGTGGCGCTGGTTTTCTGCGCCCACCTTTTGCTGGATAGAAGGGAGTTTGTCAATTTCTGGGCAAAAAAAATCACTCGCGCGGAAAACAGCGGGTGGTTAAAGATTATGCTGGACCAAACGGGCACGTGGTCGTCCTGGCGCTGGCCGCTATGCTTTAAATTGTCCCCGGCCGTCAGTTATTAAGTCCATACTTCCCCTAAATCCAGGGTCAAGCCCGGGAAAAGGGCCGGCCGTACCTTTACCTGCCCCTGATAGCGTTTTACGAGCTGAAAGATCTGCCCCTCCCGGCGGTATTCCTCCATGATTTCTACTTCCGGATCTAAAATCCAGTAGTAATCCACCCCGTAACGGGCGTAAAGCTGAGCTTTTAAGAAGCGGTCCCGTTCAGCAGTGGTGGGAGAGAGAATTTCCACCACCAGATCGGGGGCGCCGCGGACGTTTTTTTCAGTTAGAATGTTTTCCCGCTCCCGGGAAATAAAGATCAGGTCCGGTTGGGCAATGCTGATGTGACTGAAGATGACATCCAGAGGGGCATAAAAAATTTCGCCCAGGTCGTGTTTTTTAATAAAAGCAAAAAGCAGGAATCCTAAATTGCGCAAAATACGCTGGTGGCGCGTATTCGGGGAAGGCGTCACATATAAAACCCCCTCTAAAATTTCGTAGCGGTTGCCGTCATCGGGCAGGTTAAGATAATCATCATAATTAAGGATGATTTCCCCTGCTGGAGGCTGCGGCTTTCTCACTTTAAAACACCTCTTTAAAAGTATTTCTTCTTCGTGCTCTCATTTTATCAAAACCAGCGAAAAATGTAAACGAGAAGGGATTATTGCTCCTTTTTCATGGCCGGATAAAGGCTTCCGCCGCGGCGGGATCGAGCTGGGTACCTTTGCAGCGCTCGATTTCCGCCAGCGCCTCGGCGAAGCCGGCCCCCTTACGGTAGGGCCGGTCGGTGGTGATGGCGTCAAAGGTGTCGGCTACGGCAATGATCCGGGCTACCAGAGGGATTTCCTCCCTCTTGATCCCTCGCGGGTAACCTTTGCCGTCGTATTTTTCCTGGTGGTACAAAGCCCCTTCGGACATTTTTCCGGCCAGGTGGCGGGGCCGGTTCGGGTTCATTTAACTGCCCTAACGCGGCGGCAAGTTTTAAGTACCGGCGCGGGTAAGGAAGCAAGGAGAAGGTGTTTTCCGTTTGCAGGCCGAGCTTTTCGGCGCAGCGCCTGATCCTTTCCTTTCCTCCGCAATTGATTTCCATTTGCTTTACCAGAGTGGTGAGCCGCGGGCCGTAGACCGGGTCCAGGGGACCCCATTCCAGTAAAAATAAAAGCGCCTGCAAAGTTTTTTGCGCTTTTCGCCGGTAGGTCCGGTTGGCCGCCAGAGAAACAATTTCGTCCAGCCTGGCCGGACCATCGATCAGGAAAGGGAAAAAAAGTTCGCTGCGGGGGTTGGCGGAGGAAAATATCCCTTCCATGCCCTGTCCGCCCAGAAATTCTATTCCCGCCGCCCGCAGGAGAGAACTTAGCCGTTTCCTCATGTCTTCACCGCCTGATCACGTTTTCCTTTCTTTCTGCAAATATTCCAGGGCGATTTGCAGGTTTTGTTTATACCGCTCCGCCGGTCCGATCCAGTATTGCATTGCTTCGTTATAAAGTTTAATTAACCGGGCAAGGTTTATTTTCCCGGCCAGGTCGCTGGAGGCGAGATCCTCGTAATCGTGGGTTAAGCCGCGGCCGATTTTCGTAATCGCCAGGTCGTACGGGCCGAGCAGCCAGACGGTGAGCTTTTTCAGGCCGGCCGGTTCTTCAATTTTTTCCAGCCGTTTTTCGTAATCGGGGTGCAGGTTTAAAAGCGCTTCCGAGACCAGGTGCAACCCGTATTCTTCTAAAAGGCCCAGGCCCCACAGGCGCCTGGATTTATCCAGGGCATCGATGTCTTCCGTCCAGCGCTTCCCGCCGTGCCTGACGATAACCGCCGCTCCCTCGATCAGGATTAACTCGATTTTCCAGTCGCCCGGCAGTAATTTCCCCAAGGCCTGGTCCAGGCGCCGTAAAGCCTCGTAAACCTGTTCTTTTTTCTGGAGCAAGGTTCTCTTTCCCCTCCTGAGGAGCCTCCACCGGCACAAAACTGCGCGCTATAAAACCTCCGGGAAATAATTATGCTTTAGATCATGATAATCTATTTCATAATAAGAATCAACATTTGCGAATTTACAATCTGACCCATCTATTGCCGGCCCTGGAAATTAACCCCCCTGAAAATTTTTTACTTGAATAATTTAACGTAACAAAAGATTACTGTTGATAATCTCTTCCGGAACGTCCCGGAATACTTCCGCCCTCCCCATTTTTACCGGCAGGGCGAAGGTGTATTTGCCGCCCCGCGCCTTTTTGTCCCGCTGCAGCAGGGCAAGAAATTCGTCCCTTCGTCCGGCGGTGAGGTCGCGGCGAAGAGCGGCCGGGAAAGCAACCGGCAGCCCTGCCCTTCGGAGCAGCGCTTCCAGGCGGACGGCCTCTTCTTTGGGGAAAACGCCCATGGCGACGGCGATCCGGGCCTCGACCGCCATCCCGACGGCCACCGCCTCGCCGTGGCGGTAAGCCGCATAGCCGGTGAAGGCTTCGAGGGCGTGGCCGACAGTGTGGCCGAAGTTGAGGATGGCCCGGCGGCCCTGTTCCGTTTCGTCCTCCTCCACCACCTGCGCCTTGATCCGGCAGGAAGCGGCCACGGCGTGGGCCAGCGCTTCCGGCTCCGGGGCGAGGATCTTTTCCAGGTTTGCCTCCAGCCAGGCGAAAAAACCGGCGTCCGCGATGGCGCCGTATTTAATCACCTCGGCCAGCCCCGCTTTTAACTCGCGCGGCTCCAGCGTAGAAAGGGCATCTGGATCGGCAAGGACGAGTTTCGGCTGGTAAAAAGCGCCGATGATGTTTTTACCGCGGGGATGGTTCACCGCCACCTTGCCCCCCACGCTGCTGTCCACCTGGGCCAGCAGCGTGGTGGGCAGCTGGGTGAAAGGTACTCCGCGCATGTAGGTGGCGGCTACGAAGCCGGCTAGGTCCCCCACCACCCCGCCGCCCAGGGCGATGACCGGCGATTGCCGGTCCAGGCCGCCGGCGTACGCCAGGTCGTAAAGCTTTTCCGCGACGGCCAGGCTTTTGGCTTCTTCGCCGTCGGGCACTTCCGCGGTGACGGCCTGAAAACCGGCCTCCCGCAGACTTTTCTCCACCTTTTCGCCGTAAAGGGAGCGTACTTTCGGATTGGTCACCAGCAGCGCCCGCCCGCCCGGGGAGAGGCTCGCTAAATGCCTTCCCGCCGTTGCGAGCAGGCCGGAGCCGATGTAAATCGGATAGCTCCGTTCGGCAAGGTTTACGAAAACCGCGATCGTCCTTTGCTTCATTTCCATCTTAACACCGCCTGATCACCGCATTTTTTACCGCCGGCAGGAGCCGCCGGGCAGATATTTTCATAATTCACCATTGGTCCTCAAGGAATCCAGGTAATTTATTATTTTGTTGGCGACTTCACCGGAGGAGATATTCCCTGTGTCGATTGTAAAATCTGCCACCGCGTAGAAAGGGGCCCGGGCGGCCAGCAAAGTCTTGATTTGTTCCCGGAGCTTTCCTTTTTTATTGAGCAGCGGACGGTGTTTCTTACCCTTGACCCGCTGGTAGATTATTTCCGGATCGGCGGCAAGGCAAATCAAAACCCCGTTTCTTTTTAAATCGGCCACGTTTTCGGGATCGAGAACAACCCCCCCGCCGGTGGCGATCACCAGTCCTTCCCGCCGGGAAAGCTTTTGAATCACCAGTCTCTCTTCCGAACGAAACCGCACTTCCCCGTCCTGCGCAAAAATTTGCGGGATGGTTTTCCCCGTCACCCGCTCTATTTCCAGGTCGGTATCCACGAATTGCCGGCCCAGCCGCCCGGCCAGGCGTTTCCCGACGGTCGTCTTGCCCGTGCCCATAAAACCGATCAGCACAATATTTTTCATGCCACCCTCCGGAAAAGAACAGGGATTAGGGGTTGGGGATTAGGTGCCTCAATACAAAATTGTCCGGCAGGATATCTCCGGCAAAGCTCGTCCCCGCCGGAACGGGCAGTTGAAAAACTTCGGCAATCGTGGCGGCCGCGTCGGCGAAGGTTTGCCTTGTGCCCAGGTCGACCCCCGGCCGGACGTTTTGCCCGTAAACCAGAAGCGGGACGTATTCCCGGCTGTGGTCGGTGCTCGCGGTGGTGGGGTCGCACCCGTGGTCGGCGGTAATGATTAAAATGTCGCCGGGACGCAAGGCGTCAATTATTTCCGGGAGGCGGCGGTCGAAGGCGGCCAGCGCTTCGGCGTACCCCGCCGCGTTGTTCCGGTGGCCGTAAACCATGTCGAATTCCACCAGGTTGGTGAAGATCAGGCCCCGCCCGTTCTCCTTGATGCACTCCAGGGTTTTGTCCACCCCTTCCATGTTGTTCGCGGCAGGCAGGGCCCTGGTGATTCCCCGCCCGGCGAAAATATCCTCGATTTTTCCCACCGCCAGCACGGCAAAGCCGTTCTCCCGGAGAATGTCCAAAATGGTGGGGCCGGGCGGCGGCAAGGAAAAATCGTGCCGCCGGGGCGTCCGGATAAACGCCCCGGGACGGCCGATAAACGGCCGGGCGATCACGCGGGCGACGGCGTGTTCACCGGTCAGCAGCCTGCGGGCGATTTGACAGAGCCGGTAAAGTTCCTCAACGGGAATGATTTCTTCGTGGGCGGCGATCTGGAAGACGCTGTCCGCGGAGGTGTAGACGATGGGGTAACCCGTCCGCATGTGCTCGGCGCCAAGCTCGGCAATGATTTCGGTCCCGGAGGCTGCTTTATTGCCCAGCACCCGCCTGCCGATCTGCTCCTCGAAAAATTCGATTAGCTCCTGCGGGAACCCGTTTGGATAAACGGGGAAAGGCTTCTCCAAAATGAGGCCGGCAATTTCCCAGTGGCCGGTGGTGGTGTCCTTTCCCGCTGAACGCTCGGCCATTTTTCCGTAGCTTGCCGCCGGGCGCTCCGCCGGCGGAACGCCGGGAATTTCCGCGAGATTCCCCAGGCCGAGCCGGGCCAGGTTGGGGAGCTGCAACCCCCCGGCGGCCCGCCCGGTGTTGACCAGCGTATTGCTTCCCTCGTCGCCGTATTTGTCCGCATCCGGCAGGGCGCCTATCCCGACGCCGTCCAGCACAATGATAATGAAACGATCGATCCGCGTTTTTTCCGGCAAAGAAAAATCCCCCCATAAAAACAGGAATTAGGGGTTAGGGGTCAGGAATTGGAGAAAGGTTCTCATTCCGAATTCCTGTGTCCCGTTTGCCAACCTTCCTTAATTCTGAAATTCTAAAAATTTTATCCCCTGTTATTACTGCGGAAAAATAGTACCAGAATCTTATCTCCCTACCCCCTACCCTAATTCCTGATTCCTATTCCCCAATCCCTGTCTTTAGTGCTCGTGGATGGGCCTGGTCGTAAATTTCTTTTAGTCTTGCCCCGGTCAGGTGCGTGTAAATCTGCGTTGTACTGATGTCCGCATGGCCCAGCAGTTCCTGGACGGAGCGCAAATCGGCCCCGTTTTCCAGCATATGCGTGGCAAAAGAATGGCGCAGGGTATGGGGGTGGATTTCTTTCTTGATCCGGGCCGCCACGGCGTATCTTTTGATGATTTTCCAGAAGCCCTGGCGGGTCAGCCGGCGGCCCCGCCGGTTGACGAACAGGACGGAAGTCAGCTTCCCCCTGGTTAGTTTAGCCCTGGCCCGGATCAGATATTCCGATACGTAGTGGGCGGCCACGCTGCCCAGAGGGATGATTCGCTCTTTGGAGCCCTTCCCCAGGCAGCGGATAAAGCCGTGTTGCAGGTTCACCTGGTCGAGCTCCAGCGAAATGAGTTCGGAGACCCGGATGCCGGTAGCGTAAAGCAGTTCCAGCATGGCCTTGTCCCTTAAGCCCGCCGGGTCGGTCACCCGGGGCTGGTTGAGCAGGCTCTCCACTTCCGCGATGCTGAGCACCTGGGGCAGCCTGTCTACAATCCGGGGAGATTCCAGGTTGCTGGTGGGGTCCAACGACATTACCCCTTCGCTGAGGGCAAAACGGTAAAAAGATCTGAGTGCAGCCAGCCGGCGGGAAATTGTCGCCGGCGCCTTTCCCTCCCGCTTGAGTTTTAAAAGGTAAAGAAGTACAGCCTGCCTGGCTTCCGGGGAAAGCGGAGCCAGGCCTTCTTTTTGGCAAAAGGCGGAAAAGTCAGCAAGGTCGAGTTTATAGGAAACCAGGGTATTTTCGGCGAGCCCCCGCTCCAGGAGCAGGTAATTGAGAAAGCGGTCAACCAGCCTTTCCATGTTGCCGGACCACCCCCGCGTTCGAAATTAACCTAAATTTTCACCAGGTTATAGGCGCGCGTCCCCAGGCCGGCTTCCTCGGCGTAGGCCAGTTGCCGCTCCCAATTTGCTTTCGGCCAGATGGCCCCGAACTTGTCCGCCGCTTCTTCGTGGCCGGCCAGCCGGGACTCCGGCAGACCCCTTTCTCGATTGACCAGGTCGACGCAGGCCTGATCCAGGGCAACGGGATCTAAAGAAGCCAGGATGCCGATGTCCCTGACGATGGAGGCATCCGTCCAGCCCGCGCAGTCGCATTCAGGGGAAACGTTCAGCACAAAGTTAAAAAACCCTGCCTTCCCCTGTTTATTCTTTAAAGCCCCCAGGGCGTATTCCACGATCTTTTCCTGGGCAACGTCGGGCTCTGTTTTCCAGCTGATGGCAATTGCCCGGTGGGGGCAGGTGATGGTACACTCCCCGCAGCCCAGGCATTTCCGGGCATCGATTTGCGCCCTGCCTTTCTCCTGATCAACCGCGATTGCCCCGGCGGGGCACCATTCTTCGCATTTTGCGCACCCGCGGCATTTCTCCTCGTTCACTTCCGGAAGCACGTCGGAGTGCATCATTTGCTTTCCGCCCCGGGACCCGGTGCCCATCCCGAGATTCTTTAAAGCGCCGCCGAAACCGGTCAGTTCGTGCCCCTTAAAGTGGCTGATCACCAGCAAGGCGTCGGCGTGGTAGACGGCGCTGCTGATTTTTACCTCCGCAAAGTGCTTCCTGTTCACCGGCACGTTTACATAATCTCTGCCGGTCAGACCGTCGGCAATGATCAGCGGCGCGTCTACGACGGCGTAGCCAAAGCCGTTTTCAATAGCCGTTTGCAGGTGGTCGACGGCGTTGGCCCGGCTGCCCACGTACAGGGTGTTGGCGTCGGTAAGAAAGGGCTTTCCACCCAGGCTTTTTACCTGGTTCACCAGGCGGCGGATAAACTGGGGCCGGATGTAACCTGTATTTCCCCGTTCGCCGAAGTGCACCTTGAAGGCAACCAGGTCTTTGGGGGCGATTAATTCCTTCATTCCGGCCCGGACAAATAATTTTTCCACTTTGTCCAGCAGATTTTCCTTGTGCCTGGCTCGCATGTCCGCAAAAAATACGTCTGCCGCCATTCTTTTCCCCCTCTTCGAAAAGCTGCCTGCTGTTTTAAGATTCTAGATCAAATAACTTTTTCCTCTCCGCTTACTAAAAGATCGGGCACAAAGTTTCCCAGGCCCAAAGGCACAAAGTGAATATACCGGTACATTTCACTTTGTGCCTCAGTGCCTCAGTGCCTTTATTTATTCTGCCCCATAGTGAGCAGCCCCTTTTTATTTCAGGTCTGGCCCGCAGGTAAAAAAATCCTTTGGAATTCAGTTAATTGGGAAAGCCATCTGAATAAGGCCGCCGGCCAGGCGAGTCAGCCAGGGGGAAAAATAAGCCTCGATTAAGGCGGCGCCTAAGGTTACCGCCGCCACCGCCAGCATGACGGCGGTATAACCCGCGAAGGCGCGCCACAGCTGGACCCGGTAATGCTTCTGCCGCCTGTAAGTCAGCGAGGCAAAGGAGATTGCCGCCGCCACGCCAACGATGAGGGCCGGCAGATAGAAAAGGTTGTGGGGAAGAAGGGAGGCCAACGCCAACACCAGTCCCGGCCAGGACATGGCTTTGGTCAGGCTCCAGACGGCAAAACCCAAAAGAAAGCCGCGCCCCAACACCAGCCCTAAAATCAGGGGAATCCCCACGAAGGTCAGCCCTAAAAAATAAATGATCCCGATAAAAATGATATTTTCGTACATGATTGAACGGATCGCCCGGACGGAGTCGAAGGGCAGATGTTCAATTTGCTGCAGGAAAGCGCCCAGGTAATTATGGATTTCGGTGAGTTGCCCGGAAGGAAGGTTATTTGCCGCCAAAGCCCCGAGGCCGGCGCCCAGAATAAACGTAATGAAGGCGATCAGGCATAAAAGCCAGTTTTGCTTGAAAATGGAAAGACTTCTCCCGGCCGCCTGCATGTCCCTTCCTCCCCGCCGAACCTGTCGATCTGTCCATTTTATCTTTATGGCAGCGGGAGGAAATTTATACTGAAGAAATTATTCTTATGCCGATTTCCGAAGGATTTTAACTGCGTAAATGCCCGCAGCCCCGGCGGCCAGGAAATATTCCGGATCCTGTTCAATTGTTCTCCCCATCGTGGTGACTTCCAGGCCGTATTCCCGGAGGGCCCGGAAGGTTACCGCCGCATTTAAAAAAATGACCCGGTGGCGGGCGGTAATGCCGCTTTCGACAAGCTGTTTTTCCACGTAGGCCCTTTTTTCCGGGGGCATTTCCGGCAAGACGACCGTGCACGTGGACAGGGCGATCTTACCTAGGGCGGTGCGGGTGTGGTGGCTTAAGCCCCGGTGGCGCTCCCGCGGGTCGGCAAAACTCAAACGCGGCACGGCAACCGGCAGGCCGCCCAAAATATTTACGGCGTTGACCAGTTCCCCCTGCTCTAAGGCGGTGTGTCCGAATTCGTCGGCGGCGCCGGCAACGCCCGGGCCCATGGCGGCGACAATCACGTCTGCCCCGGCCGCCCCTTTTGCCGCCAAAAGGCCGCTGTATACGTTGATCGCTTCGTAATCGCCGCCGAAGGCGTGGCCGCAGGTAACCGTCGCCGCCACCAGCCCTTTTTCCTTTAACCCGGCAACCAGTTTGCTGAAAGCAATCGGCAGCGCTCCGCCGTCGGTCATTAAATAAACCAGCCGGGCTTTCCCGCCGGACAGCAGGTGGACAACCGCCGCGGCGGGGGCCAGGGCGCTGTGCAAAGAAGCGATAATGACGGGCGTTTTCGCCAGCGTCCGGGTGGCTTTAAAGAGATGGTTTTGCGGGTGGTCTTCTTCTTCGATGGCGAGTACCTTGACCTGCGCGGGGGTATAGCGTACTTTCATAATGTGTCCCGCTTCCCGGGCGTCCTTCCGCACGGTGCTTAAGTTGGCCAGGACGAAGTGGACGCCGCCGGTCCCCAGGTTTTTGTAAACGGCCGTTGTGTTCAAGATGACTTCGTCCCCCGGGCGCACCGTTCCGGTAACGTCATCGTAGTTGATCGCCCGTTCCCTCTTGCCGTTTACAATTACCTCCAGTTCGCCGGCACCGGGCCGGGTTTCCCCTACCGCGGCGACCCTGCCCTTGCGGATGCGGAGCATTGCTAAATCTCGCCCGCCAGGCGGATGATTTCCAAAATAAGCCGCGCGCCGTTGACCAGGTCCGCCGTCTTGATGAATTCTTCCGTGGTGTGGACCTTTTGCATGCCGATGCCCAGGTTGGCGCAGGCGATGCCGTGCGCATTGAAAATGTTCGCGTCGCTGCCGCCCCCGCTGCCGGTCAGCCGGGCGGGCAGGCCGAGGCTGCGCGCGGCGGTTAAAGCCAGTTGAACCACTTTACTGTCTTCGGGCAGGGCAAATTCGTGGTAAAGGGTTTCGGTGACGATCTCGACCCGGGCGCCGAACTCTTCGGCGGTTCTGGTGAGCGCCGCGCACATGGCCGCGGTCTGGTTTTCCCGTTTTGTTCTGTTCAGGCTGCGCGCCTCGCCCTCGATGGTCACCAGGTCCGGGACAATATTGGTGGCTTTTCCGCCGGCGATGACCCCGATGTTGGCGGTGGTTTCCCCGTCCAGGCGGCCGAGTTTCATCCTGGAAATAGCGCAGGCGGCCACGTAAATGGCGTTTACCCCTTCTTCCGGGTTGATCCCCGCGTGGGCGGCCCTGCCCTTTACCCTGGCGCTGATTCTGTCCTGGGAGGGGGCCCGGGTGATGATCGTGCCGGGAGGGCCGTCGCAATCCAGGACGAAGCCCAGGCGGGCGCTCACACCGCTGAAGTCCAGGTTTTTCGCGCCCAGCAGGCCGCCTTCTTCCCAGATGGTAAAAATCACTTCCAGGCCGCCGTGTTCAATTTTATTTTCTAAAATTACCCTCAGGACCTCCAGGATAATGGCGATGCCCGCCTTGTCGTCGGCGCCCAGGACGGTTTCCCCCCGGGAGCGCACGAGGCCGTTTTCCAGGACCGGTTCGATACCCCGGGCCGGTTCCACCGTATCCATGTGGGCGCACAGCAATAGCGGCTGCGGTTTTTTGCCTGCCGGCGCCAGGGCGGTCACCAGGTTTCCGGCGTTGCCGCCCACCCGTTTCCCGGCGTCGTCCTCGTTGACCGGCAGACCCAGCGCCCTGATTTTTTGCCGCAGGCAATCAGCCAGCTGGCGCTCTTTTCCGCTTGGGCTGGATATTCTCGTTAGTTGTAAAAACTCGTCCAACATTCGCTTTTCATTAATCACGCCAGCAGCCACCCCTTTCCAGATTCGAAATTAATTCCTCCCCAGCCTGTCCAGGTAATCAAGAAAGTGAATTTTAGCGATGATTTCGGTCAGGGAATACTTTTCCGCCAGCAGGTGGCAGAAGATCAGGGCGGCCAGGTAGAGAACCAGGCAAGTTTCGTTAAGCGCCCGGACGGCGCCGAGGCCTGATACCGCCCCCAGGAGGTTGGCTCCCGTATCGCCGAGCATGGCCTTTGCCTTTAAGTCTACTTTTAAATAAGCCAGCACACAACCCAGAAAAAAGCACAGAAAAAGCATTTCCGGGCGACCCCGGGCGGCGAGCAGAAAAATTCCGGCCAGAATGACAAATCCCTTTCCCGCCCTCCCCGGGCGCAGGTCAAGAAGATTTACGGCGTTGGCCGAAAGGGCAATCACTAAGGCATTGAGCAGGATTAATGGGCGGGGGGCGGCCACGGCGGAGATCAGCGCGGCGGCGGCAAGACCGCCGGCCGCCTTGAGGACGCCGGTTGTTAACCGGCCGCGGAAAAGACTTTGCAGATGCCCGGTGAGGCCGGAGGCTTCCCGGTTTCCCCGGACGTCATCGATCAGGCCCAGGCAGGCAAAGGCGGCAACCGTGAACAAAACGGCCAGCGCGGTTCGTTCATCGCGAAAGAGGTAAACATAAATGCCGGCAAAAAAGAAACTTGCCGGGAAGAAAACCAGCCCCGCCCCGGCGGGGATCAGTTCGCCGCGGTAGTTGGGGCGGAAAAATTGAACCCGGTCAAGCAAAGCGAGCAAAAAAGGCAACATGAGCCGGGTAATCGCAAACCCGCCGACCAAAAAAAGGAAAGCATTTACCGGGTGTAAATCAATCACGGGCGCATCGCTCTCCCCTCTATGTTAAAAAAAGCAGCACAAAGGCCCAATCCACTAACCCCTAACCCCTGAAAAAACTTTCGCCCGCCGTTCGTTTGCCGTCGCTCCGATGCTTCGGGCCGACGAGACATCGGCCTGGTTCGGAGGTCTAATTCCTTAATTCCCACATCGCCCTCGTCACGTCCCAGAACTGCTTTCCCCGGTGTAAAAAACCGCGCGCATCGCGGCGTGAGTCGCGGTGGCCCATCATCACGGGCACTTCCAGGAGGCGAAAGCCGGCCCGGACCGCCTTGACGGTCAGGGCCACCTCTACCCCGAAACCGGCGGCGAAAGGGGTTACCCTGCGCAGGACTTCCCTGGTCATGGCCCGCTGACCGGAAAGAGGGGATTTTGTCTCCAGGCCGGTAAACAATTTGATTCCTCTTCCGGCCAGGCGCTTCACCAGCCCGAAGCCGCCCTTCCGGCCGCTCTCCGGAAAAATGGCAATGGCCAGATCAGTCCTACCCTCCAGAACGGGAATAATTAAACGCCTGGCTTCCCCGGCCGTGCTTCCCAGGTCCGCATCCAGGAGCACCACCACTTCGGCGTCAGTTTTGGCGGCCCCGTGGTTGAGCGCTTCCCCCTTTCCCCCGTTGGCCGGCAGAGAAAGCACCCGGGCCCCGGCCCGGCGGGCGGCGCCGGCCGTATCGTCCAGCGAACCGTCGTCCACCACCAGAACGTCCTCAATTTCCGGGATGGTCAGAACGGCCCGCACCGTATCGAAAATATACTTTTCTTCGTTAAAAGCGGGAATGAGCGCGGCAACGGCCTTAACTGCCGGCATGCACAGATCCCTCCGCCCCGTCCAGCGAAGGAAGCATTCTCTGGGCGGTGGGTTTAATTCCGTAATGTCCCGGCCGGCCGGCCATGGCCAGCACCAGCGCAACCTGCCCGGGCACCGTATCGATGTTGTCCACGGTGCTGATTCCCTTTTTCTGGTAATGCTTCATGTACGAATAAGGGACGTCCGTTTCTTCCGCGCCGTAGACGGGTATTTTCCCGGCCTGGAAATAATCGATGAGGGGCAGATCGATGGCCTGCGGTTTGGCCCTTTCCCGTTCCCGGCTCCCGCCGATCAGAACGACGGCATCCAGCGGTACGCCGTACTCGCCGGAAAGCTTGAAAACGTTTGCTTCCGCCAGGTCGTTCAAAACCGCCTGGCTGCCGCCCGTCGTCAGGCAGCGGCCGATTTCCCCGGCCAGCCGGGAATTTAGCTGTCCAGCGCCGGAATTTTTTCCACCCGGTTTTTCTTCCGGCGCCTCATTTCCTTCCCTTTCGCCCGCGCCCCCGTTGATCGTGGTGACTGACTGCACTTTTGCTCCGGCCAGCTCCAGCGTGGCGATCAAGTCGCCGGGAAAACCGTTGCCGCCGGTTTCGATAATTGCTACCCGGCGGCCCTCCAGGCGCCCCTTGACCAGGAAAGGGAGGATTTGCCCGGCGAAGTCCTTTTGCTGATCGCTTTTAATCTGGAAACAGTTTACCTGCGCCTGTATAGCTTCGTTCTCCCGGCGCAATTGCGCCAGTTGTTTTTCCAGCCGTTCGGCAATTTGCCCCCGGCTTTCCACCAGCGCATCCGTCTTAAGCATCGTTCCTCCAATCAGAATGCCTACTCCGAGAGCCAAAAATACGGCGGCCAGAGAAGCAATGTGGTAACGCAGGTCAATAATCAAACAGCCTCGCCACCCGGATTTTCAACTAAATTCCGATGATGAGTTTAAATTGCAAATAAATGAGGCGGAGCAATTCCCTGGTGACCGGGGAAACGAAAATCACGATCCCCGCCGGCAGCAGGGCGGCCAGAAAGATCTGGGCGACGTGGCGCGCGCGCACCCGGTGGCGGTAAAGCTTGCTGACCCCTTTGGCATCCACCAGGATCGAGCCGGTCTTCATCCGGACCAAAAAGGTGCTGCCCATTCCCCGGCGCCCTTTTTCCAAAAAATCTTCCACGCAGGAATGGGCGCCTACCAGAACGATCAGATCGGCGCCTTTTTCGTAGGCCAAAAGAATGGCAATATCCTCGCTGGTCCCCGGGACGGCGAAAATTTTGGCCGGCCGGCCCAGCCGCTGCACCCTTTCCAGGCCGGGGGCCCGCCCGTCGGGGTAGGCGTGCACGACGATCTCCGCCCCGCAGCAAAGCGCCGCGTCACTGACGCTGTCCATATCGCCGATGATCAGATCGGGCCGGTGGCCGGATTCCAGGAGCGCGTCGGCCCCGCCGTCGACCCCGATCAAAACCGGCTTTACTTCCTTGATGTAAGATTTAATGGCGCATAAATCCTCCCGGTAATGCTCCCCCCGGACCACCACCAGCACGTGCCGCCCCTCAATTTTTGTTGTGACGGCGGGCGGCGTGTATTCGCCGGTCACCAGGCCGATCTCTTTGCCGGCGTGTTCCAGCGTATTCCGGATAAAATCGGCCAGCACGGCGTTCATCTTCCCCCGGGCCCGCGCCATTTTTTCTTTCAGGACGGTTTCCTCCAGGATCTGGCCGCAGCCGACCAGAGTGCCCTCCCGGTATATTTTCCCGTCAATAATTTCAATGACCTGACCTTCCTTAATCTTTTCCAGCACTTTTTCGCCGGCCTGATCAAGCAAGACAATGCCTCCCTGCACCAGGGCCAGCGGCCCCGGATTCGGGTAATCGCCGGTGGTGGAACGGGCGGCGTTGATGACGGCGCGGGGGCGGATCGAAAGGAGCGCGCGGGCGGCCAGGTTGTCCAGGTTGGGGTGGTTAATGACCGCAACATCGTTCGGGGTAAGCCTCTTCACCAGATTTTTCGTCCGCCCGTCCACCCTGGCCACGCCTCTGACGTACATGACTTATTTCACCCGGCAGTTGGTTCATCGCTTGCAAAAAAATTATTAAGTATTTTTTGATTGATCGGGGAAAATAATACATGGACAATGAAATCTTTTTCCCCGGAACGAAAGAAAAAACCTGACCGAGAGTCAGGTTTTATGCCTTCCAGGTATAGAATTAAGAAGGTAGTTCCATCTCACGTAACTTTAAAGGAATGGAAAAAGCTACTCTCCAGGAAGCGGTATGAACAAAGCAGGTAAAGGCACAGAGAAACTTGCCTTTGTGCCTTTGTGCCTGGGAAACTTTGTGCCCGATCTTCAATTTAAACCTTAACTCACCTTGGCTTCGATGCGCAGCTTATCGGCAACCATGGCGATAAATTCCGAATTCGTCGGTTTGCCCCTCTCCAGGTTGATTGTATACCCGAAAAATTTGGTCATCATTTCCACGTTGCCCCGATCCCAGGCCAGTTCGATAGCGTGGCGGATGGCCCTCTCCACCCGGCTGGGGGTTGTGTTGTATTTTTGCGCAATCATCGGATAAAGTTCTTTGGTCACCGCACCCAGCAAATTTATTTCGTTAATGACCATTAAGATGGCGTCCCGCAAGTAATGATAACCCTTAATGTGCGCTGGTACACCCATCTCGTGAATGATGTTCGTCACGGCAATGTCCAGGTTTCTGGGTTTTACAGGGGAGACGTACTGGGAAACGTTAAACCCGTCGGCCAGTTGCCGGATGCGGGTGGCCAGGACGGAAAAGTCAAACGGTTTTAAGACGTAGTAATCTGCTCCCAGGTCCATGGCCCGCTGGGTGAAGGTTTCCTGCCCGAAGGCGGTAAGCATAACTACTTTCGGCCGGGGGTTGATCGTGCCGGTGGAAAGCTTTTCCAAAACACCGATTCCGTCCAGGTGCGGCATGATGATGTCCAGAATAATCACGTCGGGATGATGCTGTTCGATCAGCTCCAAAGCTTCCAATCCGTTGTAAGCAATGCCGGTAAGAAGAAAGTCTTCCTGCTGGTTAAGGTATTCTTTGAGTAGTTCGCAAAATTCTTTGTTATCGTCGGCGACCATTATTTTGACCTTTTTTCTGTTCATTTTTCTTGCCTCCTTAATTTTTCCCCCTGGAAATCCAGGCATTTCGATCCATCCGCTAAAAGACTATTTCGACGGGCAAATAAAAAGTCCTTCCGGACTATTTAAAATTCCCATTAATTCCCATATTACTACATTCTTTAACCTTCAATGTTTTTAAGGATCGAAAATCTGCCTCAGGCCACAAATTTATTTTTTCTCCCGGAAGCAAAGAAGCCGGCTTCCTGGAGCATCCATTCCGCCGGCACACCATAGCCCCGGGTGGGGTCATTGACGAAAACATGCGTAACGACACCGACAAATTTTCCGTTTTGAATGATCGGGCTGCCGCTCATCCCCTGGATAATTCCCCCTGCCCGCCGGATTAAATCCCGGTCGGTCACCTTAATCACCAGCCCTTTTCCTTCCGGTCTGATTTGCGGGTGCACCTTTTCTATTTCGATGGCGAACCGTTCGATCCGTTCATCGCTCAGGACGGTGAGGATTTCTGCCGGTCCGGTTGTTATCTCGTAGGCCAGGGCCACGGGCAGCGGTTTGGGGTAAAAATAGTGATCAGGCGGCTGCCGCAGGGTGCCGAAAATTCCAAAGGGCGTGTTCCTCTGGATGTTTCCGGTAAATCTTGTCTTTCCGGAGAAGGCGCCGATTTTTTCTCCCGGCTTCCCTTTACCTCCCGGGTAGATGTCCTGAACAAGCACGTTCACGATTTTTCCGGCGCTTAAATCAACTTCGGCGGGGTTGTCCAGGCCGGTAACCATGTGCCCCAGGGCGCCGTATAGCTTTGTTTGGGGATCGTAAAAGGTCAGTGTACCCATTCCGGCCGCGCTGTCCCGGATAAACAGCCCGATCCGGTACCGGCCGGTTTCTTTGCAAAAAACCGGGTTAACTTTGACCGGGAAAGTTTTGTTTTTCCGCCTGACCTCCAGAGTGACTGATTTTCCCTTGCGTCCGCTGCGTTCGATCTCGTCCCTGAGCCGCTGGTCGTTTTGGACGACGATATTATTTACTTTAATAATCAGGTCGCCGGCCAGGATGCCCGCCTTTTCGGCCGGATGGTGCTTTTTGCCGGTAGGATCTTCGACAACCGTGTGGCCGACGACCAGCACTCCTTCCGCATGCAGAAGGACGCCGATGGAGTGTCCGCAGACCATCACCTTCGGCGGGTTGATGACGTTGACCAGCATTTCCTGAAGGGGGATGAGTCCGAATAATTTCCACTGCACGTGGACCAGGCCGGGTGCCGGCGCCACCGGGACGCCCCGGGAAAAATCAATCTTTTGCCGGCCGGGAAAGTGGGCGCTTAAATAGGGCGACAGGCCGGAATGAAAAGCCGCCCGGGGAACCAACGGGTCGCCGGCTTTTATGTTTTGCCGGGCCGGAAAGACGAACAGGCTCTTGATCAGCGCGGTCAGCAGAAAAAAATAGAGCAACGTCCAGAAAATTCTAGTAACTCTTCTCTTCAGGTTGCCTCCCTCCCTCAGAAAACAGGAATTGGGAATCAGGGGTCAGGAATTAGGGGTAAATATTTTTGCATAATTACATCTTTGATGGAGAGGACGCAAGTCATTGTGGGCCTCCCTCGGGTTAGACTTTGAAAATATTGCCGCGATATTTAAAGATATCTAAAATAATGTTGTGCATTTTTAAATTAACCTGAGAGTATAGCTAATATTCTGCCTAAATGTGCCGTAGTTTGCCAATATGCCGGTTTATAAGCACTAAATGCGTTTTGTATTTTTTTGAAAAAAAATAACCCCGGTTCAGGGGCTAATTTTGTTAATTCACAATCCCTGCCATTTATTAGCTTTAATTTCATTGGGCTGGATTAGTCCGGCTCGCTACCGGCACTTACTGATACCACGTATATTCAATCCCTATTCCCCAATTCCCAATTCCCAATTCCTGTTTCTCTTTGCCTGTTCCAGGAGTTGGCGGGCGTGTTCGGTGGCCAGCCCGTCCTCCGTGCCCGCCAGCAGGCGGGCGATTTCTTTTAAGCGGTCGTCGCCCTGCAGTCTCCTGGTGTAAATGTTGGTTTGCCGATCCCCGGCTTCTTTCAAAACAAAATAATGATTGTCGGCGTAGCAGGCCACCTGGGCGGCGTGCGTGACGCAAATGACCTGGGTGTGGGCGGCGATCCGGGAAAGCTTTTCGGCCACCGCCTGTAAAGTTTTCCCGCCGATCCCCGTGTCCACCTCATCAAAAACCAGAGTGGGCACTTCGTCCAGCGCGGCTAAGATTTCTCTTAAGGCAAGCATAATCCGGGAAAGTTCCCCGCCGGAGGCGATTTTGGCCAGCGGGCGCAGTGGTTCGCCGGGGTTGGGGGAAATAAGAAACTCCACCCTTTCCCGGCCGGCAGGAGAAATATCTTCAACCTGTTCAAACCGGACGGAAAATTCAACCCTGCCCATTTCCAGGGAGGCCAATCCGGCGGCGATGGCCTTTTCCAGGCGGCGGGCGGTTTCCCGGCGCGCCGTTGATAATTCCCGGGCGATCTTTTGCCACTCCTCCGTCAGCCTGCCGATCTCTTGTTCCAGGGCCGCGGTATTTTCTTCCAGGGCGGTCAGCCGTTCGAACTCCCGGGCGGCTTCCTCCCGGTAGCGTAAGATATCGGCAATTGTCGCGCCGTACTTTCTTTTCAAACTCTTGAGCAGAGCCAGCCTTTCCTCGACCAACTGCAGCCTTCCGGGATCCGCCTGAATTTGTTCCCGGTAGCCGGCCAGTTCGCGCGCGGCGTCCTCTACCTGGTAAAGGGCGCTTTCCACGGCTGTTAATAAAGGCGCCAGGGCCTCGTCCAGGCGGGACAGTTCGCTTAGACGGCGCCTGGCCTGGCCCAGGCAATCCAAAGCGGAAAAAGCGGTTCCTTCGCCCCCCTGCAAAAATCCGGAACATTCCGCGGCTAAAAACAAAATCTTTTCGGCGTTGACCAGCCGGGAACGTTCTTTCAGGAGTTCCTCCTCTTCCCCGGCCGACAATCCGGCCCGATCTATTTCGTCGATCTGGTAACGCAGCATGTCCAGGCGGCGCGCCCGCTCTTGTGAGTTGTCGATGATCTCCCGGAGGCGCTCCTGGGCGGCCCGCCACCGCCCGTAGATTTCCCCGGCGGCCCGGCGCAAATTGCCTGCCCTGGCACCGCCGAAGCGGTCCAGCAGGGCAAGCTGGTGTTCAGGGATCACCAGGGCCTGCTGTTCGTGCTGCCCCTGCAGGGCGACCAGAAAACGGCCCGCTTCCCGGTACAGCCCCGCGGTAACCGCCTGTCCGTTTAACCGGCAGGTGTTACGCCCGCTCCTGGCCAATTCCCTGGTCATCACCAGGGTTCCGTCTTCTTCCTCCGGAATCCCCCAGGCGGTTAACTTTTCCTTCAGCGAAGCGTGGTTGTTGATGTCGAAGACCGCGGTGATCCGGGCTTTTTCCCTGCCGGTGCGGATCGCGTCGGCCGAAGTCCGCTGGCCCAGCGCCGCCTGCAGGGCGTCAATAATAATGGATTTTCCTGCTCCCGTTTCACCGGTGAGAACATTTAAACCGGACGTAAATTCCAGGCTGGCCCGGTCGATCAACCCAAAATCCCGGATTTCCAGCAAAACCAGCATCGCACCATCTCCTCAAGGAGGGATCCCTACTTAACCAGTTGATTAAAACGTTTCAAAAGCGCGATCACGTGTTTTTTCGGTTTCACAACGACCAGAATCGTATCATCCCCGGCCACCGTGCCGATAATTTCCGGCCAGTTGGCCTGGTCCAGAGCGGAAGCCACACCCTGGGCCTCCCCCGGGAAAGTCTTGATGACAATTAAATTTTCGCTGTGGTCGACGGCCGTGACGGAATCTTTAAAGGCTCTTTTCAAGCGTTCCTCCCGGTAGAGGGAGCGGGATGTTTCCGGCAGGACGTAGCGCACCGCGTTATTTTCCACCGGGGCTTTAATCAGGCCCAATTCTTTCAAATCACGGGAAATGGTGGCCTGAGTGGCCTTCAGGCCCGCCTGCTGCAGGGCAAGGGCCAGTTCTTTTTGGGTCTGGACCGGTTTTTGCGCAATAATTTCAAGAATTTTCCTCTGGCGCTGAATCTTCATGGTAATGACCAGCCTTTTCGCCTTCGCTTAACTTTTTGCGCAAAAGATAATAAAAACTGCGGTTTTTCAACCGGATAAATTTCGCCTGAAAGGGCGCCCTGGTAACCACGACGGAATCGTTTTGCTCCAGCCGGAAGCCGTACTGTCCGTCCATGGTGAGCATCACTTCTTCGTTTTGGGAGTTGATGTTCACCCTGATTTCGCGGTCCGCGCCGATTACCAGCGGCCTTGCCCAAAGGGAATGGGGACAGATGGGCGTGACCAGCATCAGTTCCTGTTCAGGGGAGACCAAAGGACCGCCGGCCGACAGGGAATAGGCCGTGGAGCCGGTAGGACTGGCGATAATTAAACCGTCCGCCGGGTAGGTGGCTACATATTCGTTGTTCACAAAAGTTTCCAGGAAGATCAGGCGGGCAAAGGCGCCTTTGGTCACCACCGCGTCGTTGAGCGCGGTGGAGCGTTCAATGAGTTTTCCCCCGCGGAACACCCGGGCCTCCAGCATCATGCGTCCTTCGATCCGGTATTCTCCTTTTAAAAGTTTTTCCAGGGCAAAAAACAGCTCGGGGGCGTCGACCTCGGTTAAAAAACCTATCCGGCCCATGTTAATGCCTAAAAGAGGTAGACCGGCGG
Source organism: Armatimonadota bacterium (assembly GCA_023511535.1). Classification (GTDB taxonomy): domain Bacteria; phylum Bacillota; class Desulfotomaculia; order Desulfotomaculales; family Nap2-2B; genus JAIMBK01. The sequence goes on from JAIMBK010000027.1 coordinate 31,153, forward strand.
GGGCGGCCTGCCGCGCGCTGTTCAGGAGGGTGCCGTCACCGCCGAACACGATCAGGCACCCCGCTTCTTTACCGATTTCCTCCGCCGCGTATTCCGGGAGCCCCAGCGCAAAAGCGGCGGACGGCGCCAGTAAAGGCTTGCAGCCATGGGTCTGCAGCCAGTTGATGGTCTTCTTAATCAGGTTGCGAATATTGACCTTTTCCAGGTTGGCGACCAGACCGATGGTATCCATTTGCCACTCCGTTTAAATTAAAGATCAGGCACAAAGGCACAAAAGTTAATCTTCCCGGTATATTTCTCTTTGTGCCTCTTTGCCCCTTTGCCTTTGTGTCTTTATTTATCATTCAAGGTTTTGTGTGCTTCCCGGACAACCTCCGCAATGCGGTCCGCCGGTTCCCCGCAGGCCGGTTTCAGTTGCTGATCCCCGGCAAAGTAAAGGAGGTATTCAATATTTCCTTCCGGGCCTTTGAGGGGGGAGAAGTCAAGCCCGGCAACCGTCCAGCCCAGATCATTGACGACGGCGCAGATCTTGGTCAGCACTTCCCGGTGGACGAGGGGATCTTTCACCACGCCCTTTTTGCCGACTTTCTCGCGTCCGGCCTCGAACTGGGGCTTGATTAAAGCCACGCCGCCGGCGTCGTCTGTGGTCAGCTCCCGTACTTTCGGCAAAACCAGGGCCAGCGAAATAAAGGAGACGTCGATCACCGCAAAATCAGGCGGGGCGGGCAGCGCCTCCCGGGAAAGGTGCCGGATATTGGTGCGCTCGAAAACGATTACCCGGGGGGAGGCGCGGAGCTTCCAGGCCAGCTGGCCGTAGCCGACGTCTACCGCGTAGACCAGCCTGGCCCCGTGGGCGAGGACGCAATCGGTAAATCCGCCGGTTGAGGCGCCCACATCCAAAACAATTTTACCTTTTAAATCCAGGCCGAAGACCCGGATGGCTTTTTCTAATTTCAGGCCCCCCCGGCTGACGTACGGCAGGCGCTCCAGCACGGTGAGCTCCGCATCGGGCGTTACCTGCGTACCTGGTTTCAGCACTTTCCGGCCGTCGACCAGGACCCGGCCGGACATGGCGGCAGCCCTGGCCTTTTCCCGGCTGGCAAAAAGCCCCTTTTTCACCAGCAGCACGTCCAGCCTGGATTTGGATGAGGCCACGGTTATTTTCCCCCCGCTTTCAGCCGGTCGTCGGCGCTCACCCGGGGGGCGGCAAAAGGCGGGCGCGTTTTTCCGGTCTGCCGCCGGCCGGCTAAATGGGAAGGATGAGTACAGGGGCGAACATCCAGACGGGAAAGAACGAGACGGCAGACGTTTTCGGCCGTCAGCCCCTGCCGGGCGAGGAGAATCTCGCGGCTGCCGTGCTCCACAAAGGCGTCGCCAATGCCCAGGCGGATGAGCTTGCCCGGGTTTACCGCCTGCCGCCGTTCCAGCGCTTCCAGCACTGCACTGCCAAACCCCCCCGGCAGGGCGTGCTCCTCAATAGTGATCATCAGCCTGGTTGCGGCGGCATAATGCAGAAGGCACTCTTCGTCCAGCGGTTTGACAAAACGGGCGTTGATGACGGCGGCGTCAATGCCCTGTTCCGCCAGCAGTCCGGCGGCCTCCCGGGCCACCTGCACCATGCTGCCGATGCCCACCAGGGCGACGTCGGAGCCGTTGCGCAGCACTTCCGCCCGCCCCAGCGGCAGTCTCTCCGGCTTCCCCGCCAGCGCGCAGCCCGTTCCCCTGTCCCGGGGGTAGCGGACGGCCGCCGGACCGTTGTAGGCCAGGGCGGTTTTCAGCATGTGGCGCAGTTCGTCTTCGTCCTTCGGCGCCATGACCACCATATTGGGGATGCAACGGAGGTAGGCGTAATCAAAAACCCCGTGGTGGGTGGGGCCGTCGTCGCCTACCAAACCGCCGCGGTCAATGGCGAAGGTGACGGGCAAATTCTGCAGGCAGACGTCGTGCACCACCTGGTCAAAGGCCCTCTGGAGAAAGGTGGAATAGATGGCCGTCACCGGTTTGAGCCCGCCCGCGGCCAGCCCCGCACTCAAGGTCACCGCGTGCTGTTCGGCGATGCCCACGTCAAAAAATCTTTCCGGAAAGGCTCTGGCGAACTCGGTCAGGCCGGTGCCGGAAGGCATGGCCGCCGTAATCGCCACGATTTTTTCGTCTTCTGCGGCCAGCTGGACCAGTGTTTTCCCGAACACCTCGGTATAGGTGGGCGGGGATGGAGCGGCCAAAGTTGCGCTCTTGCCCGTTTCCGCCGAAAAGGGGCCGATGCCGTGAAACTTATCCGCCCTGGCTTCCGCCGGCGGATAGCCCTTCCCTTTTTGGGTAATCACGTGCACCAGCACCGGCCCCCGGGCAGCCCGGGCCTGCTCGAGGACGGACATCATTTCCGGAATGTGGTGGCCGTCGACGGGGCCCAGGTACTTAAAGCCCAGCTCTTCAAAAAACATTCCCGGGACGACCAGGTATTTTAAGGAGTCCTTGATCCTCTCCACCGCTTTGACCACTGCCGGGCCGATGGACGGTATTTTTCGCAATAGTTGTTCAATTTCTTCCTTGCCCCGGGAATATGCCGGTTCGGTCCGTAGCCGCGTCAAATACCTGGACAGTGCGCCGACGTTGCGGGAAATTGACATTTCGTTGTCGTTCAGGACGACAATCAGGTTCCGCTGGATGTGCCCGGCATGGTTTAACGCCTCGAAAGCCATCCCCGCGGTCATTGCGCCGTCGCCGATCACGGCCACGACGGCGTGCTTTTTCTTTTGCAAATCCCGCGCGACGGCCATCCCCAGGGCGGCCGAAATGGAGGTGCTGCTGTGGCCGGTGGCGAAGGCGTCGTAGGGGCTCTCCTGGGGCCGGGGAAAGCCGCTTAACCCTTCGAATTGCCTGAGGGTATGGAATTCTTCCCGGCGGCCGGTGATCAGTTTATGAGCGTAGCACTGGTGCCCGACGTCCCAGATAATCTTGTCCTCCGGCGCGTGAAAAACTCTGTGCAGGGCGAGTGTAAGCTCTACCACGCCCAGGTTGGGCGCCAGATGCCCGCCGTTCGCCGCCACCGTCGCGATAATTTCCTCCCGGATTTCCCGGGCGAGCTGGTATAGCTGGGCAATCGACAAAGGCTCTAAATCCTTTGGTGAGTTGATCCCGGAAAGGAGCCGCGCCAAAAACAGTCACACCTTTCCCCAGTCCCTGATTCCTAATCCCTACTCCTGCGTTTTTCTTTTTTTCCAACGGACATTCCGCTTAAACGATTCCAGGCGGCAATTATTCTTCCCACCAGAAATATAATCTCGTTTGGATGGGTGAGGGCCAGTCTTTTGCCCGCCGCTTTTCCGCCGATGGTCAGGGCGGCGATGGTCCCGGTCATCAGCATATTCAGAACAACCCTTTCTGCTTCCGGCCAGCGCAGCAGGATCTGCAGGACAAGGGCAATCCCCATTGCTCCGCTGAGCGTCCCGGCAATGTCACCGATGACGTCGTTGCAGATGTTGGCTACCCGGTCGGCGTTGCGGATGAGAAAAACGCTTTCCTGGGCGCCGGCCACCTTTTTGGCCCCTTTGGCGTGAAAAGGCGCCTCTTTTGCCGCAGCCACCGAGGTGCCCACAATATCGGCGGCAATTCCAGCTAGTATAATTATAACTAAAAAAAGAAATGATAAAAATAAATTTTGTAATTTAATCGCTAAAATTTCCGATAACCAAAAAAAGGCAACCGCCAGCAGAAATGAGGTTGCCCCGATAAAAAAAACGTAACGTCTGGAAACTGTTGATTTGGTGTTCGCCAAAAAAGACACCTCAGAATAGTCCGTAAGGATCCGGAAAGGTAAGTGACAGCAGGGCGGGTAAATATTGCGGCTTAAGGTCCAGCAGGCTTTCCCAGGCAATCACCGGCCGTCGCCGAACCGGCGGTTTCCCTTTCAGATTGCCTCCGCCGTTATCGCTAACGGCGGGGCTGGATTGCCACTTAGTCCACACTGCAATCCCCGCCCTGCCCCGGTTTCCCGGACAGCCTAGGAGTTTTCCTCAACGGATAGCCTTTTTCTAGCCTCTTTTGCAGGAACGGTTTCAGCCAATGCCCGCCGGCCACGGGCCCATGAACCGGCAGTGCTTTTCCCGGACATCCACCGTTCCCACTCAAGGCAGGCTACACTGCACGCAGCTCCCCACCACATGCAGGTTCACACCTCAAGCCATAGTAATTCTGCCGGAAAGACCGGCAGCGTTCCCACGAACTTGAGTCTCCACGGGGGCGGGGTCTACGCCCGCATGCCTTTGCGGCTCGCCCCACCCCCTTAACTCCCAGTACCAGCCCCCAACTGGGCGTTGGTAGCCAGCACCAGGAACTTCATCGATGTGCCCTTGACGGATTTTTAGGCCCGCCTTCAAAAAAGGCCTCTCCGACTAGGATACTGCGTCACTTACCGGTCCGAAGACAAGCTTTTTTAACAAGTTATTATAACATGACTTGGCGGGGGAAACAAACAACTTCTCGGGCTAAAAAAGGTGCTGCGGGCTGAACGTCTGCTGATCGCGAACATTTTAATAGTTAACCAGATGAAAGGTTCCGCCTGCAGGTTAAAGCTCGTATTTTCTTGAAGTTTTCTTTTAAAAATCCCTGGCGATCACGAATTTGGCCAGTTCACGCAAAAAATCCGCCCTACGGTCGAAATTTTTCAGGGCGCGGACGGCGGCGGCAACTGCCTGCCGGGCCTTTTCCTTCGCTCTGTCCAGGCCGAAAAGACCGGGATAGGTCGCCTTTTTATTCCTTTTATCGCTGCCTACCGGCTTGCCCAGCCTGGCCTGATCGCCTTCTACATCTAAAATGTCGTCTTTAATTTGAAAAGCCAGGCCCAGGTATTCGGCGTATTCGGTCAGGGAACGGAGCACGTCGTCGCCGGCCCCCGCCAGGATGGCGCCGGAACGCACCGCCGCCCGGTAGAGCGCGCCCGTCTTGTGGCGGTGAATGTACTCCAGGGTGGCCGGATCGATCTCTTGGTCGGCAAACAGGGTATCGGCCACCTGCCCGCCGATCATCCCCCTCGTTCCGGCGGCGCCGGCAATTTCCGCGACGACGCGGAGAACCCGCGCGGAATCGGCCGGATCATCCGGAAAGTTTTTGGCCATCAGCTCAAAAGCCAGGGTAAGCAGGGCATCCCCCGCCAGAATGGCGATCGCTTCTCCAAACACCCGGTGGCTGGTCGGTTTTCCGCGCCGGAAATCGTCGTTGTCCATGGCCGGCAGGTCGTCGTGAATCAAAGAATAGGTGTGGATGAGCTCGATTGCGCAGGCCGCCGGCAGAACGCGGGCGGGTTCGCCGCCGGCCGCCTCGGCCGCCGCCATGGTCAGTACGGGACGCAGCCGCTTTCCGCCGGCAAAGACGCTGTAGCGCATGGCTTCGTGGATCACCGGGGGGTAAACTTCCGGGGGAGGAAGGTAACGCTCCAGGGTTTCGTCAATGACGCCGGCTCTGATTTTTAATTCAGTCAGAAAATCCATTTTGCTTCCCCTTTTAGGTGCTCAGGTGTTTAAGTCCGGCGGGGAAATTTCTTTTAAGATCAGATTTCCCTTCGCGTCGGTCATTAAGATGGAAATTTTTTGTTCGGCCTCCTCCAGCTGGCGGTGGCAGAACTGCGCCAGGGAAACTCCCTCGCCAAAAAGCTCCAGGGCTTTATCCAGGGGTATTTTTCCGTTTTCCAGTTCCTTTACCACGGCCTCCAGCCTGGCCAGCGCTTCTTCGAAAGTCTGGGCTTTTTCCATGATCACCCGTTCTCCTTCAAAGCAACAATTAACTACTCAATCCAGATTTATCCCCTATCCCCTATCCCCTATCCCCTAATCCCTAATCCCTAATCCCTAATAATGCCGCTCCGTTCAAATAATGAAAAAGACGCCCCTGGAAGGTGTCCAGCTCCTCCAGGCGTTCTTCAATTTTTTGTTTGACCAGCCACCAGCTTACCCCCCAGTTCGAGAAAAGCACCTGGTTGTAAGGTCCCCTGCCCACCAGGCGCTGGATGACAATCGCCGGGTCCAGGTACTCCAGAAAAACAACTACCCGGTTTACATAATCCTCCAGGGGAATGACTTGAAAGTCCCCCCGCTGGTACATCTCCCCCAGTACCGTGCCTTTGACTATATAAAGAGAGTGCAGTTTTACATAATGCACCCCCAGGGCGGAAAGAACCTTGGCGTTTTCCACGACGTCGATTTCCTCGTCCCAGGGAAGATTTAAAATGAGGTGAACGCAAATTTCGAAGCCGCCAGCCTTAATCCTGGACACCGCGTCGATAAACTCGGCCAGCGTGTGGCCGCGGTTGATCTTTTTCAGCGTCCGGTAATTCACCGTTTGCAGGCCCAGCTCGAGATCGATGGCGACGCCCCTTTGCGCTTTGACTTCCGCCAAAAACTCCAGGTAGCGATCATTTACGCAGTCCGGGCGGGTCGAAATCGAGATGCCGACGATGTCCTCTCCCTGCAGGGCGGCCAAAATGTTTTCCCGGAACCGGTCAAAGGGCAGGTAAGTATTGGTGAAAGCCTGGAAATAAACGATAAATTTTCTCGCCTTATAGCGTTTCCGGTAGTAGTTCCGGTTTTGTTGAATTTGCTCCGCGATGGGGAGCGTGTTGGGCAGACACTCAAACCCCGCCCCCGCCTCGTCGCAGTAAATGCACCCGCCGGTCCCCAGCCGGCCGTCCCGGTTCGGGCACGTGCCGGGCAAATTCACCGGCAGCTTGTATACTTTCTCGCCGAATTTCCGCACCAGGTGGGCGGAGTAAACGTTGTAGCGAGGTGCATGATTGGCCATCGCAAAGGCTCCCTACCCCTAATCCTTGCCTTTAATCACGGCCAGCGGGCGCAGGCGCGCCACTTTTCTGGTGATGTCCAGGGAGGCCAGCGTATCCACCACTTCTTCGATGTCCTTATAGGCGGGCGGGGCCTCATCCACCAGTTCTTTGTAGTTGCGGCTGTTGTAGAGGACCTCGCCCATGCTTTCTTCAAACTGCTCTTTGGTAATGGTTTTCGCGGCGGCGTTCCGGGAAAGGGTTCTTCCCGCCCCGTGGTTGACCGAAAAGAAAGTTTCCTTTGCTTTCGGCGTGCCCACCAGCACGTAAGAGGCCGTTCCCATGCTGCCCGGGATGAGCGCCGGATGGCCGGTGCGGGCGAATGCCGGGGGATTGTCGGGGTGGCCGGCGGGCAGTGCCCTGGTGGCGCCCTTGCGGTGCACCAAAAGGCGCGACCCGCGGTGGTCTTCCCACTTGGCGATGTTGTGGGCCACGTCATAAACCAGGCGCATGCCCAATGAACGGGGCGATTCTCCCAGAACGTCGGAAAAGGCCTGGATAATGTCGTGCATGATGATCTGCCGGTTGGAAAAGGCAAAGTTGACCGCGCAGGCCATCGCTGCGTAATAATCTTTTCCTTCTTGAGAGTTGACGGGAGCGCAGGCCAGCCCCTTGCTGGGCAAGTTTAGCTTGTATTTTTCCGCGGCCTGTAGCAGGCTTTTGGAATAGTCGGTGCAGATCTGGTGGCCGAAACCGCGGCTGCCGGTATGGATCATGACCGTCAGCTGCCCCCGGAAAAGACCGAAAGCGTCGGCCAAGGCCTGGTCGTATATTTCGGTGACTTCCTGGATCTCGATAAAGTGATTGCCCCCGCCGAGCGTGCCCAGCTGACCCGCTCCTCTGGCGACGGCTTCGCGGCTTACCGCGCCCAGGTCCGCTCCGGCCAGAAAGCCGTTTTCTTCGATATATTCCAGATCCCGGCTTTCGCCAAAGCCCTGTTCAATAACCCCCTTTACGCCGGTATGCACCACCCGTTCGAAGATTTCCCGGGTAATTCCCTTGTGGCGCCCTTTTTTGCCTACTCCCGTAGGCACGTATTCCTCGATTTTTTTCATGATCTGCCGCAGCACCGGCCGGTCGAAGGCGCGGGCCGGCAGGCTGCTCCGGACCAGCCGGACGCCGCAGTTGATATCCATGCCCACCGCACCGGCGGAGATGATTCCGTCTGCGGTACTGGCCATTACTCCCCCGATGGGCAGCCCGAACCCTTCGTGAATGTCCGGCATGCCGATTACCGGATCAACCACTCCGGGAAGCTGAGCGGCATGGACGAGCTGCTCCAGCGCCTTGTCCTCGTCCAGGTACGAAACAAGCGCCGGGCTGACAAACACGACGGCGTCCACTTTCATTCCCGGCTGGCGGGCGATTCTGTACCGGTTAAGTCCTTCGGAAATTAATTTCATGGGAACCTCTCCCGTGAAAAGGTTCGGGCCGGAGGATTTATAGCTTTCAAAAATTGTAACACGCGGGAAAGGGGGAAGTAAAGTATAATGGACCCGGAAATTTAAACAGCAAAAACGGAGAGGCTAAGAACCGGGTATCTGTTCGCTGAACCGGGAGATCCAGGTATTTCCAGGTTTCATCTCGTCACATCTGGTGAATTTTTTAGATGAAACCTCTTCAAACTATAAAAAAGCAAAAAGGGAGAGCGAAAAGATGGTTCAAATTGGTAACTTTCATCTTGGAAGGGCCGAGGCAGCCAAAGCGCCTATTCTTGATGCCGGAGAAGCTTTTTTACTGTGGGATCACCTGGTAAGCAGGTATGACGTCATCGAACAAACGCAGATTTATCAGAACTTTGCTCATGATCCCGATCTGAAGCTGATCCTCCTGAAGGGCCTCTCGGCCACCCTGGAAAAACAGGTCGACAGGCTGGAGGCCGAGATGAATACATTCAAGCTGCCCCTGCCATCCAGACCACCAAAGAGTGTCCGCATCGAAGCCAACAGCGGAGTATTGGAAGACCGTTTCATATTTAAAGAGGTCTTCACCGGGATCCAGAACTTTTTAGATAACCATACCCGTACTGTTCGTTCTCTTGTAACCAATGATCCATTACGTAAAATGTTCATTGATTTTGCAAAAGAAGAACTGGACTTATTTGATAAGTTTGTGAAATATGGTAAATTGAAGGGATGGCTGCAAACCCCTCCTCTGCTCTATACGAGCTAACCGCCGCCCGGGTAGATTAATTGACCCCCCCAATTTTACCGGGCCGGAAAAAGGGAATATCACCAGCCGCCACAAACCGAATAAAGGCTCAATTTAGGTTCTTCTCCCGTTAAATTTCCCGCTAAAAAATTAAGAAGCCCCGCCTAAGGCGGGGCCTTTTCGAAAAATAAATGGTGCGCAGGGGTGGGTTATCCGCGAGGATGCGGTAAGGAGAACATTGAGGTAGCCGGGCTGAACCATATCCGCGTTCACGATCTTCGACACACGGCAGGTTCCCTCCTGCTTGAGGCCGGGTATTGGCCAGCCCTTCCTGTAATTCGTAAGCGGTCAGGTTATAAAATTGCAATTGACCTACAACCGGAACCAGCCTTTTTACATGCCAGCTATAAGTTTCGTGTGTCCTTTCTTCAACCGTTTCTTTAATCCTTTCCAGCCAGTTTTTCAGGTAATCAGCGACGGTCATCGCCAAAGCCGCCGGGCCGCGCTTTTGCTTTAAAGTGAGATGCAATTCGGCAGCCCTTTGTTGGGCCTCGGTTTTGGTTCCATAGAAAAACGCAACAAGGAGCGGGCTTCAAGGTAAAACCGGGACATCAAAACCGGGTTCAGTTCGCCTTTCGTTCAGCATTGTCAAGCGCCGCAAGAAATTCCTCCAGGCTTCTCGCTTTCACCGCCCGGCGGTGAAGCATTTTAAGTGTTCCCATGTCTTGAATGGCCCGTAACTTTTCTACCACCTCACCTGGATAACAGCCGGTGTTCTCCTCCAGGGCCTCAATGATTGCCTCAATCCGGTCCTCACGCAAGCCCTTTTGCAGCCCCTGGTCAATCCACTTCTCCCGGATGCCGTCAAACAGCGGGGATGCTTCCATCTTGCTCACCTCGATAATCTTTAAAATTAACTCTTTCGC
>JAIMBK010000028.1 GCA_023511535.1 Armatimonadota bacterium
GATAAACCGAAGATTTCTTTCACTGATTTTACGACTATGGTGGTTATGAATGAGTTTAAAATCTCAAGAATCTTAACAGATGACGGTCATTTCACCCAGGTAGGAATGGGTTACCTTAAGTTACCATAAGCCTGGCGCTTCCTGTTTAAAATCAAAGGAGACGCGTTAGATGAAGGTGATTATTTTAGCCGGCGGCAGCGGTACCAGGTTATGGCCGCTTTCCCGCACAAACTTTCCGAAGCAGTTTTTAAAGCTTAAAAACAACCGTTCGCTTTTTCAAATGACTGTGGAAAGAAGTGTCCGGTTGACTAATCTGTCCCAACTCTACGTCGTCACCAACGACGCGTATAAGTTTTTGGTGCTGGGCCAGATGGAAGAACTGGGCTATAAATTTGACGAGGGCAATGTCCTCCTGGAGCCGGTGGGAAAAAATACCTTACCGGCGATCTTTTATGGGGTGAAAGAAATCGTGAGGTGCCACGGGGACGATCTGGTGGCGGTTTTCCCTTCCGATCACCTGCTTGAAGACGGGCCGGAGTTTTTCAAAACCGTCCAAAAAGGCCGCCCCCTGGCCGCGGAATACCTGCTCACCTTCGGCGTCAAGCCCGCGCGGCCCCACCCCGGCTACGGCTACATCAAGCCCGGCGAGCCTGTAGGCGCCGGCTACCGGGTGGCGGAATTTAAAGAGAAACCGGACGAAAAAACGGCTCTGGCTTACGTTGAAAAAGGCTACCTGTGGAACAGCGGTATGTTTATGTTTCACACCGGCATTTTTGCCGGGGAGGTGCAGCGGTGCTGCCCGGAGGTTGCCGAAGCCTTTCGCGCCGAAGACATCAACGAAATTTTCGAAAAGGTCCCCGCCGTTTCCATCGACTACGGGGTGATGGAAAAATCCGACCGGGTGGCGGTGCTTCCCCTGGCGGTGAAGTGGAGCGACCTGGGCTCCTTCGACGCCTTCTTTGAGGAATTTCCCCAGGACGAAAGGGGCAACGTCGTCTTTAACGGCGGGATTTTGCTCGACGCGGCCGACAACCTGCTCTTCACGGACGGAGGGAAGCTGGCGGCGCTGATTGGGGTGCGCGATCTGATCGTGGTGGACGAAAAAGACGCTCTTTTAGTCTGCCCGAAAGACCAGGCCCAGCGGGTTAAAGAAGTGGTCGCCGCCTTGAAGGAGGCGGGGGACGAGCGGGCCGACATTCACCTGACGGCGTATCGTCCCTGGGGCTCCTACACCATTTTGGAAGAAGGGTTTTTCTACAAGATCAAGCGAATCAGCGTTTTGCCCGGAAAGAAGCTCAGCTACCAGCTCCACCACCACCGCAGCGAACACTGGATCGTGGTCCGGGGGACGGCGAGGGTTACAGTGGAAGGGGTGGAAACCTTCGTGCGCAGCGGCGAGAGCACCTTCGTGCCGAGCGGCCAAAAGCACCGCCTGGAAAACCCCGGCAAGATTGTCCTGGAGGTCATCGAGGTGCAGCTGGGCGAGTACCTGGAGGAAGACGACATCGTGCGCTTTGATGACGACTTCGGGCGGGAGTGAACCCCGCCTTTTTGGAAAAAAGACAGGAATTCGAAGATGCGCTAATTTCATCCAGAGTATGGTTTATTGCTGTAGAGCTTCTGGTGACATTTCAGGAGCTTTATGACTATTTACGCCAGTCTTTAAGAAACTAATAATTGGGGAAATTAAAATGGCTGTCAGGTTGCCTCTTGATCCAAATGAACAGGTGATATTATTAAGTCGGGCTGCCAGGACTTATGGTGAACGTGCTCAGGAACTGTACGTTAAGTCGTTGTTGGCTCGTGATTTTTCCACTGGCTTGCCCTCTGTGAAGGGGGAAGTGAATAAGTTCGAGAATTTTTTAATCGGCCTGGAGACGGTGGGTCATGATCTTTTTCAGCGTATTTCCGACGGGGTTTCGGGAAACGGCTTGTCTCCCTGGAAGGATTTAGTATGGCCTGCCTATCGTATCCGGAGAACACTGGGTTTTGACAAGAAGCTTGTAAAGGGTCAAAGCAAACCTGATGATTCTCTTTTTCTGGAAGTTATAGACGGAATTATTGCCAATCGCCAGCCGGAGCTGCGTTTCCATTTGCTTTGGGTGAATCTCGAAGAAGCAACGGAGCAAAGTCTTCGGTGGGATAAATACCTCTGGTCGGAAATCCGGCGGGCGTTTTTATTGGTTGCCAGAAAAAGCAATGGGTTTGCTGATCTCGAGCTTGCCTTGCAGATTATTGAAGGATTACGGAAGCAGCAGCATCGTGAAGAGGAATTGATTACCCGGCCGGTGGATAATGTTTCTGAATATATGGCTCGGTTTATAACGCACACCGCCCTTCTCCGGGCGGTAGGTTTATATAATCTTGCCCGGGTGGTCGAAATAACTGCCCGTTTTATTACAGAAGGTCCTGCCGGGGTTGCCTCCGGACGCCGGCTTTCCGCCGCAGGCGTAAAAGGGGAAATCGACCGGTTTATCTTTGGTGCCCGGGAGGCATTTCAAAAGTCGGATAGTTTTCTGGTCGTTCTGGCCGGTTACCTGGGTGCGGCGGCAAAAAAGATGGTTGATACCAGCTTTTTTTCCTTAACGCTCCCGCAAAGAGTAAAAGATTTACTTTCTTCGCTGGCGGGCAAAAAGGTAGAAAAGCCTGTTTTAGAGTTGTGGTATCCACAGAAAGAAGCAATCGACCAGCGTTTGCTTGATCCCACCCGGACGGCGATTGTGCTCAGTCTTCCTACCAGTGCGGGTAAAACGTTGCTTGCTGAAATGGTGATTACACAAGTTTGGGGCGACCGGCCGGAGGCAAAAATTGTTTACCTGGCGCCAACCAGAGCGCTGGTTACACAGGTAAGTTTGACCTTAAAACGGGATCTCGGGCCTCAGGGGATTACTGTAAGGGTGGCGACCCCGGTTTTCGAGCTTGACCCCGTAGAAGACGAAGTTTTGAGGGAAAGTTTTGACGTTCTGGTTACTACACCTGAAAAATTGAACTTATTAATCCGGGAAGGACATCCCGCCGTTGAACAGGTTTCTCTCGTAATTGTCGACGAGGCACACAACCTGGCAGACAAGGAAAGGGGGGCCAGGCTGGAGCTTCTTCTGGCAATATTGCGCCGGGAGCGTCCGGACGTCCGCTTTCTTTTGATGACTCCTTTTATGTCCAATGCAACTGATGTGGTCTGGTGGCTGGGAGACGAAGCGGGGCAATCCATTGTTATTGACTGGAGGCCAAATGATCGAATTTTGGCTACGCTGGAAGCGGGCCGAAAGCAAAAGGGAGAGGAAACGCGGCCCATTATTTTTAAAACCCTGGAAACTGTTCACAGTGATTGTCCGACGGGGGTTGAAATTCCGATTGGAACTGCGCCGGAAAATGTCCAAGGTTCGAAAGAGCGGGTTATCCGGGAGGCCGTCAAAAAATTTGTTCAGGCGAAAAAGGGCGGTATTCTTCTTTTGGCTGGTTCTCGTGAAGGTGCTCGGAAGTGGGCGGAAACTTTTGCGAAAGATGTTCCGCAGGAGGAGAAAGGCTCGTATCCATTAGATCTTGTAGCCCGGTTTTTAGAAACGGAAGCGGGAGGAGAACACCCGCTATCTAATCTATTGAGAAAGCGGATAGCCTTTCACCACGCCGGACTTTCTTCAGAAGCAAGATATTTTGTCGAGAGGTTGGTCGAAGAAAAAGAAGTATCTGTCTTGTGTGCCACTACGACGCTTGCTCAGGGTGTTCATTTCCCCCTTGCAATTGCTATAATCGAATCTTTTCAACGTAGATATCGTAAAAACAAAAGGTTTTTCTGGGAAAACATCCCTCATTTTGAATTCTGGAATATAGTCGGCCGGGTGGGACGGACTCTTGAAGAGCCCCTGGGAGTGATTGTTTTTCCAGTAACAGAAAAAAACACAGGCAGAAATGGGAGGAATACTTAAGGCAGGACGCCACCCTGGTAAAAAGCGCTTTGCTGGGGGCTTTGGAGATTATTGAAAAGTACGGAGAAATCAAATTTTCCACGGGTTTAATTAGGGAGCAGCTGGTTCTTTCCGATTTTTTGCAGTATATTTTGCATACACTGGCGGTGAACGACCTGGAGTACGTCCGGCAGGATCTGGAGGGAGTTTTACGAGCCAGTTTTGTTTATTCGGAACTGAGAAAGGAAAATCCGGAAAAAGCCCATGATTTAATTAATTTGACCAGGGCGTATCTGGATTACCTGGAAAAGAAAAAGGGTTCTACGATCAAAGGTTTTGCCAGGCTTGCTGACGGAACCGGGTTCAGCAGTCCTTCGGTGGATGTTGTCTGGGAAAAATGGTTTGGTCGGGGAATTAGCGGCGACTGGCTACCCGACCGTCTTTTTCCGGATGGCGAAGAGACTAGTGATACTTTAGTCGAAGTTATTGAGACTTTATCCAGGATTCCGGAAGTTAAACTTGGTACGTATGAAGATGGTGAGTTCAGTCCCCTCCGAGTGGCCCGAATTGTTAATCGGTGGGTAAATGGCGCCTCTCTTGTACAAATTGCCCGCGAGGAATACAACGGTGATCTGTTAACCTGCACGCAGCACATTTATGGTGTGCTCACGAATATGATTCCCTGGGGACTTAGGGCGGTGCAAAAAATAGCTTTTGCCGGAGAAGATGAAGTTGATTGGGGTACTTTATCTCTTTTGCCGGCAATGGTATATCACGGGGTGCGTACAAAGGAAGCAGTGGCCTTGCGAATGTTAAATATTCCGCGGGTGGTGGCGGAAGGGCTGGCTGCGCAGTGGCGGCAAGCCGGGGAGGTAAAGTTTTCCAGGGCCGGAGAGTGGCTGGCGGAGACGACTCCGGAGCAGTGGGAGCGGGCTCTACCGCAGGGGAGTAAAATTAACGGACAGGAAGCAAAAAAGTTGTGGGAAATCCTGAGCGGGAACTTAAGCTGGAGGAAGGCTTTTGGCTAGTAGCGCAAGCAGCCGGAATTAGGCAAAATTTAAGGGTATATGTAAGAATATGAACGGGGTCGCCTAACACAGCATACACAACTCACTACGTTCACCCAAATTCAGCTTTGCAGAAACCTCGTATTATACGGCTTTTGATGAAAGCGCTTGCGGAAGTTAAGCCGAACGGTCATATTGATGGCCCGTTGCCCGAAGATGAACTGGAAGGGGTACTAAGGGGCCGGCGGAATAATTTAAGGGTCAGGGCGGAAAAGCTGCTCCTCGAAATTAACCGGGAAGATCTTTTTATTTCCAGCGTTGCGGTTACGGAATTTATGACAGGGATACTGCAGCCGGTGCGGGAGCAGGTGGAGAAAATGCTGCGGGAACTTTACTTTTACCTTACGCCTACTTTCGAAGAGGCGACCTGCCGGAACATCTTTTTTGCCTTTGACATAAGAGATCAAAATGGTTATAATGGCCTCAAAGGCTATTCTGGGGGAGGGGTAGTCGTGCAGGTAAGCCTGGCTGAAGCGAAGAAGGTCTTTTCTTCCCTGGTTAACCGCGTCGTTTATGGAAAAGAAAGGGTCATTCTCCTCTCACGAGGCAAACCCAAAGCAGCAATAGTAAGCATCGAGGACCTGAAAACCCTTGAATCCCTGGAGGCGGGCGGCAGCCGGCTGCGGGCGCTGGAGGAGGCTCACCGGCTGAGGCGAGAACTGGCTTCGTTTGCGCTTAAGCCTACGACCGCAGAACTGGACGCCATCCGCGGGGAGAGAACCGATGAGTTTGACCGTATGCGTTGATGCCAGCTTTGCTTTAAAACTCGTTTTAAACGAAGAAGATAGTGAAGCGGTGGCTAAAAAGTGGGAAGAGTGGGCAAAGCAGAATAGAGCCGTGATCGCTCCGCATCTTTTCTTCTGCGAGGTAGTCGCCGTCCTGCGCAATAAGGTATGGCGCAAGGAACTGACCCCCGCCCAGGGAAAGCAGGGACTGGCAATTATTCTGGCGCAGGGCGTTTCGCCCTGGCATGCGCAGGAATTGAATTTAAAGGCCTGGGAAATTGCCGAAAAGCTTCTTTTACCTACTGCTTATGACGCTTTTTACGTGGCGGTGGCGGCACTCACGGGATACAAATTCTGGACGGGAGACCGCCGGTTGCGGGACAGGCTCAAGGCCCTGGACGTGCAAACAGGGGAGCTTTAAAGAAAAATTTTGCAGTGTTGCCATCCTTCTTTGTCATTTTGTGGTCTTCTTTGCCAGTAGCCTTTCACGGGAAATAGTTCAAGGGGAGGCTTCTTTACTTTTGGCTGAACTCAAGATCCTTCAGGTCATTACCCTTTCCGAAACGGGCGGGGCGCAAAAGGTACTCTACCATCTGGTGGCCGGGCTTTCCCCGGCCTCTTTTGACGTTACGGTGGCCTGCGCGCCGGGCGGGGAACTGGTCCGGTGGCTGCGGGAGCTGGGGTGGGTGCGGGTGGTGGAAGTGCCCCACTTGCGCCGGGAAATTTCGCTGCTGCGCGATACGGCGGCTTTTCTGGCGCTTTACCGCTTGATGCGCCGGGAGCGCTTCGACGTGGTGCACTGCCACAGCTCCAAGGCGGGGATCCTCGGCCGGCTGGCGGCCCGGCTGGCCGGGGTGAAAAAGGTTATTTTCACGGCGCACGGCTGGGGAATCACCCCGGAGCAGGGGAGGTTAGAACGGTTTTTTTATACCTGGGTGGAGCGCCTGGTGGGGCTGGCGAGCACCTGGGTTGTTTGCGTTTCGCGGGCCGATTGGGAGCGGGGGGTAAAGGAGAGGCTGGCCCCGGCAGCGAAGCTGAAGGTGATTTACAACGGCGTGCCGCCGCCGGGCGGGGCGGAAAAAGGAGTTGCGCTGCGGGCGGAACTGGGCCTGCCGGACGACGCCCTGGTGGTGGGCACGGTGGGCCGACTGTGCGCCCAAAAAGACCCGCTTTTTTTCCTGGAGGTGGCGCGGCGTTTGTTATCCGGGTCCAGCGGCGATGCTCCGCTCCGGGATGATTCAGCGGCAGATTCCTTCCCGCTGCCCGCGGCGGCATCACCGCCGGCGACGGTCCGCCGGGAGTTCCCGGAACTTTCTGCGGAGTTGAGCGAAAAACTTTTCTTTATCCTGATCGGGGACGGGCCTTTAAGGCAAGAGTGTCTGGATTTTATTGATCGCTACGATTTGCGGCGGCGGATTTTTTTGCTGGGCGCCCGGGAGGACGCCGCGCGCCTGCTGGCCGGCTTTGACGTTTTCTGCCTCTTTTCCCGGTGGGAGGGGCTGCCGCTGGCGATCCTGGAGGCCATGCAGCGCGACCGGCCGGTGGCGGCCGCCGCGGTGGGGGGCGTCCCGGAGCTGGTGCGGGAAGGGGAGACGGGGTTTTTGGTGCCCCCCGGTGCCGTGGGGAAGGCCGTGCGGGCGGTCGCCGCCCTTTTAAAGGACCCCGGGTTGCGCCAACGGATGGGGGAGGCCGGGCGCCGGGCGGTCCGGGAAAAGTTTTCCCTGGAGGAAATGGTGGCTGGCTATCAGTACCTTTATTTGGCATAACGCCTTTGATCATCTGGTTATTTTGATATTTATTTTGATATGTTCAATCTGTGGGATACGATAATAATTATCATAAGTTACTTTGCCCGGGTTTTCCTGGAGAAATATGGCAGATATAACAATTCTGGTTTAATCTGCCTATCCGGGTAGGAAAAACAGAAAAGTTCGGCGAATAATACCGATGAATAATACCGATCAGAAGCCCGATCAGAAGCGTTGCCTGCTGCAAAGGATCGATAAAGAGTCTTTAGTCCCCAGGAAGCCTTTGCAGGAAACCGGAAGGAAGATCCGAAGGCGATTGCTTCATTACATTCTATTCCGACGAGGAGAACGGTAATGCTCCGCTCCCGGGTAGTAAAGTCAGTTTACCCTTATTTACTGGCTGCCGGCGATCTGGCTCTGGTGCTGGCCGGTTTCCTGCTGGCCTTTTGCCTGCGCTTTTTCGGGCCGGTGCCGGCACCGAACTGGGAGTCTTTTCTGCGGGTAATTCCCTGGGTAGCGCTGACCACCATCGTCCTTTTTGCCGCCCTGGGTCTGTATCAGTTGCGTCGCAACGGCTTTGCCTCGCTTTTGCGCTGTGTCGTCACCGGCATTTTCGGAGTGCTGGTAGCCACCGCCGCCCTTACCTTCTGGTTTCGCGGTTTTGCTTTTCCCCGCAGTGTTTTGCTCCTGGCCTTTCCTCTGCAGGTGGTGCTGGTCTGTGCCTGGCGGTATTTCTCCTGGCAGTTCGAGCGTTGGCTGTTCGGGCGGCGCAAGCTGCTGGTGGTGGGGCCGGCTCCGGAGGCGGCGAAGGTTTTGGGTAAGCTTTTCGAGCTGCCCCGCGGCTGGTTCGAGGTGCAGCGGGTGCTGGCGCCCGGGGAGCTGGATGCTTTGCCTTCCCTGCTGCCCCGGGTGGACGCCGTGCTGGTGGTTCCCTCCCTTTCCCGCGAGGAAAAGGCGGTGGTGCTGGCCCGGTGCCTCCACGCCCGCCGGGAGGCTTACCTGGTGCCGGACCTCTACGACATTATGTTGAGCCGCAGTCAGATGCTGCAGATCGACGATCTCCCCGTGGTAGAAGTGCAGGACATCCGCCTCACCTGGCTGCAGCAGGCGACCAAGCGGGTGCTGGATCTGGTCCTGGCCGGCCTGGGCCTGCTTTTGAGCCTGCCCGTACTGGCGGCCTGCGCCCTGGCCGTGGCGGTGACGTCCCCCGGCCCGGTGCTATACCGGCAGGAGCGCGTCGGTTACCGGGGGCGCCCCTTTTTGCTTTATAAATTCCGGACCATGGTCGTGGATGCGGAGGAAGCAACCGGCCCCGTCCTGGCCGGGGAGAATGATTCCCGGGTAACCCGGGTGGGGCGGTTTTTGCGTTCCACCCGCTTAGACGAACTCCCCCAGTTGTTTAACGTGCTTAAGGGGGAGATGAGCGTTGTCGGCCCCCGTCCGGAAAGACCTTTTTTCGTTAACCGGTTTACCGGCGAAATTCCGGAGTACCGCTACCGGCACTTGGTGAAACCGGGCCTGACCGGCCTGGCCCAGGTTTTCGGCCGGTATACCACCTCGGCGGCGGACAAGCTGCGCTACGATCTTTACTACATCCGCAACTATTCCCTGTGGCTGGATTTAAAGATTATCCTGCAGACCATTCCCGTGGTCTTGGGAGGCGAAGGAGCGCGGGGACAAAGGGAAGAGGGGACGGACCCGGA
Source organism: Armatimonadota bacterium (assembly GCA_023511535.1). Lineage (GTDB taxonomy): Bacteria > Bacillota > Desulfotomaculia > Desulfotomaculales > Nap2-2B > JAIMBK01. The sequence goes on from JAIMBK010000028.1 coordinate 9,149, forward strand.
AAAGCTCTCCGCCATCCACACCCTGGTCAACAGCGGGGTGGCCGACAGCGGGATGGTCAACCGCGGGGTGGTCGAAGGCGCCCGGCAGGCAGCGGCGGGAAAAGAGGGGCAGTAGGATTCGGTTGATTTTTTGGTGGTCTGACTGATGGCGAATTGGACTATATTAATCTTAAAAACGGCCCAGGAAGGGGAATCCACTCTGGGTCAAGTAGTATTTTGATTAATTTTTACGACCGTGCTGGAAGCGTAGGGGGGTTATTACTGCCTGATGGAAGATACAATGGCGCTGTTCAATAAGCCCCAGATCATTTCAGTCAGCCGGCGGACAGATATTCCGGCCTTTTACGGCGAATGGTTTATGAACCGGGTGCGGGCTGGTTGGGCGGTGAGTTGCAATCCTTTCAACCGCCGGGCGATGCGGGTGTCGCTGCTCCCGTCGGCGGTGGCCGGGTTCGTTTTTTGGTCCAAGGATTTTCATCCTTTTCTGCGCTATCTGGATGAGTTGGACGCCAGGAGCTATCAGGCGGTATTTCTGTTTACTATCACCGGCTTGCCCCGAGTGTTCGAGCGCCGGGTGCCCGACACCGAACTGGCCGTTGAAACCTTCAGGCTGTTGTCTAGACGGTATTCGCCTCGACAGGTCCTGTGGCGCTATGATCCCATAGTGGTGACCAACCGGACCGGTCCGGATTATCACTTGAGGCGCTTCGCGGAGTTGTGCCGAAGGCTGGAAGGCTACACCACCCGCTGCTACACCAGCTTCGCCAATCTTTATCCGAAGGTGAAGCGGAGCCTGCAGGCTCTGCGGCCTGAAGGCATCGAACTATTGGAACTGACGGAAATGGAACAGGCGGCTTTAGTGGGTTATCTGGCCGAAATTGCCGCTGGGTACGGCATCGAGGTCCATGCCTGCTGCAGTGACCATTTAGTGGGCGGCCGGGTGAAGAAGGCGCACTGTGTGGATGCGAACCTTTTCGCCGAATTAGCTGGCGTCGAAGCCAACGCTTACCGGCCCAGACCGACCCGACGGCAATGCGGTTGCTGTGAGAGTGTGGATATTGGTATGTATGACACCTGTCTCCATGCCTGCAGTTACTGCTATGCCAGCAACGGGTCCAGATGCGTCGAAAACTACCGGCGCCACAATTCCGAAAATCCTTTGCTGATAGCGGGATTGAAATGGGAAGCCTGGGATGTTCAAGAGACATCAGGCAGGAAGGCGAACACCGGCTGGAAACAACAAGCATTCCAATGGGACTGAGGAGATGCAGCGGCGGTGGCAGAGCACAAGGATATCAGCTTAATAGCATCACCGGAAATGATGTCTATGTTTGCTCAATTAATGAAGGCGTTCGCCGAAGATCCACGGTACAGGGGGTTCCGTGAACGGCGTAAACCCGAAATCAAAGACCATCTTGACTGGGCTGGGAATCTGTATCGTTGGTTTCCAACTCACTTCTACAAAGCCCAGCATGTTATATACGAGTACGAAAGAACTTACTGTGAATGGATTACGTCATTGTTACAACAGGATTACATTAGCGTAGTCGACATTGGGGCTGGAGTGGGCACTTTCTGTCTGGCTTTAATAGATGCTTTATACAAAGAAGGCAAGAATCCTGTACTGGATTTGGTTTTGGTGGAGCCAAATATGTATCACCATGACTTGGCGCGCGAGTGGCTGAACAGGTACACCGCAAGAGTGGGTGTGCGCGTGCGGACGCTGGAGATCGTTCCTAAACTATTCCCTGAGGATGCTTGCTTACAGGAAGTAATTAGTCTGCTGAAGCAACTGCCGGTACAATTCCTGGTTATCGCCCTGTGTAACATCGTTAATTGGTTGGATCCTGCTTGGCTTCGCGGATATAGAAAGGAGTGTGAATTCGTTTCTGCTCTGGTGGATCAGGTTGGTCCAATGCATGCCGTGTTGTTTTCGGTTGAAACAAAGAGTTGGTTAGGTGGATCGGTGAGGTTGCTGTACAATAGATTAGCCAGGTTTCCAAATGTATATCGGTGTGAGGGGCCAGCTAAGGTCACAATAACCTTCAAGAATTTCCCAGGCTCTGCCTATGATTGGAAAACATGGCACGATTTGACGTACTGGTATGGTATATTTACTTTCAACACAGCCATTGCAAAAATGACTGACCGGGAGAAACTAAAATGGGCTTATTTCAAAGCGCGTATGGGTTTAAGAAGAGAATTTCCCAGTGACGAGGTGGAAATAAAGTTATTTGAAAAGGATCTGGAAAAGAATTTGGCCTCCTGTGGGAACTCCATCCAGAAGGAGTATAATTTCTGCGCTCAACCTTTACAGTTTTTTGTTCCCAAAGATTCCAAAAAGAAACGTCCACGGGTGCTGGATTCTGTGGCTGATGCCGTGGTGGGTTCTGCTTTTATTGAAGTGCTTGGCCGACCAATTGATAATCGATTTTTGCCTGTAAGTTGTGGAAACAGGTTAGGTAAGGAAAAAAGTGAGTTTACCTACCGATGGTTCTGGAAGGCCTGGCGTAGCGATTTTATGGGTGAGGGAATTAGTATGGCACGAGACAAGGGGTATACCCATTATCGCAAGCTGGATATTCGGTCGTTTTATCCGTCAATTCCACAATCGCAATTACTGAAACGCTTGGAAAATATAATTCCTGCCCAAGATCAAAGAATACGGCGCCTGGTAGAGTCCTTCATCTACCGCAAATGGTTGGGCGCTGATAGCAACCGAGGGTTACCCCAGGGCCCTCTGACTTCTGGTTTATTGGCCAATGTCTATCTCCACGAATTCGATCGGGAGATGGCGGGAAACGGTACATACTGGCGGTATGTGGATGATATATTATTGTTTGGCCGAAACGGCGATTTGGATGCTATGGAAGAAAAAGCCGGAAGATATCTGAAAGAACGACTTGGGCTCAGTCTGAACGACGACAAGATATCTAAAGGGACGATTGAAGATTTGGAAGCACAATTAAATCGTCCCGAATTGGATAAGTTTGATCGGTTGTTCCGCCGGCTCTTGCGGAGCCTGTATAGTCTAGATCGGAAGCATTATCGGTTATACAGGAGCGACAGATGGCAATTCGCCCGACTGTATGCCAGATGCCTGCAGGAATTGGGTATTTACACCAGCGAATGGTGGTTAGTTCGTCGATTGACTTATGAACATCCTTTACGGCGTTTCTGGCTGATTCTGGTAAAGAAACGTATTTCATTGCATTTTCCTAGGCCGCCTGTCAGTCCAGAAGATGCCGAGCGTTGGGGCGCTGAGTTTAGAAAACTGAACCCGCGGGTACTACGGGAAATAGATCACTTGAAAAAACTCGTCGCGCGTGAATTGGTTGTACTTTATAATAAATACGGTATACCAGATGAAAAAACGTTTAGCAAGGCTGAGCTAAATAGGGTACGCTCCAGCTACCGTTTCTATACCTATCGTGCCGGTATTATCCACGCCCCGGGTGCTGTCCCTGTGTTGAGAAGTATGTTGTTGCATCCGGTGTATTATGTGCACCTTGCCTTGCGTCCTTATCGTGAACTGACCGACGATCTCATCCGCTTTTTACATTGTGGTGGTAACGAATATGTGCGCTGTATCATGGCCTGGGCTTTGGGGGAACTCAGAGCTGTAGAAGCAGTACCAGTGCTTCAAGACGCCTTGTTTTCTGATGAGTCTCCGGTAATGCTTAAGTTGGTTGCTGCACAGGCTTTGCTACGTATTGATCATTGGGACAGTTTTGATTGCGTACGCCTGCGGAATGAAATCAAGAAACGGTGGAACGAACCGCGGCTGCTAAAGAGCTTATTGATGTTATTGCGCCCGTGCGGGTTGGATAAAGAAAATATGCGTGAGTATGAAGTTTTGGCAAGTAGTTTTGGTGGTCTGGAAACCGATTTATGCCTGGCGGCGTTGGATTGGGTTTTGAACCGAGACGGTAATTTGCTTGATTTACCAGACGTCTTGCCTGACAATATCGATCCGAAAGACTATCCGGATATTGAACCTATTGGACAAGATTATTACTACTCATAATCCTGGCAAAAACAGGTTGTGTGATACGGAGTAAAAGCAGTCCGCACCAACTGCGACCTGGACAGCCACGAAGTGGCCGAAGCCTACAAAACCCTCTGGCGGGTGGAAAGGGTCTTTCGGGAGCTAAAATCCGGTTTAGATTTGAGACCCGTTTACCACTATGCCGACTCACGGGTCAGAGGTCACGTGATGGTTTGCATTCTGGCCCTGGTGCTGGAAAGCGCATTAATACGATACTTAAACCAGGGTGAGTCAAAAACAAGCTACTTAAAACTGCTCGCTGATCTCTCGCAACTGCACGCGGTGGAACTAACCCACCAGGGGAAGACTTATCTGTTGCGAACGGAACTGGCCGGTTCCGCCTACGAAGCCTTCCGGGTACTGGGCATCAGGCCGCCGAACAAAGTAACCGAGATTGAACAACCAGAGGATTACGACGGTGTTCATCAGCCGCACTTCCCGCCTCTTTCCGTCTACGTATACATGGGAATGGGCTCGCGTTTCTTGAAGATCTTTCATTATTTTTTTTCTAAACGCAGCGGTTTTCCTTCTTTCCAGAAAGAAGGGTTTTTTGGATCAGGCAGAATGGCGCAGCGTTGAATTTTATCTGAGATCATGCTAAACTTTCAACAACGGTAAGGTTGAATTTCAGGAGGTGCTTAAGATGAGATATAAATTACCGGTTGTGATTAGTCCCCTTGAAAATGGTGAATATATGGCCGAATGTGAACCAGTTAGGGCTGTGGCCACAGGAGATACGCCTGAGGAGGCTGTATTTAATCTCAAGGAAGCCATTATCGACCTCGTTAAAGAATTTGGGGAGGCGAAGGTCTTCGAGGATGTCAAGCCAGAAACAGAAGTGCAGGTAGGAGTCTTGGAGGTAGCGGTGTGAGTAAGTTTGCTGAGCTTACGCACCAGGAGATGGAGCAATTTCTTCGGGTATTCACCCGTTCTGGCACACTTAGATATGGCAAGAATAAGTGGGTGGGTGTCTCTTTAACAGGCAAAACTTTTACCGTCCACCGGAAACACGGTGAGACGAGAAAATACCCCCCTTCACTGGTTGAAGCTGTGGCGAAAAAAATAGGTGTTTCACGAGAAGAATTTTGGGAATGGTATAAACGCAAATAGGACCAGACAAACAGCATAGGTTGCAATCTTCTGGCCCAGATGGAAGAGGAGGGGGAGTTGGTTCCCGCCCTTTTGGAAGAACTGGCGGCCAAGGGGTTATGAAGGGCGGCCCGGCTGGCACCGTCGGCCGCCGGCTGGAGGACGGAACCTGGAAGGCGCTGTCCGGGCTGGAGCCTGTCACGGTGCACTTTGAGCATTCGCAGGCCCCATTCGCAGTCGGCGGTGGATTTCGAGGTGCACGCAGGCACGGAGCCGATCCAGGATGATGTCTTCGATGCCGATTACGTAAACGTATCTTCCGCCGGGCAGGTGCACTTTGATGATTTTTTCGTGAAACCAAGTTGGGCGAAAATATCGGAACTTGTAAGGTATCCTTCGTTATGTTATACTTAGTGTAATACAGGACAGAAGAGTGATGCAAATGACTACTGGAAATTCTAAAATCACAGCCGTGAGGATTGATTTAAACCGGGGCCGGCGGAATAATTTAAGGGTGCTGCGGGAACGCGTGCGGTAAATAGGGCCACTTAATTAGACGCGGGGGGAGTTACACGTTAAAATATGATCAGCCGCGGCATGGATTAGTTTAGCCGCGGCTGAATTTTCTTTATTCCCGCTCTCCCGCCCTCGCCAAAAGAACTCGCTGCCGGCACGTGGTTTTACGCTTTACCCGGTGAGCTGTACGCGTGTACTCTTTACCCGGTACCCTTTCACCGTTTCTCAGTAGGGGTTCTGAGCCCCTGAGCAGTTAACGGAGTCGCGCTTTGGCGGCGCGGCTACGGCCGGATATGGCACCTCCGGCGGGGAAATGCCCTCAGCAGTTTGCCCTCCCGGCTACCCCGAAAACACTTTTTATGTTTTTAACGCGTATCCTTTTCTTTTGTGATTGCCGTAGTTGTCGTTACTCTATTTATTCTTCTTTGAGATCGGTGGTCCAGTTCGCTGCCTGGATGGCCGCGTCCAGTTCCCGGTAGGCCCTGGCCAGGGCGTCGGCCTCGCGCCGCCAGCGGGCGACATCCACCGTTGGCTGGAATTTGATTTCGGAACGGGTCAGCCGCCAGCCGTCCCGGTCGGGCGCGGCTGCGCCGGCCAGGTCCCTGGCCAGTTGGTGACGCAGCTTGAGCATATCCCGTTTCACGATGGCTTCCATGATGGTCTGCCCGTCCGGCAGCCTGGCCTGCAGGTTCGTCCGGTTAATGGCCGTTATAATTGCTTCCAGCCGCTGCACCAGCTTTTCAATTTCCGCCGCCAGTTCCTCCGGACGCTCGGCGGGCTGGTCCCCCTCCTGCACGCGGGCGTCCTTGACGGCCCGCTCTTTCAGGGCACCGATCTGTTCTTTTAAACTCTTGCGCTCCAGAAGCGCCTCGGCCAGTTTCATTTTCATCCCCTCCTTCAACACTTAATTAGACACGGAGGAAGGGAAAAAAGTTCCTTTTTAAGCCTGTCCGGTGAAAGTGGGTATAAAAACCGTCAGGCCAGAATTTCTTTGAGCAGCGGGCGCAGCTCCACGGGGATGGCGGCGATTTTGCACTGGCGGTTGTTGAGCACGGCTTTGCCCACCATCACTAAGGCCCGGGACCAGAGCAGCCCCAGGGGGGAAGCAGGCTCCTCCTCTTCCCAGAAGAAACCGTCTCCGTCGGTGGTGCCGAACTTGCGGGTGACGGCGCTGATCCGGCTGAAGCCGCCCCGGGCGAGCAGAAACTTTAAAAGCTCCCGCTCCTCTTCACCCGCTTCTTGCACCGCTTTTTCCAGGTTTTCCCGCCGGGTTAAAAAGTTTTTTAACTGCTCTTCCTTTTCCCGGCGGTGCCGCGCGGGCGGAATGCCGTAAGCGGCAAGCGCCGCCTCCAGCCAGTTGACGGGCATGTTCTTGAGCCCCCGGGAAAGGGACGGGTCCGCGGGGAGCGGTTTCTCCTCGATTGCCTGGCGCTGGTGCTCCTCGAACAGCCGGCCAAGGGTTGCGGGGTAATCGGGGTCGCTCAGGGCCGCACTTGTTTCGTGCAGGGATATTTGGGCTTCCAGAACGGCCATCTTTTGCTTAAATTCCGCGCCCATTTCGGCGATGACGTCCCTTCCCAGGGACTTCAGCCTTTTGAAATATTCTCCGGCTTCCTTAACCCGGCCCATCTGGAGCAGAAGAGCGGAATAATTGAAGATAACCGCCGGCTCGTCGGGGAGGAATTTCAGCATCATCTCCATTAAAACGCGGGCCTGGTCCAGCTCGTTTTTCTCCCGCAGGTAATTGGCCAGGTTGATGACAGCCGGCGGGTAGAGCTTGCCTTCTTCAAAGTACAGCTCCTGGAGAACCGCGATGGCTTCGTCCAGCCTGCCCGCCTTGTGCAGTTCCCGGGCCCGGCCGACGGTTTCGTCCAGCTTCTCGTTCCGCTCCAGGATTACGACGGTGTTCATCAGCCGCACCTCCCGCCTCTTTCCGTCTATGTACATGGGAATGGGCTCGCGTTCCTTGAAGACCCCTTTCTCCATCAGGGCCTGCGCGGCACCCATCTTGGCCTCCGGAGAAAACCCGGGGGAGTTCAGGATGCTCTGCCCCAGGGCCGTGCCCCACTCGCCCCCGTAGTAGACCAGGTTGTAGGCGGCCTGGTTGCTATTGGGGGAGGCGTTTTCTTCCAGGGCCTGGGTAAGAAAAAAGATGCGCAGGTACCCGTCCTCGAGGACCCGGTGGCGGGCTTCCGGCTTTTCGATTGCTTCTTTGAACATTGCCCCCTGTTTCTCCCGGGAAGGGAGATCGTAGCCCAGGGTAAAGGGCGGGACGACCCCCCTTTCCAGCAGAAAAGCTGTTTTTTGCAGGTCGGCGAAGATCCTGTTCTCGGCGGTAATGGACGCCCACAGGCCGGCCGCTCTTTTGTAGCGGCCCAGGTTGAAGCAGGCTACCGCCGCCAGGTGCCTGTTCTCCCAGCGGACGTGCGCGGATTCCCACCGGCGGTACAGTTCAAAGACCTGCCGGTGGTCCTGCAGGTCGGCGGCCGCCTGCATGATCGCGACGGTGTATTCTAAAAAAGTGGTCAGTTCCGGGCGCGGCAGGAAGCGGCGCAGATGGGCCAATCCTTCTTCGAAACTGCGCACGGCCTGGTTCAGGTGCCGGCGGGCGGCCTCGGTGTCCCCCAGGGCGCGGCAGATCCGGGAGGCCAGGGCGTAAGTATACGGGTTCACCCTGGCGTTGATCGTCCCGGGGCCTTCTTTTTCGGCCTCCTTCAGAACCGGCTCCAGAAAATCTAAAGCCCGCCGGGGGTCTCCGCCCAAAAAAATCGCCGTGGCCAGGTTGTTGCGGGTGGGGGCGTCGTCCACCGCGGCCAGGGCTTCGGCGTAAAGTTTTTCCGCCTTCCGGAAGTTTCCTTTGGCCATGTATTTTTTCCCTTCGTCCACCAGTTCGGCGGCGCTTTTTCCGTTCTTTTTCATCCCCGGTTGCGGCCTCCTTTTTTGAAGTCGATCTTTCATTATTTTTCTTTTAAACGCAGCGGTTTTCCTTCTTTAAAAAATTACCTTTTCGTGACCGTGATTTCCAGCACCCGCTCGTCCTCAATCTCGTCCGGGAGGGGGTCCAGGTAAGTGATCTGTACGCGGTCGCCCTCTTCGATGCCTCCGGCTTTTTTGCCGTCTTTGTCTACGATGCGGGCCCGGTCCCAGTAGTGGAACCACTCCGGCCACTTCATTTTGTCGCCGCGGCGGGCCAGGCGCAAAGTTTTCCCCGTTATACTTTCCACGGTTCCGGAGATCTTTTTGACGTCCAGAATCGTAACCTTCGTTACTTCGCCGCCGGTCAGGGCCGCTTCCACGAAGGTTCCCGGGCGCAGGGACAAAAACCCCTGCCGGTTGCTTTTCCCTTCCACCACGGCGGACCAGGCCAGGGGCAAAGTTCTGTCCGCGCAGTCCAGGTCGACGATCTGCAGCAGGTTATCCTCGCCCAGGATGACGGATTTCACGGTGCCGGTGAGTTTTTCGGAGGGAGGCTGGATGTTCCGGCGTTCAAATATATTGATATAGCAGGCTTGTTTTTTATTATCCAGAATCATTTCCACGCGGTGGTTGACCGCCCGGAAAAGCTCGCTCTCCTGCCCCCGGGAAAAGCACTTCAGGCCGGGAGCGGGTCTGATTTTCCGCACCCCCTCTAAGGTGGTGAATTCTATTTCCTGGCTGCCGCCGTGCGCCTGCTTGATTCCCGAGATCCACCCCGTCAACCGCCGGTCGGGAGGAACCTTCACCCAGTTTTCGTCCAGCAGGCGGGAAAGGATCCCGGCCGTTTCGCCCCGGCGCAGACCCTGGTTGGGGCGAAAGCTGCCGTCCGGGTAACCGGACATGACGCCGGCCCGGGCGGCGGCCTGGATATAGGGGGCGTAAAAGGGCGGGGCCTGCTCGAGATCGGTGAAAAGAAAGCCGTTTCCGCTTGCTGCTGCATTTCCGCCCGCCGTCACGTTCTCTCCGGTTGTTGTTGCTCCGGTGCTTGTGTCCGCCTCCGCTTCTGTGCGCGTGCCGATGCCAGTACTTGACTTTGCGTCCGGGACAACCGGCAGCTGCAGGGCGCGGCTTAAGAAAGCGGCCATTTCGGCGCGGGTGATTGCGGCATTTGGTGCAAAGGAAGCAAGCAGGGGCGGCGGGAGAAATTCCTTTTCGACGGCCAGGCGCAGGTATTCTTCCCCCCAGGGGACGGCGGGAATTTGCTCCTGACCGGGTCTGGTGCCGGAGGAGGACCCGGATCCCGGATAATTCCGGGCGGTTCTTGCTTCGGCAAATCCCCCGGCGCGCATGACCAGCGTCACGGCTTCCAGCTGCGTCACCGGCTGTTCGGGCCGGAAGGTTCCGTCCGGGTAACCAACGAAAAGATCCAGCGCGGCCAGCCGGTAAACGGTGCTTTTCGCCCAGTGGTTTTCCAGGTCGTCAAAGCACCGTCCCTGGGCCGGGGCACCCGCCTGGGTCAGGGCGGGAAAAGCCCCGGGAAGGAAAAGCGAAAGGTTTAGCGGCGGGAGAAGGAGGAAAAAAAGGATGAAAGAAGACAAAAACCTCCTCAAAAACCTCCGGTTAAACAAAAGGATTTCCCCCAATTTTTAACTTGCACTTCCCCTTTTTTCTAAGCACTGTTTTCCGGCCGTCCGGATTAAGGTCGGGCGGTCCATGCCTCCGGCGCCGGGCTTCCCGGGTAACCGGGAACTTTCAGGGATTTTCAGGGACTTTCTGATAATGCCTTACTCTTTTATTTTCCAGCTATCTTTTATCTTATATATGGTGCCCTTGTTTGTGGTTACGTACAGGTGGCCGTCGGGGCCCACGAGGGGTGCGCGCTCGATGGCGCCGTCCAGCACCCGCTCCCAGATCATCCGGCCGGCGGCGCTGACGGCAAAGAGGCGCCCGTCGCTGCCGCCGGCGTAAATCCGCCCGCCGGCTTCGTCTGCAGCAGGGGGCGAAACCACGTTTAAAAGCGGTAAAGCCCACTTTTCTTCACCGTTGACGGTATTGACGGCGTAGAGCCGTTTCCCGGCGCAAAAGTAAAGTGTTCCGCCGGCGGCCAGAGCCGGGGCGCTGAGATCGTTGAAAGGCAGGGAACAGGTCCACAGCAGCCGGCCATCCTTGCTCCCGCCTTCGCCTTCGCCCTCGCCTTCGCCTTCGCCCACGCCCTCGTTGCTGCCTCCGCTCCCGTTATCGTTTCCGCTCCCGTTATCGTTTCCGTCCCCAGTCCCGTTCCCATTCCCATTTCCGTTTCCGCCCCTGCTGCCGTTCTTGCTGCTCCGGAAGGCGAAGGCGTATATCTTTCCCTTATTGAAGCGGTCCACCTTCGCCGGGTTCACAACGGCAATCAGCAGTTCGTCTTTGCCCGCAGCAGTACCGGTAATCAGGTGGCAGTCCTTGATCTCCCCCAGCCAATAGCGCCAGAGAATATCCCCCTTTTCGTTTACCGCTGCCAGCCGGTAACCCTCCCGTTTTTTTCCGTAAACCACGAAAACCGTCCGGGAATTGCTGGCGCAGGCCAGAATTTCCCGGTCCCGGACGGGCCTGGTGGCGTACAGGTCGCCGGCATCCCATTGCAGCAATGACCAGCGGTAATGACCCTGGACGTCTACGGCGTAAAGTCCCGTGGGTAAAGGTAAATAGAGCAGGTTGCCCGGTCCCCTGGCCAGCAAAGGCGCTTTGGCGCTTCCCGAACCTCCGCCCCCGCCGCCCTGGTAAACATTAAAGCTCCAGCCGGCGGCGCCGTTTAGTTTGATTTCCCGGATTGTCGCCCGGCCGGGCAAAAAGATAGAGCCGTTGCCGGCAAAGACAGGCTGGCCCGGCTTGCCTCCGGCCGGACCGGGCGCTTCCCAGATTTGTTTGCCGCTGCTGTCGATGGCGACCAGCTTGTTACCCGCGACCAGGTGCAGGTTTCCGTTCGGACCCGTCAGCAGATCCGCCGCCAGGCGCCCCAGCCCTGTCAATTTCCACATAATTTGTCCCGGCTGCCCCGCTTCCGTGCCGGCCGGAGGAACCTCCAGCCTGGGCGCGGCAAAGGCCGGCGCGGCATCCGGCCAGGTGCCGGGAAGCGCCGCTAAAAAAAGCGCAAAGATGCCGAGCTCCAAAAGGGACAGGCAGGACTTGCGGAGCGCACCGGCGATCGTGCCGGCGGTAGCGGGAAGCTTAAAAGGGCGGGTGAAAAAAACCCGCTGCAGATCAAAACGGTGCATATAAAAACCTCGCACCCCATCTTATCATTTCATGTTTTTTTCGTTAAATATTTATTCGGTATCTTCCGGAATAAATTTAACCAAAAATAAAAGCGGCCCCCCTGGAGGAGCCGGAATTACCCTGAATTATTTAATATTCTCTGGTTACCCCTGTTTCTCTTTGCTTAGTTTCTCTTTGCTTAGTTTTCTTATATGCCCCTGTTTTTCTATACCTCATATATCTTTTACGCCTTTATGCATCTGTTCTACGCCTTTATGCACTCTGTTCCTTTTGTACCTTTACGCCTTCTTTGTTACCTTAGTGCCTCTTTTTCTTTGTCCCTCTGTCCCTTTGTCCCTCAGTGCCTTTGTGCCTTTCTACCCTTTGTGCCTTTTTGCCTTGTCCCTCTGTGCCTTCCTATTCAGTTTTCCACCCTTTGGCTTCGTAGTACCACTGCGTATTGCCGTTTTCATCTTTGTAACTGTGCCACTCGCCTTCCCGGGTTTACTATAAGTTTTGCAAGGGCTAAAATCAAGGCGTAAATAGTGGATCAGCTGGAAAATAAATCAACGGCTTGTTAATTGAACTGATCCCTGTTAAAATGAAATTAAACCCATTGTAGCGATCCCGCCGGAATATTCTCCTTTCAGGTGGAACTTTCCCCGGCTTTTTTGTGTCTAACAAGTAAGAGGCAGTATTTAAGAGGCAGTATGTAAAGAATGGGTGGAGATTTCCGGCGTCACCAGGAGTGTCTTCCTACGTGGATGCCGTTGAAGTTCTCATTAAAAAATCACAGAACGACGATCTGGCTGCCTTCGAACAGCTGGTCGGCCTTTACCAGAACCGCGTTTATTCGCTCAGCTACCAGCTGGCGGGGAACCACGCCGACGCCCAGGATCTGGCCCAGGAGGTTTTTATCAAGGCCTACCTGGCAATTAAAGGTTTTCGCCGGGAGGCGGACTTTGGCACCTGGCTGCACCGGATCACCGTTAACCTGTGGCTGAATCTTAAGCGCAAGCAGAATACCGTCCCGCTCGTTTCCCTGGATGAACCGGTGCAAACCCCGGAAGGCGAGGTATACCGGGAGGTGGCGGCAGCCGGCGGAAACCCGGAACAGTACGTGGAGGACCGCGAATTCGGCGACTGCGTCCGGGCGGCTTTGGATGAACTGTCCGCGGACCACAGAGCCGCGTTGATTTTAAGAGATATTGAGGGTTATTCCTACGAAGAAATGGCCGCCATCTTGAACTGTTCGCTGGGGACGGTGAAGTCCCGGTTGAACCGGGCGCGGCAGCTGTTAAGGCAAAAAGTGGAGCTGATCGTCCGGGAGGCGGAAGATGAACCGCGGGCGGGAGCAGGAGCAGGGGTGCAGGTGAAGGCGAAAGGGAAGGAACGCCGGGGATATTCGAAAGCAGGCAAATAATCAAGGGATAAAGCGTCAGGGATAAGCCAGGGATAAAACCAGGGGTAATTCCCGGGGCCGGCAAAAAGAAGGTGAGGCAGATGAACTGCCAGCAGGCAAGACAACTTTTCTCTCCCTGGCTGGACGGGGAGTTGACGGATGAAGAGCGGCGTGCTTTCGGCGAGCACCTGGCGGCGTGCATGGTTTGCGCCGCCGAACTGGAGAAGCTGGAGGCGGTAACCGCCGCAATGCGGAAAATGCGTGTTCCGGTGGCGCCGCCGGAGGGTTTTGCCGCCCGGGTGACGGAGCGCCTGCGCCGGGAGCTGGAGGCGGCTGCGGCCGCCGGCGCCGGGGCTGATGCCGGTCCCGGAGCGGAGGCAAAGCAGCTGGCCGCGGCGGCGGGCGCCGACACCGCTATCGGCGGCGGGGCGAAGGTGGTGCCGCTGGCCGGGCGGGTTAAGTCCAGGCAAAAAGAGCAGGAGGCGGCAAGGATCGGCGCGGCCGGGACAGGTACCGGTCTGGAAGCGGCGGTTGCCGGCGGCGCAGGCAAAGCAGAAGCAGGCAAGGCAGCCGGCGTCGGGCAAACGTTCGCCCGCTGGCAGCAAGGGCTACGGACCTGGCAGCAAGGGCTGCGCACCGGCTGGCGGAAGAGCGCAGCCGTGGCAGCGGCGCTACTGATGCTGCTGGGCGGTTCGGCAACTTTAGCGGCCCGGTATTTGGGAGGAGCGGGGATCTTCAATCCGCTTGCGGTGGCCGAGCAGGCTCCTTTGCCGCCTGTCGAAGCGGATCGGAATCAAGATCGGAATCAAGATATGAATGTTGATCGGGAGGCAACGCAGCCCGGCAGCACGGAAGCCGCGCCCGAACCTGGTCCGGCGGATGCCGCGCCGGGCGGCGGCGAAGAAAGGCAGCCGGCTGCCCCTGGTTCCGGCGGAGCAAACGGGGGGCGCCAGATGATCGCCGGGAATTCCCCGGGTACCCCCGGTTCTTCGGGCCAGTCTGCCCAAGAGCCTGCCGGGGAGGCGGGCGCGGGCGGCGACGCAAAAGAGCCCGCGGCAACCGCCGCCGGCAGCGGTCCGGACAGCAGCGCCGGCATCCAGCCGAAGGTTTTTCTCAATCGGCCCCGGGCCATCGAGAGCATGTTGATCAAGGTACGGGTGCAGGACCTGGACGCGGCGGCCGCCCAGTTGAAAGCCACCGCGCAGGCGAAGGGCGTTTCCTATTCGGTTGAGCAAAAGGTGCAGGCGGCCGGCGGGAAGGCGGTGGCTATTTTCCGGCTGGCGGCGCCGCAGGCGCAGGCCGAGCAGTTTGCCGGCTACGTTTCGGCCCTGGGCCAGGTTATTGAACGCACCCGGCAAACCAGGGACGTTTCCAATGAGTTTGCGGAGCTGCTGAACAACTACCAGAAGCTGATTGCAGAAAGAAAGACGGCTTCCGGTGAGCAGGCGCAAAAGCTCGACGCGGAGATCAAACAGAAGGAAGCAGAGCTTGAAGCCATGGACCGGGAAGCCCGGGAACAGGTGGTCCTGATCGTGTGGCTGGAGCAGTAAAAGTTAAATGATAAAAATAACCGCGGCAAAATAACCGGCGGCAATTCCCAAGTTATGGAAACTACCGCCGGTTTATTATTTCTGATCATTAGATTAATTTCGGGGCGTCCGCCGGATATGATGAAGGCGAGGAAGAAACGTATTGACGCAATGGAGAAAAAAAGTTATACTGGGTTGAAAGAAGTATAAGAAGGTGAAATGTAATATGTCATACAAGGCAGTTGTATCATCAAAAGGGTGGGTGGTTATACCCAGGGAACTTCGCGAACGGTATAATATTGTTCCGGGAAGCAAAGTGCTTTTTATGGAAACGGACAAGGGGCTGGGAATTGTGCCCTTACCGCCAAACCCGGTTAAAACATGCAGGGGGATGCTGCAGAAGTACCCGCTCGTGCAAGAACTGATCAAGGTCAGAAAGGAAGAATCCGCCCGTGAAGAGCTACGTGCTGGACAGTTACGCGGTGCTGACGTACTTTCAGAATGAGGCTGGCGCCGAACAGGTCGAAAGATTGCTGACAAAAGCGGAAAACAAAGAGATCAATCTGTTCCTTTCGGTGGTTAACCTGGGTGAAATCGCCTATATAACGCAAAGGAAAGCCGGTCCGGAAGGAAAAGATTCTTTGCTGCTTGCGCTGGAGACTCTTCCCGTTCAGCCCGTGGAGGTTACGAAGGATCTTGCCCTGCGCGCTGCGGAAATAAAGGCCGCTTACCCGCTTGCCTATGCCGACTGCTTTGCCGCCGCCCTGGGTTTGGCTAAAGGGGTTCCGGTTGTGACGGGGGATCCGGAATTTAAAAGAATTGAAAATCTGATCGCTGTGGAGTGGTTGCCCCATAACCAGTAAGAAGAGATGATATAGTAAGGTTGAGGTTCATGAAAATAACGAATGAGCAGATCCAAAAAATCGATCAATTCGATGGTTCTAACGAACAATGATCTTCTGCAGCTGGTAGATGATCAGCGCGGCTTCGGCCCGGGTGAAGCCCGCGTACGGGTACAGGCGCCCGTCGGGGTAGCCGGGCAAAAGTCCGCTGCGGGACAGCTGCCCGGCGGGGACGGCCGCCCAGGAGGGGATGCCGGACCAGCCATCCCTTTTCCTTTCTTCCGTACTCCCTTCGCTGACCCCGCCGGTTGAATTAACGGTTCTTTCCGCCACCCTGGCCAGGATACAGATTGCCTCCAGGCCGGTCAGCGGGCGGTCGGCGTAAAAAGCGCCGTCCGGGTAGCCGCCGACCAGGCCGTAGCGGGCGGCCAGCCGGATGTCCGGCGCGGCCCAGGCGGGCAGTTCGTCGCGGAATTCCACCGCGCCCCCGGTCTCCGTCCCATTCTTTAATCCCAGCACCCTGATTACCATGGCCGTGAATTCGGCCCGGGTGACCTGCCGGTCCGGCCGGTAGGTGCCGTCGGGGTAGCCTTTGAGGATTCCTTTTTCGGCCAGGGCGGTAATTTCTTTTTCCGCCGGGTGTCCGGCGATGTCGCTAAACGCGGCCGGTTTTGATCCGGGTCCGGGTGCCGGCCCGATTTCTGCTCCTGCTCCCGTTTTTGTTTCTGTTTCGCTTCCTGTATCCGGCCCCGGCCTTGTTCCGGCTCCCCGCCCGGGCAGCGTCCCCCGGCCCGGACTCACTCCGGCTCCCTCTCCAGCCTCCGTCCCCGGACTCACTCCCGGCTCCGCCCCTGTTTTCCTTTCCGCTTCCGCCCCTGGCCCTGGTTCCGCGGCCTCCGGAATGCTTACGTACATCCCGGCCACTCCGCCGGATTTCCGCTCCGTGGTCACCACCTGCAGGGTTTTGCCCGCCGGGCGGGGCAGGGCGACGGTAAACCGGCCGTCCGCCCCCGGTTTAATCCGTACCGCCTGCCCATCTTCACTGTAAATGTAGATATGTTCGCCGGCCGTTGTTCCTTCGACCGTAATCTGGTCCCCCTGCGCCCGGCAGCTTACCTGCAAAAACGGCGCCTTCACGCCGGCCGCCGGGTGCCCCTTGGCGGCGGCCAGGATTTTTTCCTCGCTTTTGGGCACGCGCAAGAGGGTGAACTCAACCTTTTCGCCCGGCAGCAGGTCCTCGATCTGCACCGGGTAGCCGTTTTTCGTCACGTTCGTGCAGGCGGAAACCAGGCCCGCCCCCAGCGGGAAAAACGCCGCCAGCCTCCGGGCGGGATCGTAGTAGTCGACCAGGCCGCTTTGCTCGGCTTCCGCGTCGGCTACATCACATCGCCTGACCTCCCCGGTGCGGGGGTCCAGGGTCAGCCGCACCCACTCGCCGGGCAGCAGCGAGCCGGGTTCGCCGGGTTGCCACCAGCGGAAAAATGCCGCTTCCGGCGCCACCGCCAGGGTCTGCATCCGGTTGCGGCAATCCAGGAAATAGAGCCTGTTCTTTGCGCTTTCAAAGTAGATCACCTGGCCGTAGGTGACCAGCGAGTCCGCCTGGACGCCGATGACCGTATCGCCGGCCAGCAAAAGGGCCGCGTGCAGCCCGGGTTTCAGCTCTGCCGGCCGGGCCGGCTGGCCGTCTTTCGTGACGGGTGCGCCGGTGATCAGCTGGTAACTTATGTCTTTTCCGGGTGGATCACCCAGGGTAATTTTTTCCCCGGCTGGATTAACTTCTTTGATTTCTCCCACGGCCAGGGTGCGTTTGGCCCCCACGTAAACGACCTGCCTGTCCTGCGGGGAGATGACCAGCTGAGCCGGCATCCCCGGCGCCAACTGGTCGATGGTGCCGGCGACGGGGGCGCCGTAAGGCAGATCGGCGCGGCTGCCGTCGACGGCCGTGTCCGTGAAGGAAAAGGCGGCGCCGGCGGCCAGCGGGTACGCCTGCTCGCTGCCGAAGAGAAAAAGCCGGCGATCGGCGGCGTCGATTTCCTTTAAGATGCCTTCCTGGAGCTGGAAGTCGGCCTTAATCCACCAGATGGTCTGGGAAGAGGGGTTAATCAGGCCGACGGCCGGCGCGCCGGCGGGCAAACCGGCGGCACTGGCGATTTGTTTGCCGTTGGCCAGGACGGTGACCCGGGGGTGAAGGTAAAAGCCGCCTTCCCGCTGGTCGGGGCGGGCCTCTAAAAACAGGGTGCCGCCGGCCAGGGGCAGGTTTTGGGTGGCCTGGGCGCGCCATACTTCTTCCGCCAGGTAGAGGTTTTGGCCGCGGGCGATGTAGGCGTCTTCCCCCGGAAAAATGTGCCGGGGCTTTTCGGGAGCCAGGGAGCGCCCCAGGGCGGTTTTCAGGACCGGCGGGACGGCCATTTTACTTCCGCTCGCAAACTGAATGAGGTTTTTATCCGCATCATAACCGCTCACCACTTCCCGCACCGGCGGCTGGCCGTAGACCAGGGCGAAGTCCTGGGCGCCCCGGGTCAGCCCGGCGGCCTTCACTTCCACGGTGTAGATGCCGGGCAGGGGATGCGGGATGACGACGCGCTCCACATTGTTAAGGTCGTCCTTGACGCCCTCCCGGGAGTCGTCGTTACCCAGGTACTGTTTGCCGTCGGGGGCGGTGACTACCAGGTCCAGGTCGTTGACCAGGGTTTTATCGGCGCCGGGCTCTGCCGGCGGGTCCGTCCAGGCCAGCGTGGCGACGAACGGCTCGGTCCGCGTGTACACTTCGTAGCGGTAGAAACGTTCCTCGTCCCGGCTTAAGGGGCTTCGCTCGTCGGCATAAAGAAACAGCTTTTCCTTCAGGGCGATGACCGTGGTGGCCAGGTCCAGGCGGCCGAACCCCGCCCCGCTGCCGGGGAGGGGCCGGGCGCCGTTGATCAGGGCGGCTTTGACCAGGGCCGCCGACGGGGACGGAACTTTCTCTTCTTTTTGCAGGTACTCGCGGAGCAGGGCGGCGGCCCCGGCGGTGACGGCGGCGGCCTGGCTGGTGCCCTGCATCCGGGTGTACAGCGGGTTCGGTTCAAAATTGCTTTTAATCAGCGGCGAAGCGGCGGAAACAATCCCGGAGCCGGGGGCTACCAGGTCGGGCTTGGCGCGGCCGTCGGCGGCGGGGCCGCGGCTGGAAAAGCGGGCCACCTCGGTGGCGTTGTCCTCGCCCGGTCCGAAGGCCGGCCGGGCTCCTTCGCTGGCGCCCACCACCAGGGCGTTTTTGCTGTTGGCCTCGTTGGTTAAACTGCCCGGCTCCGGGCCGTCGTTGCCCGCGCCGAAAATCACCAGGAAGTCCGGGTGCTGATAAATGAAGGCGTCGGCCTGGGCGGCGCCCGCCGAATAGAAGTTGCCCTCGCTCCCCCAGCCGTCCAGGTGGATGCGGGCGGAGGCGGCGTAAGCGGGGGCGAACAGGGCGGTCAGATCGGGCGGCGGCGCGGCCTTTCCCTCCGGGTTTAAAATGGCCTGGAAGTATATACTGGCCCCCGGGGCCACGCCGGCAAACCGGCCGTTGGAAGCCGCGCCCGTGCCGGCTACGGTGGCGGCCAGGTGCGTGCCGTGGCCCGTGGGGTCGTCGGCGCTCTCGCGCCCGGCCCAGGACTTCAGCATAATTACTTTCGGCTTTTGGCCGGGCCGGCTTTTCAGGTCCGGGTGCGGGTCGTCCATCCGCCCGCTGCCCAGGCCGCTGTCGGCGATGGCCACCACCTGCCCGGCCCCGGTGAGCCCCTCCGGGCGCACGAAGCCGGGAGCGGCCAGCGGCGTGGCGCCGGTAACGGAAGCGGCCCGATCGTTTAAGAAGATTACTTCGGGCGCTGTTCCCGGCGGCAGCTGCCGTGCCGCCGCCGCCGGTCCTTTCAGTTGCGGATCCTTTTGCAGCTTCCACTCCTTCGCTTCTTCATTTTTCCGGGCGGGTCCGGACGAAAGCGCGGGTGCCGGAGAGAACTGCCGGCCGGAAAGGGTTGCCGCCGGTTCTTTTTCGGCCCGGACCGCCGGAAAGCCCAAAAAATGGAGCGCCAGCACCAAAAACAAGCAGCCGGCCGCCAGCAGCCCAAGCGCGCTGGACAGTTTTTGGGTCTGCTTTTTTTGGAAAAGAGACGTATCTCTAGATTTCAAGATTTCACCGCCGAAAAGAAAATTTCACCGTGGCGAAAACCTCGCCGGTGCAAAAAGTAATCTATAGAAAAGAAAGTGTCTCCGCGCCTTTTTCCTCTTGAGCCTCTTACCTTTTATGCCTTTCTTTGCCTTTAGAGCAAATTCGACACAAAAACGTCGAATCCTTCCTGAAAACTGTAATTCCATCATTTATTATAAGACGTTAAAAACCGGGAAAAGGTTTCCTTCAAAATAAATTTTTTTCCCCCTCTGGCTCTTGCCCGATATTTCCCCGGGGTAGTATAATCAAAACAAAGTAAGATTCGCTCCTGGGAGGTAAGATTTATGTTGAAAATTACTTTGTCGGAAAAGGGGCAAATTGTTATTCCCGTTGAATTACGTAAACGTTACGGGTTAAAAAAAGGTGACAAATTGGTTATTGAGGATCGCAATGGTTCAATTGTTTTACGCCCCCTGCCAAAACATCCTTTTGCAGAGCTCAGGGGAAAATTTAAAAGTCTTCCCGATGAAGAAAAGTTGACCACAACATTGCTTAAAGAAAGAGCTTTAGAAAGGAACCGCGGATTGCATGGAAAGTCGTAACTCTCAAGTAAATAAAGAGAAGGGAATTAATACCGGAACACCTTCAGAAAATGAAACGTCTACAAAAAAAGGGATGTTTGCTCGTTACGTTCTCGATACTTATGCTTTGCTGGCTGTGATTGAAGATGAGCCTGGAGCGGAAACAGTAACAAAAATGTTCACTGTCCGGAATTCTAAACTATTTCTGAGTCTTATTAATCTTGGCGAAGCTTATTACATAATCACTCGTAGAAAAGGTAAAGAAGCCGCCGATGAGCTGGTAAACAGCGTTTTTGCTGAAGAAGCTTTAACTCTCGTTGACGTTTCCTGGCCGAAAATAAAAAACGCTGCGCAAATAAAATCCAGGGGAGGGCTATCCTATGCCGATTCTTTCGTGGTAGCGTTGGCAAAAGAAATAGAAGCGCCTATAGTGACAGGCGACCCGGAAATTAAAAAGATAGCTGACCAACTGGGTATTGAGTTGATCTGGATAAGGGAAGATGAAAATATTTAAACAAATCGGTTTAATAGTTTTTTTGCTCTCTTTCGGATTCGCGACAAGCGGCTGCGCGCAGGAAGAGACGGAAAAATATGATGTGGTGATCTACGGCGGGACCTTTGCCGGGTGTGCGGCGGCGCGGACGGCGGCGCAGCTTGCCCCGGAGAGCTCCATCCTGGTGATTGTGCCTGCCCCGGAGCGCGTGCTGGGAGGGATCGGCACCGCGGGCGGGCAAAATTTTTTCGACGTGCGGCTCTGGCGGGGTTACCCGGTGGCCGCCGGCTCCTTTGCCCGGTGGTACGGGGAAGCCGGCCAGTTTTACAATACTAAAAAGATGGCCGATCTTTTAGCCGTCGACCTGGCCCGCCACAAAAATATAACTGTACTGTGGGGATACGACGTGCGCGAAGTGCAAAAGAAGCCGGCGGAGGGCGGCTTCGCATCCCGGATCAAACGTCTGCAGGATTTATCCGGAATTGAGCGGCCGTCGAACCTGTCCGGAAGCAAGGGGCGGGCGTTTCCGCCGCAAACCGGCCTGTTGCCGCAAACCGGTCCGGACCTGCGGAAAAGTTCTTTTTCTTCCCGGATCACCGCTTTGCGTTTAAGGGAGGTTTGCCGGGACGACGAAGGCGCGGTCGCCTGGGGGAAGGGACTGCGGAAGATCGCCGGGCGCGTGTTTATCGACGCTTCCGACGACGGCCGGCTGACCCGGCTGGCCGGGGCAAGCGTGACGGTCGGCCGCGGGGACTGGCCCAAAAACGAGGGGACGGTTCCCCTGGATGAAAAACGGCCGGAGTCGGCCCGTCACGGAGAGGCGGTGATCGGCCGGAAAGAGGCTTCCCGCCGGCAAGCGGATCTCCGCCGGCAAGCCGCTGCCCGGCGCCAACCGGCGGCGTGCCAGCAGGCGGCGACGCTGATGTTTAAAGTGGCCGGCATGGTGGTGCCGGAAACCCCCCGGCAGACCGGGGACTTCCTTTTCCTCAAGGACCCGTCCGGCAGCTGGGGGATCATCGGCGGGGCGGATACCTACCGCAGCAATCCTGTGGTTGTCGATTTTAACGACCGGTACGCTCCCCGGGGCTTTGCCCTCAAGCCATTGAACGCGGCCCAGGACGGGGCGGGAAGCGATCAGTGGTGGGTAAACGCCCTATTAATCTTTAACGTGGACGGCCGGGCCTGCCGGCGCGACCTGGGCACCGGCCGTTACCCGCAGGACAAACGGCCGGACGCCTTAGACGTGGACGAGGCCCTGCTGAAAGCGCGGGAATTGATTGCCCGGCCGGAGTTTCTGGAGGCCCTGCGGCAGTTCAGTGCGGCGGACGGGCGGGGCGGGCGCTATGGTTTTCACCGGGCGGAACTGGTGAAGGACGAAAGCGGCCGGCCGGTGACGGGGGATGTCCTCTATATAAGGGAAACCATCCATTTACAAAAAGGTCCGTTCCAAAAGAGCGCGCTCCAAAGGAACCCGGGGAATCCGGCGGACGCCGGCACAACCGGACAGCAGAAAAGAAGCATTTCAAACGTTTCTGGAACGGGTAGCGTTCCGGGGACGGTGACCGGGCAAACTTCCGCGGGACCGGATGAGGCCGGGGAAAACGCCTGCTTCGCCCTTACTCCCGCCGAATGTCAGCTTGCCGGCGCCGGCCCGGCGGACGGGGCCGACCGGGGCAACTACGCCACGCGGATCGGCCTGGCCTATTACTTAATAGACATTAACGCCTATACACCGGCCGATTTGAAGGCGGGCGGCACCTACCGGTGGCCGGTGACGGAAAGTTTACGGCCGGACCTGGCGGCCGGAGGGGGCCAGCCGCAAAACCCGGTTTACCTTCCTTTTGAAATGCTGGTTACCCCGCAACTGGTCAACCTGCTGGTGCCGGGCTGCGCCACCGGCGCGGCTTCCCTGGCCTGGGCGGAAGTCAGGGTGATCCCCAACCTGTGCGTCCTGGGGGACGCCGCCGGGGCCGCCGCCGCGGGGGCGGTTTTATCCGGCGCGGACCCCGCCCTTTTTCAGCCGGGGCAAATCAAATGGGTGCAGGCGGCCTTGCGGAAAACAGGCGCCAGGCTGGATAAATAAGGACAGGAATTTGCGAATAAGAAAGAATTTACGAGAAAGCTTGTCCAGTTTTGATTCAATCGCGGTAAACGGGCACAGAAGTGTTTTTCCAGAGATTTGTTTGCATGCCCGGCCCGATGGTAAAATAGCAGTAATATTGTGCATTGCTGTCGCTTGGGGGGAGATTAGTGGAAAAAATCGTCGCCATTTTCCTGGCCTTTGGCGTGGCCTGGGTGGTTACTCCCCTGGCGGAAAAGCTCGCCTTTGCCTGGGGGGCGGTGGACCTGCCCGGCCCGCGCAAGGTGCACCAGAAGGTCATGCCGCGGTTGGGAGGACTGGCCATTTACGCAGCTTTTCTGGCCGGCGCACCCCTGGCGCTTTATCCCGCGTACGATGGCCAGCCGGGCTTCGGTTTGCTTGCCGGCGCCACCCTGATCGTTTTGGTCGGCGTCATCGACGACATCTGGGGCCTCACTCCCTGGCTCAAGCTCCTCGGCCAGGCGCTCGCCGCCGTTTCCATCCTGCCTTTCGGAATTGCTATCAATTTTGTCACCAATCCGCTAAATGGCGAACTAATCAGTTTGGGCTGGCTGGGCATCCCGCTGACGGTGTTCTGGATCGTGGCCGTGACCAACGCCATTAACCTGATTGACGGCCTGGACGGCCTGGCCGGCGGGGTTTCCTGCATCGCCGCCCTGACGGTCGCCGCCGTGGGCTGGACCCAGTGGAAGGTTTTCGGCGCGGCCGGCCAGCAGGAAATCATCTGGCTGGCCTTGCTGCTGGCAGCGATTCTGCTGGCCTTTCTGCGGTATAATTTTTACCCGGCGCGCATCTTCCTGGGTGATTCCGGCGCCATGCTGCTGGGCTTTCTGCTCGCCGCGGTTTCCGTCCTGGGCCTGACCAAAAGCGTGACCGCCGTTTCCGTTTTCGTCCCCCTGGTGATCCTGGGCATCCCGCTTACGGACACCGCCTTTGCCATTTTGCGCCGCTACCACCGGCGCCGGCCCATTTTCCAGCCGGACCGCGGGCACCTGCACCACCTTCTGCTCACCATGGGCTTCAGCCACCGGCAGGCCGTGCTGGTTGTTTACGGCATCAGCGCGGTGCTGGGGGTGAGCGCCATCGCCATCAATTTAATCAGCCCCGATTACGCCATGATTTTACTGCTGCTTTTGGCGACGGCGGCGATCATCGGCCTGAACAGGATCGAGTCGTTCAGCCGGGCGCACCAGGCGCGTAAGCCGCACCGGGCGCACCGCAGCTACGATTCAAAACCCACTGGAAGCCGTTAGCGGCAAAATCGTGCCGCTGCGCAAACATGCCGTGCAAACGGCTGCAGCGCAAACGGCAAGACGAACCCCCGTCCGGCCATCCATCCATCCGCGCATTTTTTACCGCCATCAGCATCGATTTTACTGACATCGCATATAGTTGTAATATGTTTTTACAAAGAGTATTTATCCATAATTCCCAATTCCTAATTCCCAATTCCTGTATTTCAGGGAGGTGCGGAAGTGAAGGTAAACAAAGCGGTGATTCCCGCCGCCGGGATGGGCGTGCGTTTTTTGCCCGCCACCAAAGCGCAGCCCAAGGAAATGATCCCCATCATTGATACGCCGGCCATCCAGTATATCGTGCAGGAAGCCCTGGATTCGGGGGTCAAGGACATTTTAATGATCACCGGCCGCGGGAAGTACGCCATCGAGGATCACTTCGACAAGTCCCCTTACCTGGAGGAATTTCTGGCCGACAAAGGGAAGGAGGATTTGCTGGCCCTGGTGCGGGAAATCGGCAGCCTGGCCCGGCTGCATTATCTCCGCCAGAAGGAGCCGCTGGGCCTGGGCCACGCCGTGTTGTGCGCGCGTCAGTTCGTGGGTAACGAACCCTTTGCCGTCCTTTTGGGGGACGACATTGTGCGCAGCAAAAGGCCGTGCCTGCAGCAACTCATGGATTTATACGCTGAAATGCCGGGCACCATCCTGGCGGTAACGGAAGTGCCGCCGGAGGACGTGAGCAAGTACGGGATCCTGGACGCGGAACCCCTGCGCGACGGCGTTTACCGGGTGCGGGACATGGTGGAAAAACCCCGACCGGAGGAGGCGCCTTCGCGGCTGGCGGTGATCGGCCGGTACGTCATCAGCCCGCGCATTTTCCCCATTTTGGCCGCCACGCCGCCGGGCGCCGGGGGGGAAATCCAGCTGACCGACGCCCTGCGCGTGCTGTGCCGGGAGGAGCCGGTATACGGCCTGATTTTCAAGGGCCGCCGCTACGATGTGGGGGATAAGCTGGGGTATTTAAAGGCCACGGTGGAGTTCGCCCTGGACCGCCCCGATCTGGGCCCCGAGTTTGAGGCCTATTTAAAGGAACTGGTGGGGGAAATGGGTTAACGTGAGGCACAAAGGCACAGAGGTATAAAAGGGCGGGGCACAGGAGGGGGGCAAAGGCACAGAGAGATGACCGCATTACCGGGATAAAATGCATAATTTAACGGCCTACCGGCAAACTAAAGTTGACATTATTGGTGTTGCCGGGGGTGGTTGGCAGTGAATCCGTTTCTGGAAATTTTACTGCGCGGTTTGGGCGCCTTTTTAATGGTCTTGATCATCACGCGCATCGTCGGGAAAACGCAGGTGGGGCAGCTGACGGTCAGCGACTTTATCAACGCCATCGTCATCGGGTCGATTGCCGCGGCGATGGTGACGGACCTGAGGGAAAGCGTCCGGTATTATGCTTTTGGGCTGGCCCTGTTCGGCCTTTTGACGGTGGGGGCGGAATACCTGGCGATGAAGTCCCGGCCCGCCCGGAAGCTGATCGAGGGCGAGCCGACCATTATCATCCACAACGGCAAAATTCTGGAAGACAACATGAAAAAGCTGATCTACCACATGGACGACCTGATGATGCAGCTGCGCGAGAAAAACGTTTTCAACATCGCCGACGTGGAATACGCCATCGCCGAGCCCAACGGCGCTTTAAGCGTTCTCCTGAAAAGCCAGAAACGCCCTCTCACTCCGCAGGATTTGCAGTTGCCCACCAAATACGAAGGGGTCCCTTCGGAGCTCGTGGTGGACGGCGTGGTGATCCAGCAGAATTTAAAACAGAACAACCTGACGGAGGAATGGCTGTACCGGGAACTGGAGAAGCAGGGGATCAAGTCGGTGAAGGAAGTGGCCTACGCCGGCCTGGACACCGACGGCAACCTGTACGTGGACAAAAGGCAGGACGCCCTGGGCCACGTCACCGACATCACCGATCGGCTGCCGGGCAAAATGCCGCAGTAGCGGTCGTCGGTCGTCGGTCGTCGGGCAGCGGGCAGCGGACTGCCGGGCCGCCAACTCTATTCATAAGCAATCACATCCGCTTTTACCATAATTGTAAAATTAAGGCGCTAAGGCAAAGCAGGCCGACGGACACAAAAGAAGCTGCGCGGGACTTTTCCTTTGTGCCTTATTCTCTTTGGTTACATATTATAATCTCTGTGTCTTCTGTGTCCTCTGGGGGGCTAAATTTATTCTTTTTGGGGGTTGTTTCTAATGTCTCAAATTACATTTGGCACCGACGGATGGCGGGGGATTATCGCCCGCGATTTTACTTTTGCCAACGTGGAGCTGGTGGCCCGGGCGGTGGCCGCCTACGTCAAGGCCCGCGGCCTGGCCGCCCGCGGGGTTATCGTCGGCTACGACAACCGCTTCCTTTCCGATCAGTTTGCCCAGACGGTGGCCGGCGTGTTGGGTGAGGAGGGCGTCCCCGTCTGTCTGGTGGAAAAAAGCGCGCCCACGCCCGTGGTGGCCTTCGCCATCAAGGAGGCCGGCGCCGGCGGGGCGGTGATGCTTACCGCCAGCCACAACCCCCCGGAATACAACGGCATCAAATTCATCCCGGAGTACGCCGGACCGGCGCTGCCGCACATCACAAAGGAAATTGAAGAAAACATCAGACGGTTGAGCGGGGAAGGAAGGCCTGGCGGTGGGGACCGGGCGCCGGGGGTTGCGGGGCAGCCGCAGCGGAAGATCGACCCGCGCCCCGCTTATTTCGCCCACGTCAAAAAGCTCATCGACTTCGCCGCCATCGGCCGGGCCGGTTTAAAAGTGATCGTCGACCCCATGTACGGGGCGGGCACCGGCTACCTGGAGGAGCTTTTGCGGGAGGCCGGCGCGCAGGTGGAGGCCATCCACGACCGGCGGGACCCCCTTTTCGGGGGCGCGCTGCCCGATCCTTCGGCGAAATCGCTGACGGAACTGCGGGCGCGGGTGCTGGCCGCCGGGGCGGATCTCGGCCTGGCCCTGGACGGGGACGCCGACCGCTTCGGCCTCATCGACCGCGACGGCAGCTACATTCCGCCCAACCAGTACCTGCCCGTCGTGTACGACCACCTGCTGAACACCCGGGGATGGCGCGGGCCGGTGGTGCGCACCGTGGCCACCACCCACCTGCTGGACCGCCTCGCCGCCGCCGCCGGGGAGCAGGCTTTCGAAACCCCGGTGGGGTTTAAGTACATCGGCCGGTACCTGCTGGAAAAGAATTGTGTGGCCGGCGGGGAAGAAAGCGGGGGCCTTTCCATCCGCGGCCACGTTCCGGAAAAGGACGGCGTGCTGGCCGGCCTGCTGGCCGCCGAAATCGTCGCCCGCCACCGGCAAAGCCTGGGGGACCGTCTGCGCGGGATCTGGGCGCGGGTGGGGCGCCTTTTCAGCGAACGCCTGGATATCCACACCACCCCGGCGGAAAAAGAACGTGTGCTGGCCGCGCTGAAAAATCTGGCACCCGCGGCGGTGGCCGGGAAAAAGGTGACCCGCCGCCTCACTGTCGACGGCACCAAG
The DNA here is from genome assembly GCA_023511535.1 of Armatimonadota bacterium. Classification (GTDB taxonomy): domain Bacteria; phylum Bacillota; class Desulfotomaculia; order Desulfotomaculales; family Nap2-2B; genus JAIMBK01. Next base: position 36,798 of record JAIMBK010000028.1, read on the forward strand.
CTCGTCTTCGAAGACGGCTCCTGGCTGCTCATCCGCCCCTCCGGCACCGAACCCCTCTTCCGCTGCTACGTGGAGGCCAACACCCCCGAAGATCTGGAGGCCATCCAGGACTGGTGCCGGGCGCTGTTTGCCTGACTCCGTCGCCCTCCAGCTACCACAAGACGGCCAGGTCAATTTCCAGGCCGGGGAGGAGCGGCGTGGTGAGGGTAAGGCGCGGGCGTACCAAAAACGGCGTAAAGGCCCTCGTTAAGTTCGTTTCCATAAAGCAATTGACTACTGTCATTTGACAGTTTAAAATTTAAGAAGGGGGGTTTTGGATGACAATTTTTGAGTTTGCCGAGGAAGCAAAAAAGAGGGGTTTTAATTTGGGTAGCAATCCCGTGCGAACCATTAGATATTATATTCATACTGGCTTATTAAAAAGGCCGGTGGTAAAACAGATTGGGAAGAAAAGGGTTTCGAGTTTTGATGCGGCCCATTTATCTACCCTTGAATTAATCGACTATTACAAAAAAAGGGGGCTATCTCTTAAGGAGATTAAAAATAAAATAAGTGAACAACTATATTGGTCAGACGAGGCTCTGAAATTTATTGCCAGATATAAAGATGAGTTTCCGGAATCGGCATTTTTAAAAAACGAACCGATCAAAAGGGAAGAATTAGCCTTTTTTCTTTCTAAGTATCTGGAAGGGATTAAACGCGGCTCTATTGATGAAAATCTTATCAACCAGGCATTTCTTGACAAAGATGGCAATATTGCCGATTTTCCTTTAAAAGATTAGAGAGCCAGACTTCGGAAGAGAAAAGGAAGTCCCCGACGGTATTTTTTCGACGGAAGGGGAATAAGTTACTTGGATCCACGCCAATTTATTCGGCAGGCAGCAGAAAATGAAGCTTATCATATAACAGAGCATGCTTTACAAGAGGCGGATAAAGATAACTTATCGATAACCGATTTGGAAAACGTCATGCTTCGGGGAATTATCAATCAAAGGGATCGAAAAAATAACAGGTATAGGTTAAGGCATAAAGGTGTACAAATAGTCGTAGAAATATGTTCCGGGCAAGTAATTGTTGTAACCGTTATGAAAGATAAGTAGGAGGTGTGAAAAATGCCGGCAGCATGTCTTTGTGGGGGCAAAACTATAGAAAAAAAGGTAACCGTGGAAAGGCGTCTAAAGGGAGGTAACGTTCTCTTTAAAGGTGTTCCGGCCTTTGTTTGCCAAAAGTGTGGTGAACGTTATTTTTCTGCTAAAACAGTGAAAAGAATGGACTATCTGTTGTCGCAAAAAAAGGAGGAAAAAGAAATTGATTTTTCCGTAGACCCAAAAGAGCAGTATCTCGAAGACATTTTAAAATTGATGAATCAACAAAACTTAATGCCTTATGGAGTTGCCTTGAACCAGCCGGTTTTGTCGTCGGAAGTTTTTTTTACCATCGGGAGAATAAAATCAATAACGGATAAAATTGCCAGCTAGTGTAACGATTATCGCCACCCGGGCCATTTCCCGGATCGCCCGCCGCGCCACGAGCTCCCTTGCCCGGGCTTTTCACCTTTCTTTGCGGGCGCGTTTTTTCCAGGCCGTAAAAAACTCCTCCCAGCCGGAACCGTCTTGTTTTTCTTTTTCTCCAAATTCCATCGCCATCACCCGCGAAATTCCGCTCGTGTTCAGGATGATTAACCGGAAAACTCTTCACCACCAGTATAAACCGGCCGTCCCCGGCCAGTCAATGATCCGGTCTGATCCCGATAATTTGGAACAACCGCCGGGCTCTAAATTTTAATCTCTTTTTTCCCTACGGCACCTGTGGTATAATAACCCCCGAAGGAGCGATCCCGTGCCGGATAACGAGCGGTGGAAACAATGATTGGAAATCTGGAAGTTAAACCTGGAAAAAGCCCGGCAAGAAGCGGAAAAATTGCGCTGTTGATTTTTAGGTTTTGGGAAATATTTTAAGTGAGTGGTAGTTATGGAATTAACTTCAGAACAAAAGCAAAGGTATAAAGAAGCCTGGCAAAAACAGGCAATTAGAGATCTGAACAAAAGGGAAGCCCGCCGT
>JAIMBK010000003.1 GCA_023511535.1 Armatimonadota bacterium
GTGCTGGACCCGGAGCAGGATTTCCACCTCACGGGGCGACAGGAGCACGGCCAGCCCCGCGTTCATGTCCCGCACCAGCAGGCCTTCGGTACCCACCAGGGCCACCGCCACGAGGGCGAACTCGTTCTGTAGCCGCTCGGAAAGCTCTCCCCACGTCCGCCAAGCCTCCGCCGCCTGCTCCGCACCGTCCCCCGTGGCTAGGGGCAGGGCCGGGACCGGCTTGTAGCGGGCTCGGGTGAGACCTTCCAGTTCCAGGGGGTCCAGGAACGCCTCCGCCTTCCCCTCCCGATCCCGCAGCCGCAGCCGGACGCCCGTCGGCGTCTCGTACCGGCTCACCTCCACCCGTCCCACCGTGCCCAGGGGCCGCTCCACCCGCCAGGGCCGCCCGTACAGGTCCATAGCGCCCTCCTCAGGGGATGAAGGAGAGGTTGTACTGGGCCTGGTCTGCGTCCAGCAGGACCACCTTCTTGAAGGCGATCCGCCACCCCCCGTCCACCGGACGGAGGCGGTACTCGCAGCGGGCCGCCAGCCACCGGGGGCTGTTCAGGCCCGCCTGCCCGGGCCCTCCCGGTCGCATCTCCGCGATGAGCTGGTTGCACCGGACACGGTGCTCCCCCGCCCCGTCCAGGGGCTCCACCTCCACGTTGGCCACAAAGCGCACGGTGCGGGACGGCGGGTTCTGATCCAGGACGGGGGTTCGCGTCAGCCGGTACACACGCTCGTGCAGCCGCTTGCGGTCGTCGTAGATGATGGACACGGTGTCCGCGGGGTCGCGGTCGGGGTCCATGGGCACCCAGTACACCGCGTCCTCGGTGAACAGGGCCTCCCACTCGTCGAAGCGGCGATCGTCCAGCAGCCGCGCCTCCGCCACCAGGAACCGCTCCGCCTCGTCCACGGTCAGCTCGTCGTTCCGCCGGACGACGACCTCGGCGCCCAGCTCCTCGAACAGCTCCCGGCGCAGGGCGGTCTCCAATTGTTTCGCTTGATAAGCTGTCACGGCGTCGGTGACAGCCCGTCGATATTCGGACTCGGCGAAGGCAGCCCGTTCCTCCCGCGTCATGCCGACGGAGCCGTAGAGTTGAAGGGCAAGGGGGCTGTCTTCTTTGAGGGATGCTTCTTGAACGGCTGCAGTGGCGGCGCGGTCGACCCGTTGGTGCTGAACCGATCGGATATACGAAGAGAGGAACGTGTGGATCTGGTCTGCTGTCCACTCTTCGACGGTGTCGTTCCGGTTGCCGGCTTGAACACCGGCCGTCCTGCTTGATGAGGCCAGGATGTGAGGGAAGCCGGCCCTGATCAAAGCCGGCGGCGTTTTGAAGATCAGCGAAAATCAGCAGGTGGCCTTAAAGATCAAGACGGAGAACGCAGCGGTAGCGCGAAAAATTTTTTTCCTGGGGAAAGAACTTTTCCAGGTGGCCGCCGACGTCATCGCCCGGCGGAAAGTGCAGCTGAAGAAAAATAATATTTATGTGGTCTGCATCTCCGGACCCACCCTCGATATTTTAAGGGAGACCGGACTTTTGAACAAGGAGGGGGAATTACTGGCCGGAATAAACAAAAAACTCGTCCGGCGCGATTGCTGCCGGCGGGCCTACCTGCGGGGAACCTTTTTGGGCAGCGGCTCCCTGACCAATCCGGGCAACGGTTACCACCTGGAAATGATTCTGGGGACAAAGCAATATGCCGGGGACGTTGGTCTTTTATTGAAAAAAATGTCCTTTCATCCCGGGATAACGGCCCGGAAAAAAGGTTACGCCCTCTACCTGAAGGAAGCGGAACAAATTGCCGGCTGCCTGAGTATGATGGGGGCTCATACGGCTGTGCTGAATTTTGAGAATATCCGCATCTATAAAGAAATGCGCAACCAGGTGAACAGGCTGGTCAATTGCGAAACGGCCAACCTGGGTAAAACAATCAACGCTTCTTTGGCGCAGCAGGAAGCGATTCATTTCCTCGCTTCTACCGTCGGGTTGGAGAAACTGCCCCCGCAGCTCAGGCAAGTGGCGGAAGCGCGCCTGTCTCACCCGGAAGCCAGTCTGCAGGAACTGGGCGAACTGCTTGAACCGAAAATCAGTAAATCAGGGGTCAAACACCGCCTGCGCAGACTGGCGGAAATGGCACAAAGCTGCCGGGTAAATCAAGGAAAAGGGATTGGTTAACCATAGCCGGAACGCAGGGAGAAAAGAGGAGGCTGCGCTGCCGCCCGGTTGACCCGGACCGCAATTCAATGCAGGGCTGGTACCGGGAGGTGAATCCGCTCCGGGTTGCTTTTAATTTTATCGTCATTTACCTGTGCCGTTATTTGCCCTGTCTGCCGTTGAAAAATTTTCTTTACCGGCGCCTGGGCATGCAGGTGGGCAAAAATGTCTCCGTAGGGTTAATGGCGATGATGGATATATTTTATCCGCAGCTGATCACGATCGGGGACAACGCAATCATCGGTTATAATGCCACCGTCCTGTGCCACGAATTCCGGATCAGGGAGTTCTGCACCGGGGCGGTGGAGATTGGTGCCAATGTTTTAATTGGGGCGAACAGCACCATCCTGCCGGGAATCAGGATTGGGGAAGGCGCCCGGGTTGGAGCCGGTTCCCTGGTCAACCGGGACGTCCCGCCAGGTTTTTTAGCGGCCGGCGTTCCCGCCCGGGTAATTAGAAAGGTTGCCGATTGATGATCCTGAACCTGTGGCGGGACTTCTGGCGGAATCCCTGGCAAACCAGGTACCTGCTGCCCCTGATCGCGATCAATTTTGCCGGTTCGGTTTACGGGTATTTCTGGTATTCCCCCCAACTGGCCGAAGTGCCCTTTTATACCTGGCCGGTGGTTTTCGATAGCCCTTTTTCCACCACGTTGTTTGCCCTGGCGCTTTTTACCGGCCTGGGGGGGCGGCAAAGCGGCTGGTTTCCGGTGCTGGCCTTTGTTTGCTGCCTCAAATATGGGTTTTGGGCGGTTATTTTAATTAGCCACTACTGGTTTACCGGCGGGGCTGTTACCTTCCTGGAAGCAATGCTGTGGTTGTCCCACTGGGGAATGGTGCTGGAGGGCTGGGCCTACCTGCGGACCATGGCCCCGGGGCGGCCGGCGGTGGTTGTTCCCGCGGCCTGGCTGGCGGCGAACGACTTTTTCGATTACGGCTTCGGCCTGCATCCGTACCTGTTCGCCGCGGGACAGCAGCCGGTTGCCCAGGCGGCGGCAGTCGGATTAACACTCGTTATTCTACTAATTCTAATTGAAAAGAAATCATCGTCCTGAACAAAAACCAGGAACCAGGGAAAGGGAAAAGAATTCCCCCCCCCCAATCCCTGATTCCTGATTCCCAATTCCTGCTCTTAAGGAGTGACGTAAATTGCGGGCAAGTTACGGTTTGAACGTTGAGCAGGTCCAAAAACTGGTAATGACACCCGAGTTGCGCCAGGCCATCACGGTATTGCAGCTGCCGGCCCTGGAGCTCAGTCTTTATATCGAGCAGCAATTGCAGGAAAACCCTTTTTTGGAATTGCGCGACGAGGAAAACGACCACCCCCTGGCGGACGAACCGGTTGCGGCCGGAAGCCAGGAACAGAAAAGGGAATATGACCTTGATTGGGAGGAATACTTCCACGACAGCAGCGACCTGGGTTTCGTGAGAAGGGAAGAAGAAAAAAATCAACAGGGCTTTCCTTACGAAAACATTGCCAGTCAATCCCCCACCCTGGCGGAGCACCTGATTTTCCAGCTGCACCTGGTGACCAGCGATGAGGAAACCAGATCGATTGGGGAATATTTAATCGGGAACATTGACGGGCAGGGTTATCTCCGGGTTTCCCTGGAAGAGGCCGCCGCCCGCCTGGGGGCCGACCTGGCAAAAGTAGAGGAAACGTTGAAATTAATCCACTCTTTCGATCCTGCCGGGGTAGGGGCGCGCTCGTTGCAGGAATGTTTGCTGATCCAGGTTGAGCAACTGGGGATCGAGGATGAACTGCTGCGCAAAATAATTCAAGATCATCTGGAGGATCTCGCCAGGGGCAAACTGGGGCGGATGTCCCAGCAACTGGGGGTAAGTCCCCGGGAAATCCAGCGAGTGGCCGATCTGATTAAAACTCTGGAGCCGAAGCCCGGCCGGAAATACAGCGGAAGCGACGGAGTCCGGCACGTGGTCCCGGATATTGTTCTGGAAAAAGTCGGCAATGATTATGTAATTATTATCAATGATGCGGTCCTTCCCCGGCTGTCCATTAATTCCACGTACCGGACGGTTTTAAGGCAGGAGAACGACCTGGAAACCAAAAGTTTTGTGGAAAGCAAGTTAAATGCCGCCGCCTGGCTGATCCGGAGCATCGAGCAGCGCCGCCTGACCCTGTATAAAGTAGCCGGCTGCCTGGTGGAATTGCAGCGCGATTTTCTTGACCGCGGAATAAAATACTTAAAGCCGTTGAACTTAAAAAAGGTGGCGGAAATGGTGGGCCTGCACGAGTCGACGGTCAGCCGGGCGACGGCGAACAAATATATCCAGACGCCGCAGGGCATCTTTGAAATGAAATACTTTTTCTCTTCCGGCCTGGCCGGCGACAACGGCAAAAAGACCTCGGCGGAAAGCATTAAAAAGATGCTGGGGGAACTGGTTGCCGGGGAAAACCCCAAAGAGCCCCTGAATGACGAAAAAATTGCCGAATACTTCCGGCAGCAGGGCATCCGGATTTCCCGCCGTACAATTGCCAAGTACCGGAGCGAGCTGGGCATTCCCCCGATCCGGCAGCGGATAAGGTATTAAGTACTAATCCCTGATCTCTGCAAAGGGCGGATCCGTTTCTGGATGAGACGGATTCGCCCTTAAAATTTTTTCCTGGTGGGTTTGCCAAAAGAGGAAGGAACTATTTGGTGAACAGCGAATAAAAATAGAGTAACACAATTAAATCTATAAAGACTAATGAGTCATACTAATGAAAGGAGTGGGTGGCAAAATGACCGTCAGGATCGGGATTAATGGTTTCGGTCGCATTGGCAGGTGTGTTTTGCGGGCCGCCCTGGGGGACCCGGAAGTGCAGGTAATAGCGGTAAATCACAAATCCCGTCGTCTCCCGTTAAATGACCATTATACCCAGACACTGGCCCATTCCCTAAAATTCGATTCAATTCACGGCCGGCTTACGGTGGATGTTCAGGGAAACGGGAATTCCTTGCTGGTCAACGGCCAGGAAATCAAGGTCTTTGCCGAGCACGATCCGGAAAATCTCCCCTGGGGCGAGCTGGGGGTGGATGTGGTCGTCGAATCAACCGGCAAATTGAATAATCCCGCCGAGGCAGCCCGGCACCTGAAAACCGGGGCAAAAAAGGTGGTGCTGACCGCTCCCGCCAAGGGGGAAGCCTTCACCGTGGTCATGGGGGTAAATCACGAACAGTATAACCCGGCCGCGCATCACGTGGTCTCCAATGCGTCCTGCACCACCAACTGCCTGGCTCCCGTCGTCAAGGTGCTTCACGATCGCTTCGAAATCCAGAAGGGCTTAATGACTACCGTCCATGCCGTAACCAACGACCAGCAGCTTCTCGATATGCCCCACCGGGATTTGCGCCGGGGAAGGGCGGGAACCATGAGCATTATTCCGACCACCACCGGGGCGGCGAAAGCGGTGGCCCTGGTCCTGCCCGAACTGAAAGGCAAACTGAACGGATTTGCCATGCGCGTGCCGACGCCCAACGTCAGCGTTGTGGACCTGGTGGTGGAAGTCGGCCGGAAAGTGGACCGGGACGAGGTTAATTATGCCCTGCGGGAAGCATCAGAAAACGAATTAAGGGGTATCCTAGCTTATAGCGAATTGCCCCTGGTTTCCTGCGATTACAACGGGGACCCCCATTCCGCCATTGTTGACGGGCCTTCCACCATGGTCATCGAAGACAACCTGGTGAAGGTGATCGCGTGGTACGACAACGAATGGGGTTATTCCAACCGGGTGATCGATCTTGTCAAGTATATGGCGCAAAGGGGTCTGTAAAAGAAATGGGGGAAAGTAGTGGTTGTGGCGGCTGGCAGCTTTCGGTAAAATAGATCTGGAGAACCCGGGAGCGTTTCGGGATCGATCAATTATGGAAGGGCGAGGGATCGGGGAATGAAGAAAAAGTCCGTGGCGAATGTCGACGTAACCGGAAAAAGGGTGCTGGTGCGGGTAGATTTCAATGTTCCTCTGGATCAAAACGGCAACGTAGCCGACGACACCCGGATCAAGGCTGCTTTGCCCACCATTCGTTATTTGACCGGGCGGGGGGCAAAAGTTATCCTCGTTTCTCATTTGGGCCGCCCGAAAGGAAAGCGGGACGATCGCTACCGCCTCGACCCGGTGGCGCACCGGCTGCAGGAACTGCTGGGGAGGCCGGTCAAGAAGGTGGATGATTGCGTGGGGGAGGAGCCAAAGGCGGCCATTGCCGGGATGGAGCGGGGAGGCGTGCTGCTGCTGGAAAACGTCCGTTTTTACCCCGAAGAAGAAAAAAACGACGAGAAGTTTGCCCGGCGCCTGGCTGAACTGGCGGACCTTTACGTGAACGACGCCTTTGGTGCCGCCCACCGCGCCCACGCTTCCACCGCCGGGGTGGCGCAATTTTTACCTGCCGTGGCCGGTTTTCTCATGGAAAAGGAAATCAATCTGCTGGGCAAGGCCCTGACGGACCCGGAACGCCCTTTTCTGGCCATTCTGGGTGGGGCCAAGGTATCGGATAAAATCGGCGTTTGCGAAAATCTGCTGGAGAAGGTCGATGCCCTGATTATCGGCGGCGGCATGGCGAACACCTTTTTGCAGGCGCGGGGCTGCGCTCTGGGGAAATCCCTGGTCGAAGCGGATAAAGTGGAACTGGCCGGCAGGCTCATGGCAAAGGCCGGGGAAAAGGGGGTCGAACTCCTGCTTCCCGTTGATCTGGTGGTGGCCCTGGCCCCGGATCCCGACGCCAGGCCGAAAGTCGTTCCCGCGGCTGATGTTCCCGCCGAATGGATGGCCCTGGATATCGGGCCGGAAAGCGTCAAGATTTTCCGGGAGACCGTGGCGAAAGCCAGGACGGTGGTCTGGAACGGTCCCCTGGGCGTTTTCGAAATGGCCCCCTTCGCCGCGGGGACCTTTGAAATCGCCCGGGCGCTGGCCCAAAGCGGGGCGGTAACCATCGTCGGCGGCGGAGACACGGCGGCGGCGGTGGAAAAAGCGGGGGTAGCGGATAAAATGACCCACATCTCCACCGGAGGAGGCGCCTCCCTGGAATTTCTGGAAGGAAAGGTATTGCCGGGCGTGGCCGCCCTGCAGGACGCGTAAGTTTGCAGTAACCACTGTGCTATGATAAGGAGAGATAGCATTGCGAGTTCCGTTGATTGCCGGCAACTGGAAGATGTACAAAACAGCTGCGGAAGCCGGGGATTTCATCCGGCAGTTGAAAACGGTGCTGACCGCTCAACTGCGCGTGGAAGTGGCTGTCTGCCCGCCCTTTACCGCCCTCCACGCCGCGGCCCTGGAGCTGGCCGGGAGCAGGATCGCTTTAGGGGCGCAGAACATGCACTGGGAAGAAGAGGGGGCCTACACGGGCGAGGTTTCCCCGAGAATGTTAAAAGAAGCAGGATGCCGGTACGTTATTCTCGGTCATTCGGAAAGAAGGCAATATTTTCACGAAACGGATCAGGAGATCAACAAAAAACTCAAAGCAGCCCTGAAGTGGGGGCTGACCCCCATCGTTTGCGTGGGCGAAAAACTGGCGGAGCGGGAGGCGGGGAACACCATTGCGGTGGTGAACGCCCAGCTCGAAGGCTCCCTGGCCGGCCTGGCGGCTGAGGAACTGACCCGCCTCGTGATTGCCTACGAACCTGTTTGGGCCATCGGCACGGGGCGGACTGCCCAACCGGAGGACGCCCAGCAGGTAAACGCTTTTATCCGCAGCGTACTGACGACCAGGGGCGGCGCGGCGGCGGCCGGGGCGATCCGCATCCTCTACGGCGGCAGTGTTAAGCCGGACAATATCGCCTCCCTGATGGCGCAGCCCGACGTTGACGGAGCGCTGGTAGGCGGGGCCAGCCTGCGCCCTGATGTTTTTGCCGCCATCGTGAAAGGCGGTTGCCCTGGAGAAGGGAACGGATAATGAACGTGCAACACATCCCCCTGGTGCTGGTGATTCTGGACGGCTGGGGGCTGGGGCCGGAGGGGGAGGGCAACGCCATTGCCCGGGCGAAAAAGCCGAATATGGATTACTTCGGAAAAAATTACCCGCATACCGTGTTGAGCACGTCCGGGGAAGATGTCGGTTTACCCGACGGCCAGATGGGCAACTCCGAAGTAGGCCACCTGAACATCGGTGCCGGCCGCATCGTGTACCAGGAATTCACCCGCATCACCAAAGCGATCAAAGACGGCAGCTTTTTTAGCAACGAACAGCTCCTGGCGGCGGTCCGGCACGTCCAGGGGCACGATTCTTCCCTCCACCTCATGGGCCTGCTTTCCGACGGCGGGGTGCACAGCCACATCTCCCATCTGTTTGCTCTGCTGGAACTGGCCCGGCGCAACGGGTTGAAAAAAGTGTACGTGCATTGTTTTCTGGACGGCCGGGACGTTCCCCCGGCCAACGCCCTGGAATACATCGGGGAGCTGGAGAACCGGCTGGCGGATTTGGGCGTCGGCCGGATCGCAACGGTGATGGGCCGTTATTACGCCATGGACCGCGACCGCCGCTGGGAGCGCACCAAAAAGGCCTACGCGGCGCTGATCCTGGGGGAAGGTTTGCCGGCGGCCGGCGCCGCCGAAGCGGTTGTCAAAAGCTACGAACGGCAGGAAACGGACGAATTCGTCCGGCCCACCGTGATTGTCGATCAAAATGGTGAGCCGGTAGGCCGGGTGCAGGATAACGACGCCGTTATTTTCTATAATTTTCGGCCGGACCGGGCCAGACAGCTCACCCGGGCCTTTGTGGACGAAGATTTCACGGGGTTTGCCCGCCCCGCCGGCCGCCCCCGGGTGTATTTTGTTTGCCTGACCCTGTACGATAAAACAATTCAGGCGCCGGTTGCCTTTGCGCCCCACGATTTAAAGAATACGCTGGGCGAGGTGCTGAGCGCGCACGGATTAAGCCAGCTGCGGCTGGCGGAAACGGAAAAATACGCGCACGTCACCTTCTTTTTTAACGGGGGAGTGGAAACGCCTTTTCCCGGGGAAGACAGGCTGCTGATCCCTTCCCCGAAGGTAGCCACCTACGATCAAAAGCCGGAAATGAGTGCGCCGGAAGTGACGGAGGCCTTTTTGGAAAGGCTGGCTTCCGGCCGGTACCAGGTAATCATCATGAACTACGCCAATGCCGATATGGTCGGGCATACCGGCGATCTGAAGGCGGCGATTAAAGCCATCGAAACCGTCGATCAGTGCCTGGGGAGGGTGGTGAAAGCGGTGCAGGCGAAAGGCGGCGTGGTTTTAATCACCGCTGATCACGGCAACGCCGACGAAATGCTGGACAAGCAAAACGGCTCCGCCCACACCGCGCACACCACCAATCCGGCGCCGTTTATTTTGATTAACCGGGATTTAAACCAGGTTCGCCTGCGCCCCGGCCGGCTGGAGGACATCGCCCCGACAATTTTGCGCCTCCTGGGGCTCCCCCAGCCGCCGGAGATGACGGGAAAACCGCTGTTTGCGAATCCCTAATCCCTAATTTTCACAGGAGGTGAAAAGGTTACCGTTAAACAACTTAACGGTACCGGAAAACAATGGCAGCAATTGTGGAAGTAACGGCCCGTGAAATCCTGGATTCACGCGGAAACCCCACCGTAGAGGTGGACGTAATCCTCGCGGACGGCTCTCTGGGAAGGGCGGCCGTGCCTTCGGGAGCGTCCACCGGCAGCCGGGAAGCGCTGGAACTGCGGGACAACGATCACGAGCGCTACCTCGGGCGGGGAGTGAAAAAGGCCGTGGAAAACGTCAACGACCTCATTGCCCCGGAAATAACCGGCATGGAGGCTACTGACCAGATTGCCCTGGATAAGACCATGATTGAGCTCGACGGCACCCCCAACAAAAGCAAGCTGGGCGCGAACGCCATTCTGGGCGTATCTCTGGCCTGCGCCAGGGCGGCCGCTCAATCGGTTGGTTTGCCGCTGTACCGTTACCTGGGCGGCTGCGGGGCCAGGCAGCTCCCCGTACCCATGCTGAATATTTTAAATGGCGGCAGGCACGCCGACAACAATATCGACATCCAGGAGTTTATGATCATGCCCGTGGGGGCGGACAGTTTCGCCGGCGCTTTACGGATGGGGGCGGAAGTCTTTCATCACTTAAAAAAGGTGCTCGGGCAAAGAGGTTTAAGTACGGCGGTCGGCGACGAAGGAGGGTTTGCCCCCAATTTAAATTCCAGCGAAGAAGCCCTGGCGGTAATTGTGGAAGCAATTAAAGCGGCCGGTTACCGTCCGGGCGAAGAAGTGGCCCTGGCCCTGGACCCGGCAGCCACGGAATTTTATCAAGACGGGTGCTACGCGCTCGAGGGCAAAGCATTAACTTCTTCAGAAATGGTGGATTTTTACGCCTCTCTGGTGGACAGGTATCCCATTCTTTCCATCGAAGACGGCCTGGCGGAAGACGATTGGGAGGGGTGGCGACTGCTTACCCGCCATTTGGGCGGGCAAATTCAGCTCGTCGGCGACGACATTTTTGTAACCAATTCGGAGCTGCTGGAGAAGGGCATCCGGTTGGGCGTGGCCAACTCCATCCTGATTAAGGTAAATCAGATCGGTACGCTGACGGAAACCTTCGCCGCCATTGAGATGGCCAGGCGGGCCGGGTACACGGCAGTAATCAGCCACCGGTCAGGCGAGACGGAAGACACCTTCATTGCCGATCTCGCGGTTGCCGTAAACGCCGGGCTGATTAAAACGGGCGCCCCCTCCCGCACGGATCGCGTGGCCAAGTACAACCAGCTGCTCCGCATTGAGGAAAGCCTTGGCGAAGCAGCAGTTTACCGGGGAAAAGCCTCTCTTTACAGCGTGCGGAAGTGCCAGGACGGTTAGTTACAGCCCAACCGGGAAACCGGGATAAGGTTAATGAGGATCAAAACCCTATCCTGGAAATACCAGGCACAAAGAATTCAGTCGTCAGTAAGCAGTCGTCAGAATTTAAGGTAAGAATTCGCGTTAGCGAATTCCTTCTATCCCGACGACTGACGACTGTCGTCTGACGGCTGTTTCTTTGTGCTTTTTTGCGTTAGCGCCTCTGTACCGGGCATCCTCTGTTGGCACCGCGAAAAGTCGTATGGTCTTAACCCCCAAACCCTAACCCCTAAGCCCGCTTTTCTAGCTTCTTCCCGGCTGGGTCTGTTTTCTTAAAAATTCGTAAGAGATATTGCGGACGTGTTTGGTGTGGTTCCAGTCCCTGTGATTACGGAAAATAAAGCCCGCAAAAGCGACCGGAATCCAGGTCAGGGTAAAGAAGGGGTAGTAAAGCAGCCACAAAAATGCCTTCCCCGGCGCCCTTTCCAGTACGAGGGCGAGCCCCAGATACAGGTACTGAATAATAAAGCTCATTCCAAACCAGTAAAAGCTCAACAGGTCCGGGTGGAAAATGAACGACAAAACCAGAGTAATGCCCAGGCCCATGGTGTAGTATGGCTGGAGCAAATAAAGGGCGCCGTCAATCATTTTAAAGTTTCGGTTGACGATTCCCGACCAGAAGAGTTTTAAAAAGTATTGATTGGCAACGCTGCAATGCCCCTGCATCCAGCGCTGGCGCTGGCGCCAGGATTGCTTTAAGGTGAGCGGCTTTTCGTCGTAAACAACGGCGTCGTGAGCCCAATTGACCCGCAGGTTGCACAACAAGGCTTTCGTCTGAAATTCCAGATCTTCCGTCAGGGAGGTCATTCCCCAGCCGAACTTTTTCAATACGCCGGTTTCGATGCACATCCCGGTACCGCCAAGGGCGCAGGAAAGCCCCAGGTTGTACTTGGCCAGCTGCCAGAACCGGTTGGTGATTAAATAACCTACGCAAATAGAACGGGAAATCCAGGTGTCGTCCGGATTTTTGGTGTCCAGATAACCCTGGATGATTTTTTCGCCGCGGTTGAGCCGACAATTCATGATCGTGAGGAAGTTGGAGGAAATTAAGTTATCGGCGTCCAGCACCAGAACGGCATCAAATTTGCGCGGCAGGGAGAAAATTTTTTGAAACCCGAATTCTAAAGCGTAGCCCTTTCCCCTCTGGTTTTTGTTAAAACGTTCAAATACGGTGGCGTTGAGCGAACGGGCGATCCGGGCGGTGTTGTCCGTACAGTTGTCGGCAATTACGAAAACCTCATACAACTCTTTGGGGTATTTAAGTTGCCATATACTTTTCAGTAGCTCTCCAATCACCTTTTCTTCATTATGGGCGGCGATGACGATGGCAAAAGACTTTGTTGGCGGATCTTTGTAATCCTCTCGTTTCCTCCGCAAGGAGAAAATTGAAATGCCAATGTAGTACAGAGTGATCATCGACAGGACGGTTTGAAAAATCGCCAGTGATTCATCCATCAACTCTTCCTCCAGGATAGAATTGTCAGTGGTGATCACCATCTTCCAATAATAGTATACTTTGTTGTCCAAAAGTGCAAGACCTATTTATTCCATTTTTACAAGTTCCCATTTCTTTTGAGCATAAAGCATGAGCCAGGAGATCGAATACAGCCGGTGCTTGCCCGGAGAGGCTATAAGGTTTTTGGGCCATCACCCAGCAGGTGGCCACTTCGTCCATTGAGCCGAAGATTACCTGCCTGGCGAGATGAACGTTCAGGTTCTCCCGGAAGATCCCTTTGGCCATCCCTTCCGAAACAATCTCTTCGATCAGCCGGTAGTATCCCCTTAAAGGTTCGGCAATCCGTTTGCGGATGGACGGGTGGGGCTGGCGCAATTGCACCTGCAAAACGGCCGCCAGATTACGATCTGCCTCCAAATTCGAAAAATGCATCTGCACTAACAATTTCAGCTTTTCCAGAGGATCATCGATCCCCTGGAGTTCATGGCGGACAAGGGTAATGTATTCGCCCATTTTGTCTTTGAAGATAGAGATCAAAACGTCTTCTTTGTTTTGAAAATACAAATAGATAGTACCCTCCGCCACCCCCGCTTCTTTGGCGATTTTCGACACCTGGGCGCTGTGGTAGCCATGTTCGGCGATTACCTTGATCGCCGCTTCAATAATCGCTTGATATTTATCCTTTGTTTTTTTTGACACGTCTATACTCTCCCTTATAAAAACAGGAATTAGGGGTTGGGGAATAGGGATTGGGGATAGATACTTGTCGGACAAATCCTTTTGGAGAGGACGCAAGCCCTCATGGACAACTCCCTGGAAAAGATCAGGCGCAAAATTTTCCAGGCACAAAGGTACAAAGGGGCAAAGGCACAAAGGCACAAAAGGGATAAAGAAACGGAGGCGTGAAGACACAAAGGGAAACCATGGCTTTTTACTTTGTGCCTTTGTGCCTGAATAACTTTTTCCTCTTTTTGTGCCTCTGTGCCTTAGTGTCTCTGCTCAAACGACGTATTTCTCCGCTTCCAGCATCCGGCCGGTAATTTGCCGGCGCAGGCGGATGAGGTCGATGGGCTGATATTTGCAAAGCCGTTTGGCAACAGCCAGCTGGGTGCTCAGCAGGTCGCCCTCGAAGATAAAGGCCAGGGATTCCCGCGTTAATTTTTCCAGGAGCGGGAAATTATCGTAAAGGTAGCCCCGGGCCAGATCCAGCTTGGCGGCGGCGGTTTCCGGATCGGCTTCCCAGGCCTTCAGCGCCCTTAAAACAGCGCTTTCCATGGCGTAAATCTGAATGGCGAGATCGGCCAGGATGCCGATAATTTCCTGCTGGTCGGCCAGCTTGTCGCCGTATTTTTCTACGGCCTGCCCGCCAATCAACAGGAAGAGTTTTTTCGCCCGGACCAGCATGTCCCTTTCCGCCGCCAGCGGTTTGCCGTCGTCTTCCGGCAGGGCGGTGCGCAAATTTAAAATTTCTTTGGCGAGCGCCTGGGCCGCATCGATCAGGGGCAATTGCCCTTTGAGCGCTTTCCGCACCAGGGTGGCCGGAATGATCAGCCGGTTGATCTCGTTGGTGCCCTCAAAAATGCGGTTGATTCTGGCGTCCCGGTAAAAGCGTTCCGCGGGATATTCCTGAATATACCCGTAGCCCCCGTAAATCTGGACCATTTCGTCCACGATGTAATCCAGTGTCTCGGAACCGAGGACTTTACAAATTGAACATTCGATAGCGTATTCTTCGATGGCGGCGGCTATTTCCCGGCCGGCCCGTTTGCCCCGGAGAGCCTCTTCGATGACCCCCGTCAGGCGGTAGACGGCGCTTTCGGCGGCGTAGGCCTTAGCGGCCATCTGGGCGAATTTATGCTGGATGAGGCCGAAGCTGGCGATGGGGGTGTTGAATTGGTGGCGCTGCAGGGCGTACTGAAGGGCCAGGTTGATCGCCCGGCGGGCGGAGCCCACGCACCCCGCGCCCAGTTTCAGCCGGCCGATGTTCAAAATGTTGAAGGCAATTACGTGCCCCCGGCCGATTTCCCCCAAAACATTTTCCACGGGCACCGGTGCGTCTTCAAAAATCAGGCTGCGCGTGGACGAGCCTTTGATGCCCATCTTTTTTTCTTCCGCCCCGAGGGTGAATCCGGGGGTATTTCTTTCCACGATAAAGGCGGTAAAATGCTGGCCGTCGATCTTCGCGTAGGTGGTAAAAATGTCTGCGAACCCGGCGTTGGTGATAAAGATTTTCTCACCATTTAACAAATAGGATTTGCCGTCGGGGCTTAAAACAGCCCTGGTGCGGGCGGCCAGGGCGTCGGAGCCGGCGCCGGGTTCGGTCAAAGCGTAGGCCCCAATTAATTTTCCGCTGGCCAGTCCGGGCAAATACCGTTTTTTCTGGTCCTCGTTGCCGAATAACACGATGGGGAGGGAGCCGATCCCGGTGTGGTCCCCGTGCCCCAGGGCAAAAGCGCCGCCGGTCGAGACGTTTTCCGTGATCAGCATGGAAGCAATTTTCCCCAGGTCGGAGCCGCCGTATTCCTCCGGGATGTCGGCGGAAAGGAGGCCCAACTCGCCAGCCTTTTCCAGCAGTTCGCGCATCAGGCCTTCTTTTTGGGCCTCCAGCTCGGCATCGCGGGGCACGACTTCCTTTTCCACGAAATCGGCCACCGTTTGCGCGATCAGCCGGTGTTCTTCGGTGAGGTCCTCGGGTGTGAAAACGTCCGCGGGATTGCTTTGTTCCAGTAAAAAAGCGCCGCCTTTGGGAAGCATCTTCATTCTCCTTTCTTTGCTTTCGATGGGGATCTTCCATGGTAATCGTTCACGCGCGTTCAAATACTGCCGCGGCGCCCATGCCGCCGCCGACGCACATGCTCACCACGCCGTAGCGGGCCTGCCGGCGTTTCATTTCGTATAGCAGGGTGGTGGTGAGCCTGGCGCCGGTGCAGCCCAGGGGGTGGCCCAGGGCGATGGCGCCGCCGTTGAGATTGATTTTCGCCGGGTCCAGCGCCAGCACTTTGAGGCAGGCCAGCGCCTGGGCGGCAAAGGCTTCGTTCAGTTCAAACAGGTCAATCTGGTCCGCCGTCAGGCCGGCCAGTTTGAGCGCTTTAGGAATGGCCACAGAGGGGCCCATGCCCATGATTTCGGGCGGGCAGCCGCCTACGGCGTAGGTCCGGAAAACCGCCAAAGGCTTTAGACCCAGGGCTTCTGCCTTGCGGCGGCTCATCAGCACCAGGCAGGCCGCTCCGTCGCTGGTTTGGGAAGAGTTGCCCGCGGTAACCGTGCCGCCCAATTTAAAAGCAGGTTTCAGCCTGGCCAGGGCCTCCAGGCTGGTGTCCGGGCGGACTCCCTCGTCGGTATCGAAGACAAAGCTTTTTTCCACCATTTTACCGTTTTCCCAGAACTTTTCCGTAATCGTAAGGGGAACAATTTCCTCTTTAAACTTTCCTTCTTGAATGGCTGCCGTTGCTTTCTGGTGGCTGGCCAGGGCAAAGGCGTCCTGTTCTTCCCGGGAAATCTGATACCGTTCGGCCACGTTTTCGGCGGTGTAGCCCATACCCATGTAGGCTTCCGGAATGGCGGCCATCAGTTCCGGGTCGGGGCTGATCTTGTTGCCGCCCATGGGCACCAGGCTCATGCTTTCCACCCCGCCGGCCAGGCAGACCTCCGCAAATCCGGACATGATTCTGGTGGCGGCGATGGCGACGGCTTCCAGGCCGCTGGAGCAGAAACGGTTGATGGTGGCCCCCGGGATGCTGTTGGGCAAGCCAGACCGCAGGACGATTAACCGCCCTACATTCATTCCCTGCTCGGCTTCCGGAAAAGAACAGCCGAAAATAACGTCGTCGATTTCGGCGGGGTCGAGGACGCCGGCCCCGACCCGGGCCAGAGCTTCCCTGACCACGGTGGTGGCCAGGTATTCCGGACGCGTGTTTTTCAGCTTCCCCCGGGGCGCTTTCCCGACCGCCGTCCTGACCGCACTGACGATAACAGCTTCTTGCATTTTAAAAAGCCTCCCTCAAAGTAGGAATTAGGAATTGGGGGTTAGGAATCAGGAATTGGTCTTTTTTCAGGAGAGACTGCTTTTATTTTTGACGAACGCGTAAGTTCAATTCCAGGGAACTTTCTTTTTCAAGGTTAGTTCCGCAGCGGTTTGCCGGTGGCCAGCATGTGGCGGATTCGTTCCCTGGTTTTGGGTTCGCCCAGCAAACTTAAAAAACCTTCTCTTTCCAGGTCCAGGAGGTTTTGTTCGGTTGCTTCCGTGCCCGGCGTGACGTCCCCGCCGCACATTACGTAGGCAATCTTTTTCGCGATCAAGGCATCGTGGTCGCTGATGTGGTTGCCCCAGCGCATGCTGGCGATAGCCAGTTCCAGAGCGGCGTAGCCGCTGCTGCCCACCACCTTGATTTTCCGGGGCCGCGGGGGCCGAAAACCGTTTTGGGCCATTTGCAGGACCAGCTTCTTGGCGTCGCCGATGACCCGCTCGCGGTACATGGTGATTTGGTCGGTGGGGCGCATGTAGCCGAGCTTGATCGCCTCCGGCCCGCTGGTGGAAACTTTCGCCATGGCCACGGTCTGAAACGCCCGGTTGATTAAAGGCTGCGCCGTGTTCACGCCGCCCACCCGCAGTTCGTCCGGGGGCGTCGTCAGCTCCATGGCCCGCCAGACCATTTCCTTGCAGCCGCCGCCGGCGGGAAGCAGGCCCACGCCCACCTCCACCAGGCCCATGTAGGTTTCCGCGTACGCGTTCATTTTATGGCAATGCAGGCAGAGTTCGCAACCGCCGGCTACGGCCATGCCGTGGGGTGCCGCCACCACCGGTTTCAAGCAGTACTTCAAGGCCATGTTGGCGTTTTGAAATTCCCGGACCATCAGGTCCAGTTCGTCCCATTCCTCTTCCTCCGCTTCCATGAGCAGCAGCATCAGGTTGGCACCCACCGAGAAATGCCGGCCGTAGTTGCCGATCACCAGACCTTCGTATTTTTTCTCCACTTCTTTGACGGCGAACTGGAGCATTTGCACGATGTCGGCGCCGATGGAATTGGCCTTGCTGTGAAATTCCAGGCAGAGCACCCCGTCACCCAGGTCAAGGAGGGTGGCTCCGGGGTTTGTTTTGACGACCCGTCCCTTTTCTTTAAGCGGAGCCAGGAAGATGACTCCTTCGGGAATGGTTTCCGGCCGGAATGTTTTGCGGACGGAATCGTAGACGTAACGATCGCCGTCTTTCTGCTGGTAAAATGAACCGGCTCCTTCCGCCAGCAGCTGCTCCACCACCGGGGGAACCGCTTCCCCTTCGGCGCGGAGCCGTTCGGCCACCTGCGCCACCCCCAGGGCGTCCCACACTTCAAAGGGCCCGAGCTCCCAGTTGAAACCCCATTTCATTGCCTGGTCGACGGCCTCGATGTCGTCGGCAATTTCCCCCAGTTTGTTGGCGGCGTAAACCAGGGTTTCCTTTAAAATCCGCCAGGCAAACCGGGCGCCCTTGTCCTCACCGAAAGCAAGGGCTTTCAGTTTATTGGGGAGACCTTCGACGTTTTTGGCCAATTCCAGGGAATTGAACTTCACCTTTTCCCTGGCCCGGTATTCCATGGTCCGGTAGTCAAGAACAAGCGGTTCTTGCCCCTTTTCTTTTTTGTAGAAACCCTGGCGGGTCTTATCCCCCAGCCATTTATTGGCCAGCATTTGCTCCAGGAAAGAAGGCACGGTGAAAATTTCTTTTTCGGCGGGTTCGGTCAGGGTTTCCCGCAGGTTCTGCGCCACGTGCAGGAGGACGTCCAGGCCCACCATGTCCAGCGTCCGGAAGGAGGCGCTTTTCGGCCGGCCCATGACCGAACCCGTCAGGGCGTCTACCTCTTCCACGGTCAGCTCCAGGTCCAGCATCGCCCGGATGGTGGCGAACATGCCGTAGGTGCCGATGCGGTTGGCGATAAAGTTGGGCGTATCTTTGCAGATGACGACCCCCTTGCCGAGGACGCGCCCGGCGAAATCCTTCAGGAAGGCAAGAACCTCCGGCAGGGTTTCCTGGTTGGGGATGAGTTCCAAAAGTTTCATGTAGCGAGGCGGGTTAAAAAAGTGCGTGCCCAAAAAGTACTGCTTGAATTCACGGGAGCATTTGGCGCAGATCTGGTTCACCGGGATGCCGGAAGTGTTGGTACTGACGACGGCGTCCGGCCGGCGGTATTTCTCCACCTTTTCAAAAAGGGCCTGCTTGATGTCCAGGCGTTCGACGACCGCCTCGATAATCCAGTCGGCCTCGGCAAGTTTCGGCAGGTCGTCTTCCAGATTGCCGGGGGTAATCAGTTCGATGTTTTCCGGCAAGTAGAGGGCGGCCGGCTTCGCCTTGAGCAGTTGCTCGCAGGCCTGGCGGGACAGCCGGTTACGCACCAGCGGGTGGTCCGGCGACAAGTTTTTGGCCTTTTCCTCCGGGGTAAGTTCTTTGGGCACGATGTCCAAAAGGAGGGTGGGAATCCCGGCGTTGGCCAGGTGCGCGGCAATCGCCGCCCCCATTACCCCTGCGCCCAGCACCGCGGCTTTGTTAATGGTGAACTTCATGGACGGAAAACCTCCTTTTGCTTTGGAATTCTGAATGATTACTCATTCATTATTAAGTCTAATGTAAAGGATTTTTCTATTCCCGTCAAGATTAATTTTGGCTAAGTTTTTGGCTATTGTAAATTCTGAACGGGATATAGTAGAATATGGTTGACGTTTTGCGTTCAAGTTTTTTCCGGGAAGGAGTTTTTCAATTTTAGATGGAGTTATGGGTTATTTTTACCACGGCTTTTTTAGTCGGTCTGTCCGGGGCCATGATGCCCGGTCCGCTGCTCACGGTAACCATCGGGGAGAGCGCCAGGCGGGGGTTTATCGCCGGGCCGCTGATCGTTTTGGGCCACGGCATCCTGGAAGGAGCGCTGGTGGTCGCCCTGGCCCTGGGGCTGGCGGCATTTTTAGCCGCTTCGGCGGTGGCCAGGGGAATTGCGCTGGTGGGCGGGCTTTTCCTGCTTTATCTGGGGTGGGGAATGTTTAAAGACGCCCGGTCGGGAAGGGTGGAACTGGCTTTTCCGTCCGGCCGGGACACCGCCGCCGGCTGTGCCGCCGCCAATCCGCAGGAAATAAGCGGAGAAAAAACCGGCTGCGCATCGATCGCGGGCCGCCGCCCGGCGGGAATCGGAGGAGAAAGTTCCGCCAGAAATTCCGCCGGGCCGGCGAAGGGGATGCATCCGGTGCTGGCCGGAATTTTCATCAGCCTTTCCAACCCTTACTGGAGTCTGTGGTGGGCGACCGTCGGTTTAGGCTACATAACCATCTCTTTAAAACAGGGGTTCCCTGGTCTGGCCAGCTTTTTCACCGGCCACATCCTGTCCGACCTGGCCTGGTACTCGCTGGTGGCCGGAATGATCGCCGGCGGACGGCGCTTTTTAAAACCGGTTGTCTTCCAGGGAATTCTGGCCATTTGCGGGCTTTTCCTGATCGGCCTGGGCGGATACTTTATTTTCTGGGGGGTAACGGCGTAGAGAGCAGGGCCGGGGCCCTGAGATAACAGGATGCGGAAGAGGCGGCAGGGGGCGGGGGGCGCAGAGTAAGAAAAGGAAAAGGAGCCGCTTAAAAGCGAAGATGGATACTTACATCCTTGACGAAGTCCTGGCGGAAAAAAGAGAGAAAAGAGAAAAAATTAGACGGCGACAGGTCAAAAAAGTTTTCGCCGCTCTGGATAAACTGGCCGGGGTAGTGGATTTTCAGGAAGCGTATATTTTCGGGTCCCTGGCCAGGCCTTACGCATTTAATCCGGAATCAGACGTGGATATAGGTTTTTCCGGGCTAAAAGACGAGGATTTCTTTAAAACGATTGCTTTTTTATCCAATGTGCTCGGCAGGGAGGTGGACGTGATTCAGCTGGAAGGGCACCGGTTAAAGAATAAAATTTTGAGAGAAGGGATAAGATGGAGAAAGCACAGCTGGCCGTCTTAAGAGCGGAAATAGAGACCCAGCTCAAAGAAATAAAAGAGATCTACGCCAGGATAGAGGAAAGACGAAAGAAAAAGGATCAGATCACCTAACTCTCAACCCCTGATTCCTAACCCCTAACCCCTAATTCCTGTTTTTAGGAGGGTTGCTTATGCCGGTGGTTTTTGGCGGGATTTGCCCGCATCCTCCCATTATGGTCCCGGAGGTGGGCCGGGAACAGGCCAAAAAGGTTGCTTCTTCCCAGGGGGCCATGCGGGAGTTGAGCAGGCGGTTGAAAGAAAGCGGGGCGGAAGTCATGGTGATGACTTCCCCCCACGCGCCCGTCTTCCGGGACGCCGTGGCGATCAACGTCCAGCCGCGCTTAAAAGGAAGTTTAAAACAGTTCGGGGCTGCGGAGGTAAGTTTTACCCTGGAAAACGATCCGGCCCTGGCGGCCGAAATTGACGCCCGGGCGCAAGAGATGGGAATCCCCGTCGTCCGGCTGGAAGAAAACCTGTTGCGCCGCTACCAGGCGGGTATAGAGCTGGACCACGGCTTTCTGGTGCCTCTCTCTTTTATCCTGCGGGAAGGCGTTGAACTGCCTTTCGTGCCCGTTTCGATGGCTTTTTTGCCGGGCGAGCGTTTGTACGCCTTCGGCGCGGCGATCCAAAAGGCCGCCGCCCGGTTAAATAAAAAGGTTGCCGTCCTGGCCAGCGGCGACCTCTCGCACCGCCTGACCAGGGATGCCCCGGCCGGATATGACCCCCGCGGGGAAGAGTTTGACCGGGCAATAGCCGCCCTGGTGCAAAAGGCCGATCCAGAAGGCATTCTGCGGCTGGATGAAGAGCTGGTGGAACGCGCCGGGGAATGTGGGCGGAGGCCGATCATTATGCTCTTTGGGGCACTGGACGGGTTAAACCTTCAGGCCGAGGTCCTTTCTTACGAAGGGCCTTTTGGCGTGGGTTACCTGGTGGCCGCCTTGATTCCCCGGGGGCCGGCTCTGGAGAGGTCGCTTCTGGAAAAAATCCGGGATCAACAGAAAACGGATCTGGACGAAAAAAAATCTAAGGAGAGTTTTCTGGTCCGGTTGGCCCGCCGCACCCTGGAAAATTATTACGCAACGGGCCGGGTTGAAGTGCCGCGGGAAAACATCCCTAAAGAATATCAGAAGCAGGCGGGAACATTCGTTTCCTTGAAAAAATACGGGCAGTTGCGGGGGTGTATCGGGACCATTCTGCCTCAGCATCGAAACGTGATCGAAGAGGTTGTGCACAATGCAATCAGTGCCGCCACCCGGGATCCGCGCTTTTATCCCGTCCGCAAGGACGAACTGCCCGAACTGACTATTTCCGTCGATGTCTTGAGCGAGCCCGAACAGGTCGCCGGGCTGGCCGATCTGGACCCCCGGAAATACGGTGTCATTGTCCGTTCCGGCGGCCGCTCCGGCGTATTGCTGCCTGACCTGGAAGGGATTGACACGGCCGAAGAGCAGGTGGCCGTCGCCAGGCAGAAGGCAGGCATCGGCCCCGGGGAGCCCGTGGAACTGTACAGGTTTACGGTGGAAAGGCATTTTTAGGGGTTAGGGGTTAGGGGATAGGGGATAGGGGATAGACCCCCATGCCGTTTTTTCGGCGGCAACAACGGAGGATGCCCGGCGGTTAACTTTTTTGTTCTGTTGATGTTAAATTTAACACGGACCCGTGAAGCAGAACAAAACCCACGTCAAGGCTGAGTGCCGGGCAAAGGGCAATTTTCAGGGGAGGGGTTAGGGAGGGGATTGGAGGGGACTTTTGTTCTATGCGCGAGGCGCTTTTTTACGAAAAAAAGGAAGACGGGCGGGTGTTGTGCCGCCTGTGCCCCCGGTTGTGCACCATCCGCCCCGGGCACACCGGCTTTTGCCGGGTCCGGCAGAATCAAGACGGCGTCCTTTACGCGTTAAATTACGGTAGATGCACGGCGGCGGCCCTGGATCCCATCGAAAAAAAGCCCCTCTACCATTTTTATCCCGGCTCCTCCATCTATTCCCTGGGCACGCTGGGCTGCAACCTGCACTGCGGCTTCTGCCAAAATTGGGAGATTGCCCATGGCGATCCCCGAACCTTTGCCATCACCCCGCAGGAAGCGGTAGAAAAGGCCCTGGCCTACCAAACCGGGGGATCGGATTGTGTCGGGATCGCCTATACCTATTCCGAACCCTTCATGTGGTACGAATTCGTCTTCGATACCGCCCGGCTGGCCAGAGAAAAAGGGCTGAAAAATGTCCTGGTCACCAACGGATATATCAACCCGGAGCCCCTGGAAGAAATTTTACCCTTCCTCGACGCGCTGAACATCGACGTGAAAGGTTTTCGCGACGAGTACTACCGCCGGACGTGCGCCGGGAGGCTGGCGCCGGTCAAGCGCACGGTGGAGTTGACGCATTCCCGCTGCCACGTGGAACTCACCACCCTGCTGGTCCCCGGCTTAAATGATTCCCCGGAGGAAATCGGCGGGCTGGTGGACTGGGTGGCCGGTTTGAATAAAGAAATTCCTTTGCATTTTTCCCGGTATTTTCCGCACTATAAAATGGACCTGCCGCCGACGCCCCTGGAGACGCTGCGCAGGGCCGCCGGGATGGCCCGGGAAAAGTTGCGTTACGTTTACGTCGGGAACGCTCCGCAGCTCAAAATGGAAGACACCTTTTGTCCCCGGTGCGGGCTGAAGCTGATCGAGCGCTTTGCCTACACGGTGAAAATAGCGGGCTTAATGGATGACAACCGCTGCCGCCGGTGCGGTTTCACCGTCCGCCTGATCCGGTAAACCATAATCCCAAACTCAGGAGTGACCGCAAAATGGAGCCGGTTTTCGCGCTGGATATCGGTACCCGGACGGTAATCGGTATTGTGGGCGCCCGGAAAGAAGATAAATTCCGCATCCTTGCCCAGGAAATGGTGGAGCACGCCGGCCGGGCCATGTACGACGGGCAGATCCACGACATCCCGCAGGTCGCCGCGGCCGTCCGGAGGGTGAAGGACGGACTGGAGCGAAAACTGGGCGCAAAACTGGAAAAGGCGGCCATTGCCGCAGCCGGTCGGGCGCTGGTCACCAGCCGGATCACTGTTGAGCAAAAAGTGAACGAATCCGGGGAGATTGATGAAAATACCGTCCGGAGCCTGGAATTGATTGCCGTGCGCAGGGCTCAGGAAGAACTGGCGCAAAAGGCGGATTTAAGGGACCGCTATTATTACGTCGGGCACAGCGTCGTCTCCTATTTTTTGGACGGCTTCCCCATTTCCAACCTGATCGGGCACCGGGCCGGAGTGATCGGGGCCGACGTCCTGGCCACTTTTTTGCCGGCTTCCGTGGTGGACAGCCTTTTTTCCGTGCTTGCCCGCGTGGGCCTGCAGCCGCTAAACCTGACGCTGGAGCCGATTGCCGCCGTGGAGGTGATCATCCCCGACGGCTTAAGGCTCTTGAACCTCGCCCTGGTCGATATCGGCGCCGGCACTTCCGACATCGCCATTACCAGCGAAGGCAGCGTAATTGCCTACGGAATGGTGCCCCTCGCCGGCGACGAAGTGAGCGAGGCCATTGCCGAGGGCTGTCTGGTTGATTTCCCCACGGCCGAGCAAATCAAACGCCGCCTCAGGGACGGCCGGGAAATTACGTATACGGATATTCTGGGCAATCAAGAGACAATCGCCGTCGCGGATTTGCTCCAGCTCCTGGACCCGGTTTTAGACCGGCTGGCGGGGGAAATCGCCGGCGCCATTTTAAACTTAAACGGCGGCCGGCCGCCGAAATCCGTCTTCTGCATCGGCGGGGGCGCCCAGGTGCCGGGATTAACTGACCGGATAGCCGGTAAACTGGCCATCAGCCCCCGGCGGGTAGGTTTGAAAGACAGGGCGGCGCTGAAAGATTTCGCCGTGCCGGAAGAAGATCCCGCCGCCGGGCCGGAAGGGGTTACGGTGGTGGGAATTGCGGCCGTAGCGCTGAAAAATGCCGGCCATACCTTTATCGAGTTAAAAATTAACGATAAAGTTTACCAGGTTTTTAATTTCCCCGGCCTGCGGGTTTCCCACGCCTTGAGCCACATCGATTTTACGCCGCGTCAGTTGATTGCCCGCGACGGCAGGGATTTAAGGTTTTACTTGAACGGCCGGGAAGAAGTTGTCCGGGGGGAACTGGCCAGGCCGGCGGCGGTTCTGGTCAACGGCCGGCCGGCCAACCTGCAGACGCCGGTTCAAGCCGGGGACGCGATTACTTTTCTGCCTGCGCAAAACGGCCGCGATGCCCGGGCCCTGGTGAAAGATTTTTTGCCGCCGGAGTTGACGATAAACGTTACCTTTAACGATAAAAGGATAAGTCTCCAGCCGGTCTGCCGCTTGAACGATCTGATCGTTAATCCGGAAGCGGAAATCCACGCCGACGATCACCTGGTCATTGACGCCCGCCACCCGGTGGAGAAGCTGGCCGGATGGCAGGGCCTTGACGGAGCGGAAATCCTGGTCAACGGCAAAAGGGTTCCCCCCGGTTATTTGCTTAAGGAAGGTGACCGGGTGGAGGTGAAGCCGGCCGCGGTTGGCAATCCGGAGGAAACTGCCGAAGAAGAAGATCAAAAAAGTCAAAAAGGGGAAAAGGGAGAAAGAGAGGAAAAAACAAGCATTAAAATCAAGGTAAACGGTCAAATTGTCACTTTAAGCGCCGATCCGGCACCCATCTTTGTGGATATTTTTAACTTCATTGAAATTGATCCCGCCGGCTGTTCGGGCAGTCCGGTTTTAAAATTGAACGGCCGGCCGGCCGCCTATACGGATCCCTTACGGGACGGCGACGAGATCGAGATCGACTTTCCGGCTGACCAAAAAAACAAAAGCAAAAGTTTCCCTTGTTGACACGTTTCCTGTTCTGGAGTAACCTATGGGTGATAGACAAGAAAGAGGAGAGGAGAAAGGGGAAAATGCGGTTTCAAAAAGCAAGACTAATTGTTGCCGGATTGGTGGTCGCCGCGCTGGCCGTATTGGCCGCGGGGTGCGGGCAAAAAGCCGGGCAGCCCGGAACACCCGGCCAGCCGCGGGCGGAGCAGTTCCGAATTAAGCTCGGGATGCTGCCGATTATCGATAACCTCCCCTTCTGGGTGGCCCAGGAAAAAGGGTATTTTCAAGCCGAAGGCCTGGACGTGGAATTGATCCCTTTTCCCAGCGCGGTCGAGCGGGACAGCGCCTTTACGGCCCGGAAAATCGACGGGGCGGTGGGCGATCTGCTGGCCGTGGCGGCCTTAAATGACGCCGGCGTGCCGCTGAAAGCGGTGAGCATCGCGATGGGAGCCAAACCCGGCGAGAGCAGGTTTGCCGTGCTGTCCGCGCCGGATTCGAATATTCGCCGGCCGGAGCAGCTGAAAAACGTCGAGATCGCCATGTCTTTGAATTCCATCATCGAGTACACTACGGACCGGCTCCTCCAGCATCAAGGGCTGAAACCGGACGAGATTAAAAAGGTGTCTATTCCAAAAATGCCCGTTCGCCTGGAATCTCTGCTTCAGGGGAAGGTAAAAGCAGCCACCCTGCCCGATCCGCTGGCCACCCTGGCGGCCATCAAAGGGGCCCACATCGTGGCGGATACCTTAAATGACAACGTTGCGCAGACCGTCGTCATTATTCAGCAGGAGATGCTGGATCAAAACCTGCCGGCGGTGAAGAAATTAATGAAGGCGTACGGGCGGGCCGTGGCCGATATCCAGGCCGACCCCGCCGGCTTTAACAGGCTTCTGGCGGAACAGGCGAAAGTACCGGAAGAGGTCCTGGCCAGCAAAGAGCACCGCCTGCCGGTGAACTTTTCGGCCCCGCAACTCCCGGCTAGAAAAGACGTGCAGGATGTGCTGGACTGGATGAAGGAGCGCAACCTTTTGAAAAAGCCGTTGAAGTACGAGGATCTGGTGGATGAACGGGTAATCGGTAAGGATTAGCGATTAACCCTCAGGACGCTTTTTCGGGGCGATGACAAAAATAAGCGAATGCTGTTTTCAGGACGGAGGTATAAAGGCATTGAGGCACAAAGAAAAGATGTGACATTTACTTTGTGCCTTTGTGCCTGAAAAACTTTGTGCCTGGTATTTCGGGGTAGAGACAGGTGATCTTATGCCTGGAGGGGGAGCTGCGGTACTGGTTGACCGCCTGTCCTTTTTTTACGCGCTCAACGGCAACCGGGTAGAAGCGTTGAAAGAAGTTTCTTTTTCCATCGAGGGAGGCGGAATTTATGCCCTCATCGGCCCTTCCGGCTGCGGCAAGTCCACCCTTTTATATATTTTGGCCGGATTGCTTCCCCCCCGCGGCGGCAGGGTCCTGATCAACGGCGAGCGGCCCCTCCCCGGCCGGCGGGCAACTTCCCTGATTCTGCAGGAATATGGCCTGTTGCCCTGGAAAACGGTTTGGGATAACGTGGTTCTGGGGCTGGTGATCAGGCGCCTGCCGGCCGGTGAAATCCGCCGGAAAGGGGAAAAAGTCTTAAAAGAAATGGGTCTGTGGGAACTGCGGCGGCGCTACCCCGCCGAACTGAGCGGCGGCCAGCGCCAGCGGGTGGCGATTGCCCGCTCCCTGGCCACTGAACCGGATTTGTTGCTTATGGACGAGCCGTTTTCCTCCCTCGACGCCCTGACCAGGGAGGCTTTGCAGGATGTTTTGCAAAATATTTTGCAGAGCGGGGGTTTAACTGTTCTGTTGGTGACCCATAACATTGAGGAGGCGGCCTTCCTGGGGCGCCGGGTAATTGTGCTTACCCCCCATCCCGGCTCCGTCTACCAGATTTTCGAGAACCCGCGGGCCTGTTCACCAGGTTACCGGAAGAGCGCCGAATTCTTTCGTTTGTGCACGGAACTGCGCAACGCCCTGGAGTTTGCACAGATCCGTGCACAAGATGCAAATGCAGGTTGTGGTTAAGACCAATGCAGCAAGCAAAAAAACCGGGGACAATCAAAAACCTGATATATTATAAACTAACGCCCGTACTGACCCTGTTTGCGGTTTGGTACCTGTTGGCGACTGGTCTGAACAATCCGGCCCTGCCCCCACCCGGAAAGGCTTTATTAACGTTTTTCGAGCAAATCCCCGCCGATCTCGGGAGACATTTCCTGATTAGTTCCTGGCGCGTGCTGGCGAGCATTTTCATTTCACTGTTCGCCGGCGTTCCGCTGGGCCTCTGGCTGGGGACGGAGGAAAGGTTCGACCGCTTTTTCGCTCCGCTGATTTACCTGACTTACCCTATTCCCAAGATCGTTTTTCTACCGGTGGTTATGATTTTACTCGGGCTGGGCGACCCATCCAAAATATTCCTGATCACTCTGGTGGTTTTTTTTCAGATCCTGGTCACTACCCGGGATGCCGCCCGCAGTGTCAGCCAGGCGATGATCCTTTCGGTGGTTTCCCTGGGGGCGAAAAAGCTGGATATTTACCGGCACGTCATCTGGCCGGCGGTTCTCCCGGACGTTTTTACCGCGCTGCGGATCGGCTCGGGAACGGCCATTGCGGTTTTGTTTTTTGCGGAGTCCTTCGCCAGCAGTGATGGTCTGGGCTACTACCTGATGGACGCCTGGTCGCGTTATGCCTACCTGGAAATGTTTGCCGGAATTATTGCCATGAGCCTTCTGGGCTATTTACTTTACGTCTGCTTGGACGGGCTGGATCGAAAAGCCTGCCCCTGGAAGGGTTTGTAAAAGAGGAGAAAAAACACAAGGAAAAGGCAAAAAGGTATAAGGGATAAAAATGAATAAAGGGAGAGAGATGGACAAATATGCTTGGTGGACAACCGCGTAAAGTAGCGATTATCGGCGGCCCGGGCACGGGGAAAACCACCTTGATTAAACAACTGGACGTAGATTACAGCATGGCCGGTTACATTACCGACGTGGCCCTGGAATTTGCCCGCAGCTACATCGTCAGGTACGGCGTTCCGACGTCCATTTTTGAACAGTTTTTGCTCTACGAGGGGCAAAAGCAGCGCGAGGAAGAATTGCGGCACTGCGACATCATTTTTTGCGACAACGCCACAATTTTAAACTATGTATACGGACTGATGTGCTGCGATTTTAAAAACCCCAAGGAAGTGTACGCGCTGATGAAATTGTACGAATGGGCCATGAAGGATTTGCCCGGCTATGATATTTTTTACGTCCCCCGGGAATTTGCCCTGGAGAAAGACGGGGTGCGCTACCAGGACGAAGAGTTCGCCGTGGTCGTAGACACGAAGATCAAAAATTTTTTAGATATCATGAATGTGCCGTATACTATAGTCAAAGGGGACTTGCCCGCCAGGGTGAAGACAGTCAAGGAGAAGCTGGGTTTTGTGGAGAAGCGGAGGAAAATGATCTGTTTACTGGAAGGAGAAGAAGGTACACCGGCCGGGCAGGAGACCGGATCAGGTCAATAGGAACGGGATCATTTCCATCTTAACAATGAAGATAGAGTGCTGGATTAGTCTGGGCGGGTGACAGAAAAGGGGTTCTCACTAATTCCCATCCCCAACCCCTAACCCCTAATCCCTGATCTGCCGGGGTGGATGATGAATCAGCGTGAATTTGAACTGGAAATAACCGAAATGGCCCACCGGGGAGAGGCGGTGGGCAGGCTGAACGGCAAAGTTGTTTTTGTACCCTTCGCCATACCCGGGGAAGTGGTCCTGGTCAGGCCGCGCCTGGAAAAGAAAGATTACCTCGAAGCGGAGATTGTGGAAATCCGCAAGCCCTCGCCGCACCGGATTGAAGGGGCCTGCGCCGGTTTTGGCCGCTGCGGGGGCTGCAACTGGCAGCATATCGAGTACGGCTACCAGCTGGAGCTGAAAAGGCAGGTGGTCGAAGACCAGTTGCGGCGCGTGGGCAAGATCGCCAATCCCGTGGTAAAGCCGGTTCTTCCCGCCGTCCGGCAGTGGCATTACCGCAACCGCGGTGATTTTTCGGTAAACAAGGAAGGATACCTGGGCTTCCGGATGCGGGGGACGCATAAATTCGTTCCCGTGCAGGACTGCCGCCTGATGCATCCGCAGATCAACGAGCTGCTTTCCCGGCTCCAGGGAAAATGTACCCGGAGCGCCGCCCGGAAGACACACAACGTCTGCCTCCGGTACGGCGTGCACACCGGGGAATGGTTAATCCAGCCCTTCCTGGATTTGCCGGACGTCCCGACCGGCCAGCCCTTTTACCGGGAAAAGCTGCTCGATCACCTCTTTGTTATTTCCGCGGCTTCTTTCTTTCAGGTTAATACCCTGCAGGCCGAGAAATTAATTGCCGTTGTGGAAGAATTCGTCCGTCCCACCGGGGAGGAAGTGCTGGTGGATGCCTACGCCGGGGTGGGGACGTTTGCTAAAGCCCTGGCGGGAAAAGTCCGCCGGGTAATCGCGGTGGAGGAGGCGAAGTCGGCGGTAAAAGACGCCGCGGTAAACCTGGAGGGGTTTGCCAATGTCCGGTATTACAAGGCGAAAACGGAAGATTTCCTGGGACAAATGACCGAAAGGGTGGATGTGGTGATCCTGGACCCGCCCCGGGCCGGTTGTTTCCGTCCGGCGCTGGAAGCCCTGGTGCGGCTCGCCCCGGCGAAGGTGGTTTACGTCTCCTGCGATCCCGCCACCCTGGCCCGGGATCTTGCCTTCCTGGTCGAAAACGGCTATACCCTCGGCGAAGTCCAGCCCGTGGACATGTTTCCCCAGACCTACCACATCGAGTGCGTAGTTTCCATCGAAAGAAAACACAGTATTAATGGCAAGGGTTTGAGGTACTTTGGGAGTTAATAGTATGTTTCCATGTGCCGACGGAGAAAACACCTCGTTTTTGCAATTGTTGGTTATGCCCGGCCTTAAACTTACATTGCGCGAAAAACGTTAAAGGTCTGTTCTGGTAAAAAATCATATCTCTCAACCAGGACGTATCCGGCATTTTTCATGGTTTCTTGAATAAACGCCTCTTCAGCATAATGCCCTATCAAGGCAATTACATTTAGTGTCTTGCGCTTCTTATAATCAATGACAACAACCCTGCCTCCAGGCTTTAGAAAACATTTCAGGGTCTTAAAATAATGTTCTGGTTGATTTAAATGATGAAAAACATTTCTCAAAAAAATTAGGTCACAGCCCTCTTTTGGCAAGTTTAATCCGTTTTTATCAATCAATACGGTTTCCACGTTTGTTATTTGATTCTTCTTAGCGTAATTCTTAACATAAGCCAAAAGCCGGGCATTGGTGTCGACAGCAAATACCCTGCCATTCAATCCCACTGTTTTAGCAAAACGTATTGTAAAATAACCTCCACCAGAGCCAATATCTGCAACTACCGCCCCTTTTTGAAGTGAAAGAACTTCGATAATCTCATCCGCCTTGAATTTCGGATGGCTCGCCCTGCGATTCAACATTTCTGCCCTCTTAAATATAAATAGCATCTCGTTATCTCCCCGGTTACGTATATTGGTTGTGAGCGGTTATCCAGACTCGGCTGGCCGGGTTGAAAAGGGTCTCCTTGAAAAGAACCTTAAAAAGCTCCAAAGGAGTCTAAGAACATGCGGCTCAAACCTTTTTACCCGCTACCGACAGGTTTCCCGCAGCACTTTTTATACTTTTTTCCACTGCCGCACGGGCAGGGATCATTCCGGCCGATCTTCGGAGGTTTGACGATCGGCTTTAGCGGCGGGTGATCGGCCCACTCTTCGTCATCATCTTCTTCTTCATCGAATAACGGGGCGGATTCTTCCCAGCCCTCCTCGTCCTCATCCGGGAGCCATTCCGGTTCGTCATCGGGGTCAGCGTCGAACAGGTCCGGAAAGCGGGTATGTAATTTATATAATTCTTGATCGAACTTACTGGTCCTTATCCTTTCCACCTCTTTTTTCAGTTCGGCCATTTCCGGAAAAGAAATCCCGTTGTTTTCCCCGAGCTCGACGAGAGCGACTTGCGCCGCTTCGACAACTTCTTCGTCTTCGTCGGCGAGAAGGCGCCGGATCTGGAAAATGGCCGCCGGATCGCCGTATTCCTGGAGATGCTCCAGGGCGGCCCGCCTGATTTCCGGATTGGCGTCTTCAAGCTGGCCCAAAAGAAAGGATAACGACCTGGGATGACGGATTTTAGCCAGGGCGCCGCCGACCGAGATAATGTTTTGCCAGGAACCGGTGTTTGTCCAGGCTTGAATTTTCTTGAGGGCGGGTTCGATTACTTTTTCCCCGCAGAAGGCCAGGGCATCCTGGATTGTGTGCAGCATCAGTTCCCCGTCTTCGTCTTCCGGATCAACATCCGGAATAACCTCCAGCAAAGCTTCTACGGCGCCGGGCGTGTTGATTTCCCCCAGGGCCTCGGCGGCCCAGAAACCGGCCTGGCTTCCCGGATATTTTTTCAGGACCGATTTTAACGGGTTAACTGCCGGATCACCGTAGCCGATGATTTTTTTGAGCAAGAAACGGGGTTTTACCGTGCTTGTAATGATCATTTGGGTAATCAGGGCGGCTAAATCGTCTGCTTTGCCGGCAGCGGCACCCGGGTTTCTTTTTTCGAAGATCCGGTTAAGTTCTTCCCAGGTGGCGGAGGTGCAGAAAACAGCCAGCTCAAGGTCCCGGCCGGTATACTTTTCCCTTGTTATTAGTTTTTTCTGGCTTAAGAAACTAAAGGTCGTGATGATTGCCCCGAGCCTGGTATCAATCAGTTTTTGCAGAATTCTATCTTCGTCGTGGAAATCGCTCTCCTCCAAAATTCCGGCCGCTTCCAGAACGGCATAGCTGGTCAGGAGCAGGGCTTCCGCGAGGGATTCGTAAAAACGCCGGAAGGATTTTTTCTGCAGGGCCTGCAGAGCTGATTTATAGATCTTTTTCAATTCGGGCGGCGCTTCGGCGATCTCTTCATTCACCAGGGAAGAGAAGAATTCCGTGGCGTCAGCGAGATCTATTTCCCCCTCCTGAAAAAATTCCGGCTTTCCCAGCAGGGAAGCCAGGCATCTGGTTAAGTCGTCCCGGTAAAAATCATCGTCCAGGCGATAATATAATTCAATGATCTGCGGCATCGCCCGGTAGCATTGCAATTCGGCCAGCGCTTCGGCGCAGGCGACCTCCTCGTCTGGATTTTCTGCTTCCGCCAGAAAGGAAAGCAGTTCTTTTTCCAGACCCTGCTCCGGAAACGCCCCCAGCGCCAGCAAAACCTCCTCCCGGCCGGGGAAGGCGGGATCGCGGGCGGCCGCGCGCAAGGCCGGAAAAGCTTCCCGGAATCCCAGGTCACCCAGAATGCCGGCCGCTTCCGGGCTCAGCAGATCGTGTTTTTGGTTCAGGATGGCGATCAGTTTGGGAACGCATCCTTCGTCTCTCAGCCACCGCAAAGAATCCATGGCGCCTAACGCGACCAGGGGATCGCTGTCCCGAAGGGCCGTTTCCAGGGGGGCCAGCGCCGGGCGGCCGAAATAGCGGAGCTGGAACGCGGCGTGGCGCCTTACCTTTACCTCCGGGCTGGTCAGGTCGCGGGCATAATCCTGAACACCTTTCAATTTAACAACCCCTTGTACATTCAATTCCCCCATCCGTTCTGAACACCGGAAGGGAGTGTCCAACCTTAATTAGTTGTTGTCAATTATACCATTTCAGGAGAGAAATAACTATCCTCCGGGTTATTTATTTTGATAAATTTTTTATATTGTCCTGCTTTGTTTAAAAAATTTTCCCGGGCAGGAAGTCTGCCGCTGGTTGTTGAACTATTTAATTAAGCAAAAGAAAGGAGAAGCAACTGTGTATTGGGACCGTGAGAATGAAACCATGCCCCGGGAGCAGCTGCAGGCGCTCCAGCTGGAACGGCTCCGGCTGACCATCGAGCGGGTTTACCGGAACGTCCCTTTTTATCGCGAAAGATTTACCAAAGCGGGTATTAAGCCTTCTTCCGTCCGTTCTTTAGAGGACTTGCGCCGCCTGCCGTTTACCACCAAGCAGGATCTGCGGGACAACTATCCTTTCGGCCTGTTCGCCGTCTCCATGAGCGATGTGGTGCGCGTCCACGCTTCCTCGGGCACCACGGGCAAACCCACCGTGGTGGGCTACACAAAAAATGATATCAACACGTGGGCGGAGCTCGCCGCCCGGTCGCTGGCCTGCGCCGGCGGCACCAAATTTGACGTGGTGCAAAATGCCTATGGGTACGGTTTGTTTACCGGCGGGCTGGGCCTGCATTACGGCGCCGAAAGGCTGGGTGCGGCGGTGGTGCCGGTTTCCGGGGGGAACACCCGGCGCCAGCTGATGCTTATGCAGGACTTCGGTACCACCATTCTCACCTGCACACCTTCCTACGCCCTCTATCTGGCGGAGGAAGGGCAGAAAATGGGCCTGGATTTTAAAAAAATGCCTTTAAAGGCCGGGATTTTCGGGGCCGAGCCCTGGTCGGAGCGGATGCGCCGGCAGCTGGAAGAAAAACTGGATCTGGTGGCGCTGGATATTTACGGGTTGTCCGAAATTATGGGTCCGGGCGTGGCCATGGAGTGTCCGGCTAAAGAGGGCATGCACATTTTCGAGGACCACTTTATCCCGGAAATTATCGATCCCGACACGGGAGAAGTGCTTCCTGCAGGAAGCGAAGGGGAACTGGTTATTACTACCATAACGAAAGAAGCTTTTCCCCTCATCCGCTACCGTACCCGGGACATTACCCGGTTCAACCCGGAGCCTTGCCCCTGCGGCCGCACGCACCTGCGCATCCGGCGGATTACCGGCCGCACCGACGATATGCTGATCATCCGCGGCGTAAACGTGTTTCCCTCCCAGGTGGAAAGCGTCCTGCTGGAGTCCGGCGAAACCGAACCCCACTATCTTTTGGTGGTGGACCGCAAGGGCAATTTAGATCAGCTTGAAATCTGGGTGGAGGTGGGGGAAGAACTGTTCAGCGATAAGGTCCGCCAGCTGGAGGACCTGGAACAGCGCCTGCGGGAGCGCATCGAAAGCGTGCTGGGGATTTCCGCCCGGGTGAGGCTGGTCGAGCCCAACACCATCCCCCGCAGCGAGGGCAAGGCCAGGCGGGTAGTGGACCGGCGGGAAATATAAAAACTAAAAAACAGGGGGGTTGGGGAATGAAAATAAAGCAGATTTCGCTCTTTCTGGAAAACAAATCGGGGCGCCTGGCCAGGGTAACCCGGGTCCTGGGCGGGCACAACATCAACATCCGCGCCCTGTCCATTGCCGATACCACCGATTTCGGCATCTTAAGGCTCATCGTCAACGAACCGGACCTGGCCTACCGGGTCTTAAAAGAAGCCG
Organism: Armatimonadota bacterium; assembly: GCA_023511535.1. Taxonomy (GTDB): domain Bacteria; phylum Bacillota; class Desulfotomaculia; order Desulfotomaculales; family Nap2-2B; genus JAIMBK01. Next base: position 34,637 of record JAIMBK010000003.1, read on the forward strand.
GTTTTACCGTCAGCGCCACCGAAGTCATTGCCGTGGAGGTTGCCGACGAACCCGGGGGGCTGGCCCGGGTGCTGGCCGTTTTAGAAGAGGCCGGTTTAAACATTGAGTATTTATACGCCTTCGTGCAAAAAACTCCCCGGGCGGCCCTGGTGGTGTTCCGGGTGGAGCAACTGGACGAAGCCATCGCCGCCCTGCAGGCCAAAGGCGTCCGGATCTTGAAAGAGGAAGAAGTGTACTCTTTATAAGCAGGATTCAGCTTACTTCCTTGTTTTGAAAGGTTCTTTTGAATTGTTCCAGGGTCATCAGGACCGGCCGGGGTTTGCTGCCGTCAAATTTCCCCACGATTCCCCTTTGCTCCATGATGTCCACGAGCCGGGCGGCCCTGGCGTAGCCGATGTGGAAGCGCCTTTGCAGCAGGGAGATGGAAGCGGTTCCTTTTTCAATGAAAAGCTGCACGGCCTGGGGAAGCAATTCGTCCTCTTCTTCGGCCAGGGCGGAATGGTTTTCCGGAAGCTCCATTTCCGCCACTTCCTGGTCGTAAACCGGTTTGGCCTGCTCCTTGAGAAAGGCTACCAGGGCCTCCACTTCCTTATCCGAAAGGAAGGTTCCCTGCACCCGCACCGGTTTGGGCGCTCCCACGGGGAAGAAGAGCATATCCCCCCTCCCCAGCAGCTTTTCGGCGCCGCCGATGTCCAGGATGGTGCGCGAGTCCATCTGCGAAGAAACGGCGAACGAGATCCGGGAGGGAATGTTGGCCTTGATCAAACCGGTGATGATGTCCACCGAAGGGCGCTGGGTGGCCACCACCAGGTGCAGGCCGGCGGCCCTGGCCATTTGCGCCAGGCGGCAGATGGAATCCTCCACCTCGGCTGGCGCAACCATCATCAGGTCGGCCAGTTCGTCGATGATGATGACGATAAACGGCAGCGGACCGTCGCCGGCACCCCCGGCATGGACAACCCCGCCGCCGGCAGCCCCACCGGGGATACTCCCGGTATGCATACCCCTTTCGCCGGCGCTCCTGTTCTTGTCCCCGGCGCCCCCGCCGCCGGCCCCCGTTTCCCCGCCGGCTCCCGGCTCCCCCGCTTCATTTGCGCTTCCGGAAACGGGGCTCCTGGGCTGGCCCGCGTACAGCTGCTCATTGTACCGGGCAATGTCCTTGGCGCCGGCCGCGGCAAACAACTCGTAGCGCCGCTCCATTTCCTTGACCGCCCAGTGCAGAATGCCGGCCGCCTTTTTCGGACTGGTGACCACCGGGGTGATCAAATGCGGAATCCCGTTGTAGGTGATCAGTTCGACCATTTTGGGGTCGATTAAGATAAACTTTACTTCGTCCGGCGTGGCCTTAAACAGGATGCTGGCCACAATCGTGTTGATGCAAACGCTTTTTCCGGAGCCGGTGGCGCCGGCCACCAGCAGGTGGGGCATTTGGGCCAGGTCGGCGACGACGGGCGCGCCGGCGATATCTTTGCCCAGCGCCACGGTAAGCCGGGAAGGGGATTGCTGGAACTCCTTGCTTTCCAGCAACTCCCGCAAGTGGACGGTTGCTGTTTTCCGGTTCGGCACCTCGATGCCGATGGCGGCCCGGCCGGGGATGGGCGCCTCAATCCGGACCTGCGGGGCGGCCAGGGCCAGGGCCAGGTCGTCGGCCAGCCCGACGATGCGGCTCACCTTGACTCCCGCCGGCGGCTGGATTTCGTAGCGGGTGATGGCCGGACCAACAGTCACCTGCGTTACGCGGGCCGTTATGCCGAAGCTGGCCAGGGTTTCCTCCAGGATGCCGATCTTCTCGTTGATTTCCTTGTCGGTAACCCCGGATTCCCGGCCTTTTGCCGGGGACAGTAAAGATGCCGGCGGAAGCTGGCAGGTTTTGCCGCTGCGCACGGAAAAGGGGATTACCTTGCTCTCTTTTTTGTTTTGATCTTCCTGCTGTTTTTTGGCGGGGTGCCGCTCTCTGTCCCGGTCGGCTGCTGCTTCCGGGCGGTTGGCAATAATTACTTTTTTGCCGGCGCCTTGATCTTTTTGTTCGCCTTTGCTTTCCCCTTCCTCTTCTTTGATTTCCTCAAAAAGGAAATTAGAAATCCTGTGCACGGCCTTTCGTCCCGCCAGGGACAGGCGGGTCCCGAAGATTTGCCCCAACTGCGCCAGCGAAAGACCCGTCAAGAGGATCACCGCCACGATCAGCAGCGAGGTTAAGATAATATAGCTGCCCGCAAGGCCGAAATACTTGACCAGCAAGTAGCTGCCCAGAGCTCCCAGCAGCCCGCCGCCCTGACCCTGTTTTCCGGCGGAAAAGGTTTCGGCGAGGGGTACCCCGAGGTGCAAAAAGGTTAAAGCCACCAGCAGCAGCAGGGTAAGCCCGGTAAGCCGGGAGGTAATCTGAAGGTTCTGACGCTGCCGGATTATTTCCCAGCCAATGAAAAGAAAAAACAGGGGCAGCAGGTACCGGCCCGCCCCGGCGATACTGACGAGGCCCTGCCTGAGCAGGCTCCCGGCTGTTCCGGCGGCGGGCGTGAAAAGGCTGACCAGGCCGAGAAGCGCCAGGGTGATCGTGGCAATGCCCGCAAGCTCAAACTTCAACTCCGTGGGTGGCGGCTTGGCCACGCCGGCATTCCCCCTTTGCAAGCAGGTAACCGCGAAGGCGCATAAAGCGCATAGAACCAAAGTTATCAAGGCTATCAACGAAAAAGCGACAAATAACCCTTTTTCTCCTCAAAGCTTACCATAAAGTGGGCGAATAGGCAAGCCGGGCCAGGGAAAAAGGCCGGGGGAAACTGACATAAAAAGGAGTGCGGTTGCGGGACCTCCCCGTGGCTCCGGAGAAGATTCCGGCGGCGATGAAACAAATAAGGATAATAGAGAAATACAGCCAGTTTTTACCTGGTAAAATTCTTGTTGACAAAGGTTTTTCCGTTATGGTATTATTTCGCCAGTCAATTTGATAACGGTTGAGTTGAGATGAGTTTGCGGTTCGTCAGCTTAGGTGAGTTGAGATGAGCGGCAGGTTTACGTGGTAATAAACCGGCGTTCGTCTGCAACGCTGGTTTTTTATTTTAATCTTAAGGAGGTTCGACCCATGCCGACCAACCCACAACCAACCGCCCGCCTGTTTCAAAGACCGGTTCTTCTCCTGCTGGCGGCCCTGCTCGGCCTCGGGCTGCTTTTCGGCGGCTGCGGCCGGCAGGAGGCCCAGCCTCCAAAAGAAGGGCAGGCCCCGCAAGAGGCCAAACCGATCACCTTAAAATACGCCTTCTTTGCCCCCGCCAACACCTTCCCGGCCAGGCAAATGGATAAGTGGGCCGAAGAGGTGGAGAAGCGGACCAACGGCAAGGTCAAGGTGGAAAAATTCCCCGGGGGCACCCTGCTTACCGCCCAGAACATGTACGACGGCGTCTTAAAAGGAGTGGCGGACATCGGACTCTCCTGCCCCTCCTACGAACCCGGCCGGTTCCCGCTCATCGGCGTCAGCGACCAGCCCGTGGCCTACCCCAACGCCAGGGTGGCCAGCCTGGTCCTCTACGACCTGGTCAAAGAATTCCAGCCCCAGGAACTGGCCGACTTTAAGGTTCTCACCGTTTTTAACACCGAACCCGCGTACATCCAGTCCAAAAAGCCGGTGCAAAGATTAGAAGACATTACCGGCTTGCGCCTGCGCACCACCGGCACGGGGGTTCCGGTGCTCAAAGCCTTGGGCGGCACCCCGGTGGGCATGCCCCAGTCGGAAATCGCCCAGGCCCTGCAGACCGGGGTCATCGACGGGTACATCACCAGCCGGGAAGTGCTCCTCGACTTTAAGTACGCCGAAACCGTCAAATACGTCACGGACTATCCCCTGGTCACCGTCTCCTTTGCGGCGGTGATGAACAAGAACGTCTGGAACTCCCTGCCCCCGGACGTGCAAAAGGTGATCGACGACCTGGGCCGGGAAATGGCCCTCTGGACGGGGACCTACCTGGACAACCACGTCAAGGAAAGCCTGGCCTGGGCCACCAAAGAACAGGGCCTGAAAGTAATCACCTTAACCCCGGAAGAAAAGGCCCGGTGGGACGCCAAATTAAAGGGAGTCACCGACGCCTACGTTAAAGAAGTGGAAGCCAAGGGGCTCCCGGCGCAAAAGTTTCTCCAGCGGCTTACCGAACTAAGGGATAAGTACGCTCAAGAATACAAGTAGGTGGCCTGAAAAAAAAGTTATTACCTGCTCCAAAAAATAACTTTTTCGTCCTCTGTCGGGTCGCAAAAAACATATGGTCTGAATTCCCAATCCCTGCTTTCAAGGAGGACGTTTTTCCCGTGGAAAAATTCATCCACCGCTTAAACACAGGGCTGGCCTGGGTGGCTGCAGGGGCCTTGATGATCATGATGCTCCTCTCCGTGGCCAACATCATTTTGCGCCTGGCCCACCGCCCCTTAGGGGGCACCGCCGAGGCCGTCGGCTGGCTGGCGGCCGTCACCGCCGCCTTTGCCTTAGGTTACGCCCAGCTGCACCGCGGCCACGTGGCCATCGACCTGTTCGTGGCGCGCCTCCCGGCCCGCCCCCGGGCCGGCATCGCCGCCGCCGCCTCCTTTGCTGCCGCGGCCTTCTTCGCCCTGGCTGCCTGGCGGGTGGGGGTGCTGGCCCACCGCTTAGGGCAGCTGGGCAAGCTCTCCGAAACGATGCACGTGAGCTATTATCCCTTTACTTACGCCGTGGCCTTCGGCCTGGCCTGCCTTGCCCTGGTCCTTTTGGTGGATCTGCTCAAAGCGGGGAAAGGGGTCTTTGGGAAATGAGCGCCCTTCTCGGCACAGGGTTGATGGTCGTCCTCATGCTCCTGGGGATGCCCGTGGGCTTTGCCATGCTGCTGGCCGGCTTTGTAGGGTTTTGCCTCGTAACCTCTCCGGAAGCCGCCCTGAATATGTTAAGCGGGGACATCTGGGAGCAGTTTTCCTCCTACGGCTTAAGCGTCATTCCCTTGTTTGTGCTCATGGGCAGCATCGCCTTTCACTCCGGGGTGACCGAAAGCCTTTACCGGGCGGCGTACAAGTGGGTGGGGCACTTCAAAGGCGGCCTGGCCAGCACCACCATCGTGGCCAGCATGGGCTTTGCCGCCATCTGCGGCTCCAATGCCGCCACCGCCGCCACCATGGGGACCATCGCCCTGCCGCAGATGAAAAAATACCGCTACGACCCGGCCTTGAGCGCGGCCAGCGTGGCCTGCGGCGGCACCTTGGGGGTGGTCGTTCCCCCCAGCGTGGTCCTCATCGTCATCGCCATCCAGACCGAACAGTCCATCGGCAAACTGTTTGTGGCCAACGTTATCCCCGGGATTCTTTTGGGCCTTTTGTTTTTGCTCACCATTTCTTTTTTATGTCTGAAGAATCCCAGACTTGGCCCCGCCGGGGAAAAGGCGAGCTTTCAAGAAAGGCTGGCCGCCCTGCCCGGGGTGATCGAAACTCTGGTGTTGTTTGCCCTGGTCATCGGCGGCCTCTACCTGGGGTGGTTCACCCCCACTGAGGCCGGTGCCGCCGGTTCCTTCGGCGCCCTCGTCATTGCCCTTCTCCAGCGCCAGCTGACCTGGAAAGGGTTTGCCGGCGCCGTTCTCGAGACCATCCGCATCTCGGCCATGGTCATGGTCCTGGTGACCGGCGCCGTCATCTTCGGCCGCTTTTTAACCGTCACCAGGCTCCCCTATATTTTAACCGACTGGGCGGCGGCCCTGCCCGTTCCCCCCTTTGTGGTCCTGGGGATCATCATCGCCATCTACACCTTAGGGGGCATGTTCATGGACGCCCTGGGCTTTCTGGTGGTGACCATCCCGGTTTTTTTCCCGCTGGCCCTGGCTCTAGGCTACGACCCCTTGTGGTTTTCGGTGCTCTTGAACATCCTCACCACCATGGGGGCGGTGACCCCGCCGGTGGGAGTGTGCGCGTATATTGTGAGCGGGCTTGGTGAAAACCTGCCCCTGCAGGTGGTCTTCAAGGGTATTCTGTACTTTTTGCCCGCTTATTTTGCCGTCGTTATAATTCTGATTGCCTTTCCGCAAACGATTACCTTTTTAACCAGTTAAAATTAATCATATCCAGAAAAAGGTATACCCTTAATTCCTAATCCCAAATTCCTAATTCCTGCTTTTAAGGAGGCGGTAGACGCATGCCCAAACATCTTCTCCTGGGCAACGAAGCCATCGCCTGGGGGCTGGTGGAGGGCGGCCTGCAGGTGGCCGCCGCCTACCCGGGCACCCCCTCTTCGGAGGTCTTCGGCACCCTGGCCCGACTGGCCCCCACCAAAGGTTTCTACGCCGAGTGGTCGGTCAACGAAAAAGTGGCTCTGGAAGTAGCCGCCGGGGCGGCCTACGCCGGGGCCCGGGCGGCGGTGAGCATGAAGCAGGTGGGCTTGAACGTGGCCGCCGATCCGTTAATGGCCCTGGCCTACATCGGCGTCAAAGGGGGCCTGGTCCTGGTGGTGGCCGACGACCCCGGTCCCCACAGTTCCCAGACCGAGCAGGACACCCGGCTCTTTGCCCGCTTCGCCGGCCTGCCTGTGTTAGATCCGGCTACCCCGCAAGAGGCCAAAGAAATGGCCAAAGCCGCCTTTGCCCTTTCCGAGGTCCTGGGTCTCCCGGTGATCTTGCGGCCCACCACCCGAGTGGCCCACGTCGGCCAGGATGTCGGGATCGACGAAACGGTGGTCTCGCCCCCCTTCACAGGGAAATTTGCCAAAGACCCCCGCTGGGTGATCTTCCCCAGCTTAGCGGCTAAACGCCACGTCTGGCTAAACCGTCAGCAGGAAGCGGCCCAGAAGCTATTGGCCGCCACCCCCTTTAATGTTTTCCGGGAAGCAGAGAGCGAACTGGGCATTCTTGCCTCCGGGGTCAGCGCCACCTACGCCGAAGAAGCCCTCTTTGAGTTAGGGCTAAAAGTTAACCTCTTCAAGATCGGCACTCCCTATCCCTTGCCGATAGAACCGGTGCTCAGCTTCTTAAAGCGCTTAAAACGCCTTTTGATCCTCGAAGAGCTGGAGCCGGTGGTGGAAGACCAGGTGATCCGCCTGGCCTGGCAGCATCGCCTGCCGGTGGAGATAGCCGGCAAGCACGATCACCTGGTCCCCCGGGAAGGGGAGTTCAACGTAGACCTGGTCCGGAAAATCATCGCCTTCTTTGCCGGAGTAGCAGATCAGCTCCCTCCGGAGATGGTTCTCCCCCCTTTGCCGGCCCGCCCCCCGGTCCTCTGCGCCGGGTGCCCCCACCGGGCTTCCTTCTATGCCTTGAAAAAGGCCGCGGAAGGAACGGACGCAGTCTTCACCGGGGACATCGGCTGCTATACCCTGGGCAACGCCCCGCCGCTTTCGATGGTGGATACCTGTCTGTGCATGGGGGCCGGGATAAACATTGCCGCGGGGCTTTTCCGGGTGGGGCCCGCCCGCAAGCAGGTGGCCTTTTTAGGGGACTCCACCTTCTTTCACGCCGGCCTGCCCGGCCTGGTCAACGCCGTCTACAACCGGGCGGCCATCACCATCGTCGTTCTGGACAACCGCACCACGGCCATGACCGGCTACCAGCCCCACCCGGGGACCGGCCGAAATGCCGCCGGCAAACCCGCCCCGGTGATTGAGATCGCCGCTTTGGCCAGGGCCTGCGGGGTGGAATTTGTCCGGGTGGTGGACCCCTACGACCTCGCCGAAGCCGTGCGGGTGGCCAGAGAAGCCCTGGCTTTCCCCGGACCCGCGGTGGTGGTCATGCGCCGGGAGTGTGTTGCCTTAGCCCAACCTAAAAAACCCTGCCGGGTGGACCGGGAAAAGTGCCTGGAGTGCAACCTCTGCATAGAAGAGCTGGGCTGCCCGGCCCTTGCCCCCGGTCCGCAAATTACCCCTGCCTGCACCGGCTGCGGCCTGTGCGCGGCTGTCTGCCCGGCCGGCGCCATCTCCGGAGGTGAGCTTTCGTGAGCTTTGATATCGTCATCACCGGTGTGGGCGGCCAGGGCACCGTCCTGGCCGCCCGGGTGCTGGCCGCAGCGGCCATGGCCGCCGGTCTCCCCGTGCGCACCTCGGAAATCATCGGAATGGCCCAGCGGGAAGGGGTGGTGATGAGCCAGGTGCGCTTCGGCGACCCCCTGTGGGGCGCCTTGATCCCGGACCGAAAAGCGGATCTGCTCTTAGGCTTTGAGCCCGCCGAAGCGGTCCGCGGCCTGCCCAAGCTAAAACCCGCCGGCGTGGCGGTGGTGAATACCACCCCCGTGATCCCCGTCACCGCCGCTTTAGGGTTGTCCGCCTACGACCCGCAGGCCTGCCTGGCTTACCTGCGGGAAAAAGTGCCCCGCCTCTACCTGCTGGAGGCTTCCCGCCTGGCCGCCGAAGCGGGGCACCCCCGGGCGGTCAACTCTGTCTTGCTGGGCGCCGCCGCCGCCCTGGACCTTTTGCCCTTTAGTGCCGGCTCCCTTTTGGACTGCCTTTTGGCGGCAGTGCCGGAAAAATACCGGGAGGTCAACAGGAGGGCTTTTGAGGCGGGGAAAATGGCCGTCGGGTAAATGAAAACAAATACAGCAAAAGTATCTACCCCAATTCCCAATTCCTAATTCCCAATTCCTGTATTTAAGAGGTGATCACCATGACCTACGACGAAGTCGTCCACCTTTCCGCCGACGAAATGTACTCCATTCAGGAAAAAGGCCTCAAGTGGACGGTCCGCCACGCCTACGCGAACTGTCCCTTTTACCGCCGGAAAATGGACGAAGCGGGGGTAACCCCCGAAGACATCAAAACCCTGGCAGACATCACCAGGCTTCCCTTTACCACCCCGGAAGACATCCGGGACAACTACCCCTTAGGGATCACGGCGGTCCCGGAAAAAGACATCGTCCGCATCCACGCCTCTTCGGGCACTACGGGGAAAAAGAAAGTGATCCCGTATACCCGCAAGGATCTTGAAGACTGGGCGGAAATGTTCTCCCGCTGCTTTAAGCTGGCCGGCCTCACCCCCGAAGACCGCATCCAGGTGATGGTGGGCTACGGCCTCTGGACCGCCGGCGTGGGCTTTCAGGCCGGGATCGAAAAGTTCGGCGCCATGGCCGTCCCGGTGGGCCCCGGCCAGACCGACCTGCAGCTGGAGCTCATGGAAGATCTGCAGGTGACCGCCTTTTGCGCCACTTCCTCCTACGCCCTCTTTTTAGGCGAGGAAGTGGAAAGAAGGGGCTTAAAACCCCGCTTAAAGCTCAAAGCCGGGATCATCGGCTCGGAGCGCTGGAGCGACCGGATGCGCAAAAGGATCGAAGAACTCCTGGGCGTGGAAACCTTCGATATCCCCGGAATGACCGAACTCTACGGCCCCGGCACGGGCCTTGATTGCCAGGCCCACGAAGGGATCCACTACTGGTCCGACTACTTCCTCTACGAGATCATCGACCCCCGGACCGGCCAAACCCTCCCCCCGGGGGAAACGGGGGAACTGGTGGCCACCACCTTATGCAAAGAAGCCATGCCCATGATCCGCTACCGGACCCACGACCTCACCCGGCTCCTCCCCGGCCGGTGCTCCTGCGGGCGCTCGTTCTTCCGCACCGACCGCTTTCTGGGACGGACCGACGACATGGTGAAGGTACGGGGGGTGAATATTTTCCAGAGCCAGATCGATCATCTGTTAAATCCTTTCCGGGAACTGGGCAGCGAATACCAGTTCATTATTGACAGGGCGCCCGGGGGGAAGGACGCCGTCCTCTTACGGGTGGAATGCAGGCCGGGTTTTTCCGGCGACGGTAACGGGTTGGCGGAAACAATCAAAAAAAGGTTTTTTAACTTCGTCGGCCTCACCCCGGATGTCGAGCTGGTGCAATATGGGGGCTTGCCGCGCACGGAGCGAAAAACCAGGCGCATTTTTGATCGCCGGCTGGATTTATAAAGATTTTCCCTGAGAATTGTTCCAGACACCACCAACTTTTGCTACCATCAGGCGTAAATTGATAGAACGGAGCCATATCCACAATCCAGTCCTGGCTGTCAAGAGTGTACTGAGAGGGGCGAAAAAATAAAAAAACCGGAAAAGAGATTCTTTCCGGTTATTTTTATCCTTCTTTTTACCTTCTACCGGTAGCTCATCTGGCGGTTTTGGGCCAGGCATTCCCGGCAGTAAACGGGCTTTCTCCCGGTGGGTTTGAAAGGTACCATGGTCTGGGCGCCACAATTGGAACAGAAGGCTTCGTACATCTGGCGGCTGGCCGACCCGCGCCGTTCTTCTTTGCGTCGCTGGCGGCAATCCCGGCAACGGCTGGGCTCGTTGGTCAGCCCCTTTTCCGCGTAAAAAGCCTGCTCACCGGCACTGAACACAAAATCAGCGCCGCAATCCTTGCACTTGAGCACTTTGTCTTCGTAGAACATGAAAAAATTCTCCTCCTTGAAAGATTGGGTTACTGGTTTAGGGACCCAAACAAACCTTCTTCCTATCCAAACCAGCTTTTCAAGGAGAAGAATTGTTGCCGGTTACCTAAAAACCAGTTTTTTAAATTATAACATAAATCATTGTGGCTGTCGAGACCATGGACAGTTATTTTTTTACTTCTCTTTAAAAACACTCCCGGTTAAAAAGCCTGCAGCCACCGGGCAACGACCCGCCAGACCTGCCGGTAATGCTGCGAAAACTGATGATCGGCCCCGTCGATTAAAGCCAGCTGCTTTGGTTCGCCGGCTGAACGGTAGATGGCTTCCGCCTCGGCGGGCGACACCAGTTCGTCCTTTGTGCCGTGAATAATCAGCAGGGGGCGGGGAGATAGACGCCCCGCGTCGGCGGCGACGTCGTATTGCTGGAGATCTTCAAGGAAGCTTTTTTTCAGGTAAACGACACCCTGTTCTCCAGCCAGGCCGATCCGGTCGCCTTCGTCGGCGGAAAGGCCGGTAAAAAGTTCAGTAAGCGCGGCGGGCGCGGCCCAGGTGCAGACGCCGGCCGCCGTTTGATCCCGGGCGGCCTGGCAGATTACCGTGCTTCCCCCGAAGCTCCGGCCAAGGGTGACGATTTTTGGAAAACCTTTTTCCGTGCACCATTTCAGCGCACAGGTTAAATCGTCTATCTGCCCGGTGAGGGTAAGCCCGGCAAAGGAGCCTTCACTTTCCCCGCAGCCGGCAAAGTCGAATAAAAGCGCCGACCACCCCCGGTTGCCAAATTCCTCGGCCATTTCGACGGCCCTGCCGCCCCCTTCCTTGCTTCCCGTGAAGCCGTGGCAGACGACCAATATTTTCCCCGCGGGCGCCGGTGGGGTATATAATAACCCGGCGATTTTGCGGCCCTGCGAATTGCGAAACGAGATTTTTTGCCAGGAAGGAGAAGCAGCCATTTGGAAACCCTCCGGATCTAAAATCTATTCTTCCCTGGAATATTATCCATTCCGCAGGCAAATTCCTGCCGGCATCACCAGGATTTTAACGGTCGGTACCATGGCGGCAATTTCCGACCGCAAGACAGTTTCCTTTTGGTCGATGACCAGCAGACGTTTTACGTTTTCGCGGATGGACATCTTGCAACACCCTTAAATTTATGGTATATATTATACTATTAGGTATATTATGGTATAAAAATTCCCAGGAGTTTTCTGGAGAGAAAAGAGCAAATTCGGGGCAGACTAAGCATGGAGAAAATCAAAAAAACAGGAGGCGTGAACGATGACGATCGGCGAAAAAATGCACCAGACCCTGGCGACCCTGGAAGGCGTAACGGCAAACCTGAAAAGCTTTGCCCTGGATACACAGGATAAAAATGCAAAGAAAATGTTTTCCGATTATGCCAACCAGCTGGAAAATATTACCCGGGGGCTGCGCGGAAGGGTAAATTATGTCGAGCAGCAGGAGCCCCAATATAAGGTTTACGAACAGCAAACATGATAGCGCAAAACTTTTTTGCCCCAATAGATCACTAAAAGGGACAGGATAACCCGCCTGTCCCTTTTTTCCGATGGCCCAAGAAAAATTTCCTTAGCCCTCAGTCCTTCATCTGAATACGCCCGGCTTGAGGCACCGGCCGCTCGGGTAACCTATCCCTCGTTGCCATAAAATGGTATAAAATTTAACTTGATTTATTCCTTCGCTTTAGATATAATAACCCATAACATAACGATGGTCTTCAAATCCCGTGAAGGAGGAAAGTAGGCCGGGCCCAGTTCTTCAGGGAGGAGGCGTCGGCGACTGGAAGCGCCTCTAGAACATGGCTGGTTGAAGTTCCCTCCGGAGGAGCAGGCTGAAAACCTTGAGCGGTAAAGTAGGCTGCGCCGGCTTCTTCCCCCGTTACCGGGAAGGGGGTATCGGAGTTCATTCCTGTACCTTTTTACCTGAGGGGTTTGCGCTTTTGGCGCAGGCAAGTAGGGTGGTACCGCGAAAAGATTGATGGCTTTTCGTCCCTATGGATGAAAAGCCTTTTTTAGTTGTCAGGAATGATTTTTCCCGTACCCTAAGCGAGGGGGCCGCCGGCGCTCGGCGGTCAACCAGGGTGGTACCGCGAAGAGCCCGCAGCCTTCGTCCCTGGAGGGATGGAGGCTGCGGGTTTTTTTCTATATTTATACCTTAATTTAATACCTTCACTTTAAACAACTTATTACAGTTGGGAGGGCGCAAAGATGGTTGTTGTCATGGAGCCCGGTGCATCACCGGAAACGATCGAAGTCGTCAGCGAGAGGCTGGCCGCCCAGGGTTTTCAACCGCATTTAATCCATGGCGTCAGCAGAATTGTCATCGCGGCCGTGGGGGAGCACCGCGCGGCGGATACTTCAGGCCTGGAAAACTTGCCCGGCGTGGAAAAGGTAGTCCCCATCATGAAGCCTTATAAGCTGGCCAGCAGGGAGGTCAGGGGGGAAGACAGCGTGGTGAAAGCCGGCCGGGTGGCGGTAGGCGGCGGGAGAAGCGTGGTCGTGATGGCCGGGCCGTGCGCCGTCGAAAGCCGCGAGCAGCTGTTCATGGCGGCCCGGGTGGTGAAGCGGGCCGGGGCGACAATTTTGCGCGGCGGGGCCTTTAAACCGCGGACGTCTCCCTACAGCTTCCAGGGGTTAGCAGAAAAGGGATTACAGTTGCTGGCGGAGGCAGCCGCCTGGGCGGGTCTGGCCACGGTGAGCGAAGTAATTGACCAGGAAAGCCTGGACATGGCCAAAGATTACGTGGATATTCTGCAGATTGGGGCGCGCAACATGCAGAATTTCCGCCTTTTGCGGGCGGCCGGCCGCTCCGGCAAGCCCGTTCTGTTGAAGCGCGGCCTCTCGGCGACCATCGAGGAATGGCTCATGGCGGCGGAATATATCATGTCGGAAGGCAACGAGCAAGTTATCCTGTGCGAACGGGGCATCCGCACCTTTGAGCGCCTGACGCGTAATACCCTGGACTTGAGCGCCGTTTCTCTGGTGAAAATCTTAAGCCACCTGCCCGTGGTGGTCGATCCCAGCCATGCCACCGGAGACCGGCGCCTGATCGGCCCGATGTCCAAAGCAGCACTGGCGGCCGGGGCGGACGGCCTGCTCATCGAGGTGCACCCCGATCCTGCTCAGGCGCTGTGCGACGGCCAGCAGTCCCTTAACCCGGAACAATTTACCGCGCTGATGCAGGACTTACAGGCAATAACGCTGGTTACCGGGCGAAAATTGGGCAGCCTTCCGGAGGCGGGCAAAGGAATAAAAGCTGCCGGCTAGCCGCTTTCTTGCGGAGAGCGGCAAATCCGATAAGCCTTTTAAGGTTGCCGGAAAGGAGGAAATTAGCAAATGGAGGAGATTGTTCAGGGGAATTCGCGTTCCCCTCCATAAAAAGTGAAAATAGCCGTGCATACCAGGAGTATCTATCCCCAATCCCTGTTTTAAAAGGAGGATGAAATCATGACTAAAAAAATCGGTTATTTAGGACCGCCGGGAACTTTTTCGGAAATGGCCGCCAGGCTTTACCTAAATAGCGTGGATAAGGGTGAATTAATTCCCTTTCCTTCTCTGACGGATATTTTTATGGCCGTAGAAAAAGGAGGACTGACCGAAGGAATTTTGCCCCTGGAAAATTCTACCGAGGGATCGGTAAACCAGACGCTGGATTTACTGGCCCACCGCTTTGGGCAGACGAAAATCAAGAACGAAATAATCTTGTCCGTGAACCACCATTTGCTGGCGCGGACGGGTGTTCCTTTCCATAAAGTGGTGCGGGTGGTCTCGCACCCCCAGGCGCTGGCGCAGTGCCGCTCCTTTCTGGAAAACTCCCTGCCGGGGGTGGAGGTACAGGAGGCTGCCAGCACTGCTGAAGCCGCTGCGCTCGTCGCCGCCATGCCGGCGCCCTGGGCGGCCATCGGAACCGCGCAGGTTGCCCGGTCTTGCGGCCTGGTGATTTTAGCGGAAAAGATCAACGATTGCTCCGCCAACGCCACCCGTTTCATCGTGGTTGCCCGGGAGGACGCTCCCCAGGGGCCGGGGTGCAAGACTTCCATCATCTTTTCCGTGGAGGACCGGCCGGGGGCGCTGTGCGACGTTCTTCTCGAATTTGCGGAAAGGAAAATCAACCTTACCCGGATTGAATCCCGCCCCACCCGGAACAGGCTGGGGGAATACCTGTTCTTTGTTGACTTCCAGGGGCATCGCCTGGACCAGGTCGTGCAGCAGGCCCTGGCGGCGGTTTCCCGGCGCGCGGTCAGCATGCGCGTGCTGGGCTCGTATCCGGCGGTTTCCGGAGAAGAACCGGAGGCCGGGCAGAAAAAATACCGGCGGGCCGGTTAAAATACTTGAAACACGGGTTTAAAGCCGGGCAGGTTTAAAACTGTTAGAACAGCGGCGCCAGAAAGAACTGTCCACCGCTGAAACAAAAAGCAAGCTTCCGGGAAATCGCCCCCGGCCGCTTGCTTTTTGTTCTTCTGACCGAAATGAATTGGGTTGACGCTCAACTGGTTAACCGGCGGCGGAAAAACCGGCGTCAGGGCACTAACTCCTGATCCCTACTCCGGCGCTTTCATTACCGCCCCCGTGCTGGCGGAAGTGACCAGGGCCGCGTAGCGGGCCAGGTAGCTTTTGCCGGTGACTTTCGGGGGCGGGGGCTGCCAGGCGCTGCGCCGGGCGGCCAGCTCTTCTTCGGAAAGCTTTACGTTCAGCTGGCGCCGGGGAATGTCGATTTCAATCAGGTCGCCTTCTTGCACCAGGGCCAGCGGCCCGCCTTCGGATGCTTCCGGGGAAATGTGCCCGATGGAAGCCCCGCGGGTGCCGCCGGAGAAACGCCCGTCGGTGATCAGGGCGACTTTGCTGCCCAGGCCCATTCCCGTGATGGCCGAAGTGGGGCTGAGCATCTCCCGCATGCCGGGACCACCCCTGGGACCTTCATAACGGATGACCACTACGTCTTTTTCCCGGATTTTTCCGTCCATAATGGCGTTAAAAGCTTCTTCCTCGCTTTCGAACACCCGGGCCGGGCCGGTGTGCACGAGCATTTCCGGGACCACCGCCGACTGCTTGACCACCGCGCCGTCCGGCGCCAGGTTACCCCTTAAGACGGCGATCCCTCCCTCGGGCGCGTACGGGTCGGTTAAGGGGCGAATGACCCGGGAATCACGCACGGCGGCCCGGCTGATGTTTTCGCCCAGCGTTTTGCCGGTGGCGGTCGGCGCGTCCAGCGCCAGCAGTCCCGCTTTGCCCAGTTGCTTGAGCACGGCGGAAATGCCGCCCGCCTGGTAGAGGTCAAACAGCCGGTCTTCACCGGCGGGGCTCAGCTTGCAGATGTTCGGCACCCGGGCGCTGATTTCGTCAAAGGTTTCCAGCGCCAGGGGAACTTCCGCCTCGTAAGCGATGGCCAGCAGGTGGAGCACCGTGTTGGTGGAGCCGCCGATGGCCATATCCAGTGCGATGGCGTTGCGAAAAGCCGCCGGGGTAAGGATATCCCGGGGGCGCACGTTTCGCCGGACCATTTCCATGAGGCGCTCCCCGGCCAGCTTGGCCAGGGCTTTGCGCTGCCCGTAGGGGGCGGGAATGGTGCCGTTGCCGGGCAGGCCGATCCCCAAAGCCTCCGCCAGGCAGTTCATGGTGTTGGCCGTGAAAAGCCCGGCGCAGCTCCCGCAGCTGGGGCAGGCGCTCAGTTCCATTTCGGTCAGTTCTTCTTCGCTTATTGTTCCCTGGGCGAAAGTGCCCACCGCTTCAAAGACCCCCCGCACCAGGTCGACCTTCCTTTCCCGGTGCGTGCCCGTCAGCATGGGTCCGCCGCCCACGTACACGCTCGGAATGTTCAGGCGGGCGGCGGCCATCAACATACCGGGGACAATTTTATCACAGTTGCCGATCAGCACCAGCCCGTCCAGCTTGTGGGCGACCACCATGGTTTCGATGGAATCGGCAATCAGCTCCCGGCTGGCCAGGGGGTACTTCATGCCGTCGTGGTTCATGGCGATCCCGTCGCAAATGCCGATAACCGGAAATTCCACCGGCGTACCGCCGCCGGCCGCCACGCCCAGCTTGGCCGCCTGGGCAAGCTCCCTTAAATGGATGTGCCCGGGAATGATTTCGTTGAAGGCGTTGACAATCCCGATCAGCGGTTTTTGCAGGTCTTCCGGCGTATAGCCCATGGCGTAAAAGAGCGACCGGTGCGGCGCCCTGGTGACGCCTCTGGTTACCTGTTCGCTAGCCAACCAAATCTCACCCTTTCTAGTGTTTTACCGGTTGCCGGGATAATCTTTCCTCATTATCGCTCAACAAAAGATTTCAATAAAAAAATAGAAAACCCTTTTTGGAAAATACATCTTGCTAAATTCCTACACGAAAGGTATAGAAAGAGGGCTGAAGTCAGCCCCTAACCCCTAACCCCTGTCTTCTATACTCGCACATTTTCCCTGATCCACTGCACAATCGTCTCGATCGGCGTGCCGGGGGTAAACAGCTCCTTTGCCCAGCCGCCCTCTTTTAAGGCTTTGATGTCGTCCGTCGGGATGGTGCCGCCGCCGATGACGATGATGTCTTCCGCTCCGCGCTCTTTCAGCAGTTCGCTCACCCGGGGGAAGAGGGTCAGGTGGGCGCCGGACAAAATGCTCAACCCGATGACGTCCACATCTTCCTGGATGGCGGCTTCGACAATCTGCTCGGGGGTTTGGTGCAGACCGGTATAGACTACTTCCATCCCCGCGTCGCGCAGACCCCGGGCGATTACCCGGGCGCCCCGGTCGTGACCGTCTAAGCCCGGTTTGGCGACTAAAACGCGAATTCTTCTGCTCATGGTTTCTCCTTCCTTTCTTTTGGAAAACCTTCCAAAATCAAATCCTTAGAAAACAGGCTTTTCTTTGTATTCGCCGAAAACTTCCTTCATCGTCTGGATGATCTCGCCCTCGGTGGCGTAGGCCCGCACGCACTCCAGGATGCAGGGCATCAGGTTTTCCGTGCCCGCGCAGGCCCGGCGCAGGTTGTCCAGGGTTTCCTTGACCCGGATGTTGTCCCTTTCCTGGCGCAGCTTCCGCACCCGCTCCACCTGCTCCTTTTCCACCTGCGGGTCAATCTTGAGAATTTCGATTTCCAGCTGTTCGTCGGGGTTGATAAATTCGTTCACCCCGACTAAAATTCTTTGTTTGCTGTCCAGGGCCTGCTGGTAGCGGTAGGCCGCGTCGGCAATTTCCTGCTGGAAGAAATTCTGGTCGATGCAGGCCAGCACCCCGCCGCGCCGGTCGATTTCCTCAAAATACTTTTCCGCTTCTTCTTCCATTTTATTGGTGAGCGCTTCGACGTAGTAGGAGCCGGCCAGGGGGTCGATGACGTTGGCCGCGCCCGTTTCGTAGGCGAGAATCTGCTGGGTGCGCAGGGCGATCTGGACCGCCTTTTCGGTGGGCAGCGCCCAGACTTCGTCCATGGAGTTGGTGTGCAGGGACTGGGTTCCGCCCAAAACGGCGGCCATGGCCTCGTAAGCCGTGCGCACGATGTTGTTTTCCGGCTGCTGGGCGGTGAGGCTGCAGCCGGCGGTCTGGGTGTGGAAGCGCAAAAGCCACGAGCGGGGGTTTTTCGCCCCGTATTTTTCCTTCATCCGGCGCGCCCAGATCCGCCGGGCGGCCCGGTACTTGGCGATTTCTTCGAAGAAGTCGATGTGCGCGTTGAAGAAGAAGGACAGCCGGGGGGCGAAGTCGTCCACGTCAAGCCCTGCTTTGATCCCCGCTTCCACGTAGGCGAAGCCGTCGGCCAGGGTAAAGGCCAGCTCCTGGACGGCGGTGGAGCCGGCTTCCCGGATGTGGTAGCCGCTGATGCTGATGGTGTTCCATTTGGGCACGTGTTTGGAACCGAATTCGAAAATGTCCGTAATGATCCGCATGGACGGTTCGGGTGGGAAGATCCAGGATTTCTGGGCGATGTATTCCTTTAGGATGTCGTTCTGGATGGTGCCCGTGAGCTGCTCCGGGCGCACTCCCTGCTTTTCCCCGGTGGCGATGTACATGGCCCAGATCACCGAGGCGGGGGCGTTGATGGTCATCGAGGTGCTCACCTTATCCATGGGGATGCCGTCAAAAAGGGTTTCGAAGTCCTGCAGGGAGTCGATGGCCACGCCGCACCGGCCCACTTCGCCCAAGGAGCGGGGATGGTCGCTGTCGTAGCCCATGATGGTGGGCATGTCAAAGGCAATGCTCAAGCCCGTCTGGCCTTTTTCAAGCAGGTACTTGTAACGCTGGTTGGAGTCCTTTGCCGTGCCGAAGCCGGCAAACTGGCGCATGGTCCACAGGCGCCCGCGGTACATGTTCCCCTGGACGCCGCGGGTAAAGGGGTAGAGGCCGGGGAAGCCCAAATCGCGCAGGTAGTCTAAGCCTTCGATGTCCAGAGGGGTGTAAAGATCGTTGACCGGCAGGCCGGAGACCGTTTCAAACCGTTCTTCCCGGTCCTTCATTTTGCCGCGCAGTTCCAGCCATTGTTGCCGTCCCTTGCGGATTTCTTCGGATTCATTGCCCATAAAATTACCACCTCATTTCCTAAAAATTATATAAATTTAATCCTTTTATGAAGTTTTCCAGGCACAAAGGCACAAAGTAAAATATTCCCTGGTTGCACCTGTTTCTTCGTGCCTTCGTGCCCCCTGTGCCTCCCCTATAAAAATAGCTTTCGCACATTTTCATCTTCTGTTGATGTCGCCGAAAAAGCAGCATGGAGGTTTAATCCCCGATCTTTTCTCTATCCCCTAATTCCCAATCCCCAATTCCTGTCTTTATACGTCCCAGCGCGGGCAGCGTCCTCCCCAGCGCCCGATGATCCGGTCCGCTTCGTAAATCTCCACGATTTCGCACGTATTGGGGCAGCCGTCGCACTCGAAACTGCTTGTGCGGTAACGCACTTGCGCGGCGCCAAAACCCTTAAAACTGGTGGACCCTTTTTTGCCGGCCTCTTCTTTGGCCAGGTAGGCGGCGCCGATGGCGCCCATGATTTTATGGTGCTCCGGGACATAAATTTCCAGTTTTAAAGCCCGCTCAAAGGCCGCCTTAATGCCGACGTTGGCCGCTACCCCGCCCTGGAAGACAACCGGCGGAAGGATTTCCTTGCCCTTTCCCACGTTGTTCAGGTAGTTGCGCACCAGGGCCTCGCACAACCCGTTAATGATGTCCGGCAGGGAGTGCCCCATTTGTTGTTTGTGGATCATGTCCGATTCGGCAAAGACGGTGCACCGGCCGGCGATCCGGACGGGTTTTTGCGACTGCAGGGCCAGGCTGCCGAACTGGTCGATGGGAATGTTCAAGCGCGCCGCCTGCTGGTCCAAAAAAGAGCCCGTTCCAGCCGCGCAGACGGTATTCATGGCAAAATCAACCACCACCCCCCGGCGCAAAATAATCATTTTCGAATCCTGGCCTCCGATTTCGAATACGGTCTGAACGTCGGGAATCAACAGAGAAGCAGCTAAAGCGTGGGCGGTAATTTCGTTTTTAATCACGTCGGCACCCACCATTACGCCGGCCAGGAAACGGCCGCTTCCCGTGGTCCCCGCGCCGGCGATTTCGATCCCCGCCGGCAAACTTTCCCGGACCTGCCGCAGGCCTGTCTGGATGGCTTCAATCGGCCTTCCGGCCGTGCGCAAATACAACCCGCTCAGAATTTCCCCGGCTTCCGTCAGGATCACCAGGTTTGTACTGACGGAGCCCACATCGATGCCAAGGTAAGCTTTCATTCCGTTCCCTTCTTCAAATGTTTACGGCCATTTTGGGCGACTTTGCCTGCTTTTTCCGGTAGCGCAGCAAATCCACGAAAGCTTCCAGCCGGGTGGTCATTCCGGCCTTCCCGGTTTGTTCGTCCAGGAAAAAAGTAAGCACAGGCAGATCATAATCTTTAGCCACCCGGGGCAGGATGGTGCGGGCGACAATTTCCGGGATGCAGGTGAAGGGAGCCAGCTGAATCACCCCGTCAAAGCCCCGTTTGGCGTAAATGATTGTGTTGCCCACCGACTCGCGGCCGTGTCCGCCCAGCAGTTCGGGCAAATAGGGCAGGGCCGCCTCGCGCACGGTGATGTTTTCCACCGTTTCCGCCCAGGTGTTGTCGCGGGTCCAGCCGGTCAGGAACATGGAGCGTTCCACCTCCACGCCCAGGTTGCCCAGGGTTTCTTCCATTTCCAGGTTGCTGGCCGGCTCCAGCAGGACGTAAATTTCCCCCACAATGCCCACGCGCAAAACTTCCCGTTCCGGGTCCTGCGGTACTTTTTGTAGCGCCTCCAGGGCGGCGGCTTCCGCCTCGAGGATTTCTTTTAAGGAATAAGCGTGGTCAACCCATTCCACGCCCTGCCGGTAAACCCTGGTGGTAGCGCCGCGGCTCAGTTCGCGCGGGCGCACCCGGTGGCTGAGTTTTTCCAGGTTGTCCAGGGCCTGGATCTTGCGCCAGGCCCGCCGGACGCACTCGTAAACGGACCGGTAGGACAGCCGGCGCGGATTCAGTTTTTTTACATTCAGCAATAGATCCAGGGGGTAGAGCCGCGGCGGTTCGAAGACGATGATGTCCACGGAGTAGCCCAGGGAGCGCAGAATTTTTTTATGTAGCTGAGCGTAATGGCCGGCCCGGCAGGGACCCACCCCGCCGCTGGTGACGATTAACTCTACCCCTTGCGGGCAGGTCTCCAGATAGGTGCCCAGGAGGATTTTGACCGGAAAACAGGCGAATTCCGGGGCGTACTTAACCCCCAGGTCGAGGGTGCGTTTGCTGGGCCGGGGTGGCATAATTACCTCGTTGCCCAGGTCGTTCATCAGCATTTTTAGTGCCCGCTGCGCTTCCGCAACGTGAGGAAAGGTGATTACCGGCATCAGGCAGCCGCCCCCTTTTTCCTTCTAACCATATCCGCAAAAGCTTCCAGGCGAGTGGTCATGCCGGCCTCGCCGCTGTGTTCGTCTACGGTTAAACTCATAAACGGGATGCTGGAGCGCTCCTTGACCAGCATTTCCATAAATTTATCCAGCATGGCGTCCGGTCCGCAACCGAAGGCGGTGAGGTGGATAATTCCGTCCACCCCGCCGCGCTGCAAGAGAAACTGGGTAGCTTTATAGGCCAGGTCGCTAAACGTCCAGAAAAGCCGTTTGTCTAAAATATGCGGCTGCCTGGCCAGGGGTTTCGCCGGTAAATTTTCGGCGGTGACCGCCTTGATTCCCATTTTGGATAATTTATTTAATAGTCCGACGCTGACAAATTGATCATGAATAAGGTACGGGTAACCAAGAATGGCAAAAACGAGTTCCGTTTTATTCCGGTGGAAATGGCCTGGGGATTTCTGGACCGCGGATTTATTTTTGAAGATTTCCAGGGCTTCCGGGGGCTGATAACCCGCCTGCAAAAGGGCGAAAAAACGCCTTCCGGCAAGTATGGCCTTTCCGTAAGCCTGCGCTACGGCCGGCCATTTGGCACCCAGGGCGCGGCCCGCTTCGCTGTATGCGCGGTAGAGGGCACCGGTTCCTTCGCGCACATCCATCCGGACATCAATCAGCGGGGGAAGGTCCGTCAGAACGTGCCTGATCATATCCGGCAGCCCGAGAAACTTGGGACAGTAGGTGGTCTCGCCATTTAAGCAAACCACCCGGGGCACAAACAGGTAGTCGACCCCTTTTTCAATCAGGTTCAAAACGTGACCGAAGTACAGCTTGATAGGCACGCAGGCATCTGCCAGCGCTTCTTTAACGCCGTAGTCCAGCGCTTTTTTATTTGTTTTGCCGGAGGTGACAACCTCGGCGCCGATATTCCGGAAAAAGGTTTCCCATACCGGAAAGTACAGGTAATAAAGCAGGGTGCCTGGAATACCGACCCGGGCAGGCATGGCCGCACCTCCTGGGAACAGGGATTAGGGGTTGGGGATTAGGGGATAGGGTTTACTTTTATGCCGCTTTTAGTGATCACAACGGAACAACAGAGGGTGCCCGGCGCACAGCTCAGGTTAATTTTTTTTGTTCTGAGCAGGGAGCTGGGAGCCGGTTGCTGATTCCGGATATCTATTTTCCTCTGTGTTCTCTGTGGTTAAATTTATATTATTGAGTATTTCTATGACTGCGGGGAAAATCCTCTTCCAAAAGGTTACAATTTTCGCCCGGGAAACTTGCTTTTTAAAACTTCCCAGCCTTTGGGGTCTTCTAAGCCCAGGCGCCAGACGGCGACGCCCCCCAGGTTGTACTTCACCGCCAGATCCAGCTTGCCCGCCCAACTGCTGGCGTTTTCAAAGTAAACTTCGTGGCGGGAGCCATTTTCGTCTACGTAAGTAAAATAAGGAACCTGCGCCCTTTCGTCCCAGCTGATCGGCTGCCGGTAACGGCGGGCGGTGGCCATGGCGATGGCGTACGAAATGTAGCGCGGCTCTTCCCGGTCCTCGTTCCAGTCAAACCCGTAGGCCGGGATGCCCAGGACGATCTTGGCGGGCGGAATCTCCCGCAAGACGCTGCAAATTACCTTTTCCACCCAGGGCAGCGAAGCCACCGGCCCCGCACCGCTAAAAACGCCGTGCTCGTCGTAGGCCATGATTACTACCTGGTGGGCGTAACGGCCTACCGTTCCGTAATCGA
The DNA here is from genome assembly GCA_023511535.1 of Armatimonadota bacterium. Classification (GTDB taxonomy): domain Bacteria; phylum Bacillota; class Desulfotomaculia; order Desulfotomaculales; family Nap2-2B; genus JAIMBK01. Next base: position 57,556 of record JAIMBK010000003.1, read on the forward strand.
AAGAATCGGACCAGCTTAAGCCGGTTTGTTCGTCCAGCCTCGCCGGGAGAGCCACGGAAAGGTAATATTGCCGGGGCGCCAGCGCATCCGCCAGTTCTTTAATGAATTGATTAAACAATTGCCGGTCACGCGGGTAAATGTTTTCCAGATCAATTTCTATGCCCGCAAAGCCATTCTCTTGAATGACGGCCAGCAGATTCTTGATCAGCGCCTGCCGGTTTTCCTTGTCGGCCAAGACCCGGTGGGCCGCTTCCCGGCCGTCGATACCTTTATTATATAACAGGTTATGAACGAGAGCCAGTACCTTTACGTTCTGTTCGCGGGCAGTTTTAACCAGCCTGCGCATTTCTTCCCGGGTGACGTCCGCCTGCAGAATCAAATCACCGTTTCCCCGGGGATCGAGCTGGTACCAGAAGGGTGCAACCTGGGTGAGGACACTACCCTGGGCGGCCAGGACGGCTGCGGAAGAAGGCAGGGGGCCTTCCGCACCGGTGTAGTAGCCATGGACAATTCGCGGCCGGCTGCCCGTCCTTTGCAAAAAAACATCAATTGCCGCCCGGGTTTGGGGACCGACAATTCCATCCGCCTGCAGGCGGGCGTCTTTTTGTAGACCGGTTACCGCCAGGGAGGTCAGGGGACCGAAATAGCCGGTGGGGGAAGCCTGGAAATAGCCCAATTGCCGAAGCTGTTCTTGCAAAGTGCGGACGTCTGCGCCGTAGTCGCCTTGCGCCAAAAGCCGGTTGGTCTGTCCGGGGGAGGAAAATCCGGAGGAAAAAATGAGGGCGACAAAGAAAATCAGCAGGGTTGGCAGTTTTAGCCGGGAAAACATAATAACCTCCTTCGCGGTAAACATTTTAACAAATTATATAAAATTTACCCTCAGGAGGCATTGCAAAATATCTGGCTTAAATGGGACAAGCTGGCAATCAGCAAATGCCGGGTAGCGGCTGTTAAGGTTGGGAAATGCCAGCCCTTCTTTAAGCCGTCCTTTGCTCCATAAAAAACCGGCTGCCGTTATTAATGGCCGCCGGTGCTGGTAGATGGATACTGATCTAATGCCTTTCAACGCCAGGGAAAATCGATCTAGTGGATGTCGATCCGGATCGGTTTTCGCCGGCCTTCCTCACTCTTCGGAATGCGCACCTCCAAAATCCCGTTCCGGTAGCTCGCCCGGGCCTGCTCCGGTTTCACCTCGGCCGGCAGGGGGACGGTGCGGCTGAAAGTACCGTAATACCGCTCGCTGTGGTAAAAATCGTCGTCCTTTAGGTCCTGGGCGCGCTTGAATTCTCCTCTGATGGTCAGGCTGTTGTCCGTGACCGAGACGTCAATGTCTTCCTTCGACTCGATGCCCGGCAGCTCCGCCGTGGCCACCACCTCGTTTTCCGTCTGGTAAACGTCAACCCGCGGCCCGTACCCTTCCAGGCCCCAGCCGCCGCGCCAGCCCCGCCACCAGGGGCTTTCCAGGAAACGATTCATGTGTTGGCGCAGGGCGCTTAATTCTCCAAATGGATCCCAGCGCATTAAGCCCATGACTGAAAACCTCCTTGAAAATAGGAATTGGGGATTGGGAATTAGGGATTAGCCCTCTTCCCGGACATGCTTGTTTTCATATCTGAAATTAAATTTGCCCGGAAACAACCGCAAATATACGCATAATAAAAGCAGGAAAATAACCTTTGTGCAGCGAAAGTCGAATAGTGGAGAAGGGACAAGGGAGATGATTTGCTTTGTGGATGAACCTGGAGCCGGCCATTCGAAAAGCGCGGGAGGATTTCGGCCGGCGCGACCCGGAAGCAATGGCCTTCAACGCCCGGGTGTCCTTTGCCCGGGGAGAATTCGAAATACCGTTCCTGGGCGAAGCATACCTGGTCCGCCACCCGCAGGGAGAGGTTAGGTGCATCCCGCAAGAACAGGAGGTACCTCTCCCCCTGCAGATTATTTTACTGCACTACCTCGCCCAGGCAACGCCGGCGGCCCCGGAAGGCAGGCTGGTCTCGTTTAAGGAATTGCCCGGCGGAAATATCTACGTGGGGCCTTTCACCAACCGGACGATCCGCCCCCTGCTGAAATACTTCGGCACGCAGCCGGAAAAGCTCCTGGCGGCCGGCGCAAAATTAGGCGGGAAATCCGCCGGCGTTGGCGAGTTTTCCGTAACCGTGCCCGCTTTGCCGAAAATTCCCGTCACCTTTGTCATCTGGCCCGGCGACGAGGAATTTCCTCCTTCCGGAAATATTCTCTTCGATTCCTCCGCCGCCAGGCACCTGCCCGCGGAAGATTACGTTGTCTTGTGCGGCCTGGTTTTGGACGAATTAAGAAGAACAGGAGGCGAATAGTTTGACCTCCCAGGCAGAGACCCGGGAAACCCGGATTGCTTCCAGAATCATCTACGAAGGGAAAATTGTTCATCTGCGGGTTGATCAGGTCAGGCTGCCCAACGGCCGGGAAGCCTCCCGGGAAGTGGTGGAGCACGCGCCGGCGGTCGCGGTGGTGGCCCTGGACCGGAATCAAAACGTTTTGCTGGTGAGGCAGTACCGTTACCCGGTGCAAAAGGAGGTGCTGGAAATTCCCGCCGGTCTGGTGGAAGCGGGGGAGGAGCCCCTGGCGGCGGCGCAAAGGGAGCTGGCGGAGGAAACGGGCCGGCGCGCCCGGCGCTGGCAGCCCCTTTTCAGCATTTATTCCTCCCCCGGATTTACGGACGAGCAGCTTCACCTTTTTCTGGCGCAGGACCTGGAGCCGGCCGGCGGGCAGCACCTGGACGAGGACGAGTTTATCAAAGTGGTGAAGGTGCCCCTGGCGCAGATTCCGGAAATGATCAGGCGGGGCGAAATCTGCGACGCCAAGTCCGTCGCCGGCCTGCTGGGGTGCGGCTATCCGTTTGAAGGTCGCAGGTAAGGGCGGATGACCAGTTTCCCGTTTTCCAGCAGGGCCATTTGCGGGGTCCCGTTCTCCGGAAGGGAGGATGGGGAACTCTTCCGCGGCGCCGGCGCCGCCACTCCGGCGATGGTCAGCCGGTTGGGGCGGAGGTCCAGCGCCACCACCATGGCCTTTTGGTTGTCCGGTTCGCCGGCGTGCACGTCTCCCCGGCACCGCCCCATAATGACGACGTCCCCGGAAGCGAAAATCCGGGCGCCCGGGTGAACGTCCCCCACCAGGACCAGGTTGCCGGAATGGACAATTTGCTGCCCGGAGCGCAGCTGGGTGCACACCAGCCGGGCGCGCTCGCCCGCACCGTTTTGGGCCGGACGGACCGGCCAGCGGATGTTCGGGGCGGGAACCAGCCCGTATTGCCGGCAGATGTTTTCCAGCTCCACCTGCTGCTCTGCGTTCAAGGCCGTGTTTCCCTGGTAGAGGGTAAATTTAGCGCCCCGGAAAAAGCCCCGGGCCGCTTCGATTTTATGTTTCAAGTTATTCTTAATCTCTTCAAATTCCCTTTCCGGGTCAAAAAAGATGACCAGACCTTCGCGCGTTCCTTTAATGCTGACAAGTTCCTTCGCCAAAGGAAATCCACCCTTCCAGGATTTTCTTTCTACGGGTAAAATTCGACTTGCCTGTTCTTTTTCCTGCCGGAAACGAAAAGTTTGTTTAAAAAAGGTCGGCCTTTGCATAAAAAGGGCGTTTTTGCGGTAACTTTACAGTGAAAGGAGGAAAAGAAAATGGCCATTGTCGAAGTAAACGTCACCCCTTTGGGCACCGGCCGGCCGAACATCAGCAGTTACATTGCCAGTTGCTGCGACATAATTAAAAAAGAAGAAGGGATCAGATACCAGGTTACCCCGATGTCCACCGTGATCGAGGGAGACCTGGACCGGGTGCTGGAGGTGGTCAAAAAAATCCACCGCGTGCCCTTTCATAACGGCGTGCAGCGCGTACTGACCTCCCTGACCATTGACGAGCGCACGGACAGGGAAGATTCGATGGAAGCCATGGTGCAATCCGTCGTTACTTAAGCCCCGGGGGACACAGTGAACAAAAGAAGATCCGGGGTAGACCTCCATGCCGCTTTTCACGCCACCAATATGGGATGAAAAAGTTCTTTTGTTGATGAGAGAAGCTGCCCTCTGTGCCCTCTATGGCTTAAAACTTTGCAAAGGAGGAAACCGTTTTGCCCGAATGGAGAAGGGATCCGGTGGTTGACCGCTGGGTGGCCATTGCTACCGAGCGGGGCAAGCGGCCGTCCGATTTTAGATGCGTGGTGCACGAGCGGAACGATACCGCCTGCCCCTTGTGTGCCGGCTGTGAGGAGCATACCCCGCCCGAAGTCATGGCTTTTCGCCGGGCCGGCACCCCGAAGGACGCGCCGGGCTGGTGGGTGCGGGTGGTGCCGAACAAATTTCCGGCGGTAAAAATCGAAGAGGGCCAGGAAGTCTTCCACCGGGGCATCTACGAAGTCAGGGAAGGTTTGGGAGCCCACGAAGTGGTGGTGGAGGTGCCCCAGCACGTTGACAACCTTGACGTCCAGAGCGAAAAACAGGTCGCCGAAGTCCTGTGGGCCTGGCGGGAACGATCCCTGGATCTCCGCCGGGACACCCGGTTTAAATATATCCAGATCTTTAAAAATTACGGCAGTACGGCGGGGGCGTCCCTGGAGCACGCCCATTCCCAGATCATCGCCACGCCCATGGTGCCCGCCGAAGTCCGGAACGAGCTGGAAGGCTTTCACCGCTACGCCCGGGCTGCGGGCAGGTGTATTTTTTGCGATCTGGTCGCCCAGGAAGCGGCTGAGCGCGAGCGCCTGGTGATCCAGGAAAAGCATTTTCTGGCCCTGGCCCCTTTTGCTTCCCGGTTTCCATTTGAATTGTGGATCGTCCCCACCGAACACCAGCACGATTTTGCGCAGATCCGCGAAGGGCAGATCCGGGAACTGGCCCGGATGCTGCGGGCCTGCCTGCGCAAGTTGTCCGTGCTGCTCTACGATCCGCCGTACAACCTTGTGCTGCACACTTCGCCGGTGAACGAACCGGAGGTTGAACAATACCACTGGCACCTGGAAATTCTGCCCCGTTTAACCGTGATTGCCGGCTTTGAGCTGGGCACCGGCTACTACATCAATCCCACCCCGCCGGAACTGGCCGCCCGGTACTTGCGGGAAACGGAGGCGCACTTTGAAGAAATGCCGTACAGGGGGGTAGGGTAAAAAATGTTTGACCGTCCGCTCAAAATCTTGCTGGTTTCGGCGGAAGTGGTGCCGTTTGCCAAAACGGGCGGCCTGGCCGACGTGGCCGGTTCCCTGCCGAAAGCCCTGGCCACCGTGGGCAACGATCACGCCGGCAACGACGTCCGGGTGACCCTCCCCCATTACAAAGGGATCGAGGGGGCGCGGTACCGGATGGATTTCCCGGTCTTATTTAAAAACCGGGCGGAAACCGCCATCATTCGCGAAGCCGGCTTAGAAGCCCAGTATCGGGGTGAACACCGCCTGGTCCCGGTTTACCTGGTGGATAATCACCATTATTTTTACCGGGACGGCATGTACATGTTTGAAGATGAAGCGGAGCGCTTCGCCTTTTTCTGCCGGGCGGTGCTGGAGATGCTGCCCCGGCTGAACTGGCAGCCGGACGTCATTCACTGCAACGACTGGCAGGCCGGACCGATTCCTTTCTTTTTAAAGGTGCGCTACCGCCACGATTCTTTTTACAATAAAATGGCCACCGTGTTTACTATCCACAACCTGCAGTACCAGGGTAATTTCCCCCAAGAAACCCTCTCTCTTTTGGGTGTGGGCGAAGATTACTTTACCCCGGAATTGCTGGAATTTTACGGAACAGTCAGCTTTATTAAAATGGGCATTTTATTTGCCGACGTGGTCAGCACCGTCAGCCGGACCTACGCCGAAGAAATCCAGCGGCCGGAAACGGGTGAGCGCCTGGACGGCCTTTTGCGGATGCGCGCGGCGGATCTATACGGCATCGTGAACGGTATTAATTATCACGAGTTTAACCCCCGGACGGACCCCCGCATCCACCGCAATTACGACCGGGATTCCCTGGAAAATAAGCGGGAAAACAAATACTCCCTGCAAAAAGAAATGGGCCTGCCCGTCAAAAACACCCCTGTTGTAGCGATGATTTCCCGCCTGGTGGAGCAAAAGGGCCTCGACCTGGTGGCGCGGATTATTGATCAATTAATGGAGATGGACCTGCAGTTCGTCCTGTTGGGGACGGGGGACCCGGATTACGAAAAAATTTTTAAGGAAATAAAAAGCAAATATCCCGGCAAGGCAGGCGTCCACATCGGCTTTAACGCCATCCTGGCCCAGCGCATTTACGCCGGCGCGGACATGTTCCTGATGCCCTCGCGCTTTGAGCCCTGCGGGCTGGGCCAGTTGATCGCCATGCGCTACGGGACCATTCCCATCGTCCGCGCCGTGGGCGGCCTGGCGGACACCGTCCACGATTTTAACCCCGTCACGGGTTCCGGCAACGGCTTTGTCTTCTCCGAATACAGTGAAGAAGCACTGCTGCACGCCGTGAAACGGGCGCTGGCCCTCTACCGCGACGACCCCGGCCAGTGGCAAAAACTCGTCCGCCACGCGATGGAAATCGACTATTCCTGGGCGCGCTCGGCGGTGGAATACCTGCAGCTATACCAGGAAGCGCTGGCCAGACACACGCAGAAGGCGAAAATAGCTTAAGGGCAGCGATGACCAAACAAGCGACGGGCACCGGAAAATAATTTGGAGCAAAAGCAGGAATTTAACAAGAATCGAAGAAAAAGTAGATTATTAACCGGATGTTCTAATAATGCGCATGGGAACCGGCCGGCAGTGAAGGGGGTGAACTTTTCTCAATCATGACCATGTGCACTTTTTCCCCGGGCAGCCTGAAACGCCGCCAAAAGTCTTTGCTCCGGCCCGCCGGCCGCCGGCAATCCGGAAATCCGGGATGGGCATAGGGAATCCTTGTGCCGGCTATTCTTTTCATCAGTAAGTTAAATAAATCCGGGATAGGCAGGGACAAGGCTGCTAAAAAAGCTTTTTCAGGCGCCCGGCCTGATTTATTGCCGGAACCATGGTTTCAGAAAAAAGGGGGAGAAGAGATGAAAATCATCGTCCTGATGAAGCAAACCTTCGACACCGAGGCCAAGATCACCCTCGACGGCCAGGGCAAGATCAACCGGCAGGGGGTCAACCTGATCATCAACCCCTACGACGAATTTGCCGTGGAAGAAGCCCTGCGCATCAAAGAAAAACACGGAGGAGAGGTTGTTTTAGTGAGCGTCGGCGCTGATTCCGTCCAGGAAGCCCTGCGCCAGGCCCTGGCCATGGGCGCCGACCGGGCGGTGCTGATCAACCCGGAGATGGAAGAAGTGGACGAATTTACCACCGCCACCATCCTCGCCAGGGCCGTGTCCGGTCTGGGGTATGACCTGATCCTGGGCGGCTGGCGGGCCATTGACGACGGCAGCGCCCAGGTGGCGGGCCGCGTGGCGGAAATCTTGGACCTCCCCGTGGTCAACCAGGTCACCAAAATCGAAATTGAAGCCGGCAAAGCGGTCGCCACCCGCGACATTGAAGGCGGGAACGAGGTGGTGGAAGTTTCCTTGCCGGCCGTTTTGACCGCTCAAAAGGGCTTAAACGAGCCGCGTTACCCGACCATGAAAGGGATCATGCAGGCCAAAAAGAAGCCGATGGAGAAAAAGAATCTGGCCGACCTGGGCTTGAGCGCCGACCAGGCGGCCCCCAAAGTGAAGGTGCTGGAGTACTTCCTGCCCAAGCCCCGGGCCGCCGGCAAAATTCTCGAAGGCGAAGTTCCCGAAGCAGTGGCCGCTCTGGTCAAAGCCTTACGCGAAGAAGCCAAGGTTATCTAAAAAGGAGGAAGGGCAAGTGGCGAAAGGAATCTGGGTTTACGCGGAAGTCCGCGACAACAAAATTAAAAAAGTTACCTGCGAAATTTTAAGCGCCGGGCGCAAGTTTGCCGACCAGCTGGGCGAAGAACTGTGTGCCGTCCTGGTGGGCAAGGGCTTGGCGGAACTGGCCCCGGGCCTGGGCGCCTACGGGGCCGATAAAGTGTACGTCATCGAGGGGGACCGGCTGGAAAACTACACCACCGACGGCTACACCAAAGTGGTCGCCGATCTGATTAAGGAGCACCAGCCCTCCGCCTTCCTCCTCGGCTGCACCATCCGCGGCCGGGACCTGGCCGCCCAGGTGGCCCAGCGGCTGAACACGGGCCTGCTGACCGACTGCACGGACATCGCCTTAGAAGACGGCCGGCTGGTCTTCACCCGGCCGATTTACGCCGGCAAAGCCTTTGTCAGAGCATACTGCCCGGAGGCCCGGCCGGTAATGGCCACCATCCGGCCGAACGTCCTGCCCGTGGACGCTCCCCAGGAGGGCAGAACCGCCGAAGTTGTTCCGGTAAGCGCCGATCCCGGCGACCTCCGGCAGGTCATCCGGGAGGTCGTCCGCCAGGTCAGCACCCGTCCCGAGCTTACCGAGGCGGACATCATCGTTTCCGGCGGCCGCGGCATGAAGGGCCCTGAAAACTTCAAGATTTTAGAAGAACTGGCCGACGTTTTAGGCGCCGCCGTTGGTGCTTCCCGGGCCGCTGTAGACGCCGGCTGGGCCCCGCACAGCATGCAGGTGGGCCAGACGGGCAAAACCGTGTCCCCCACCATCTACATCGCCTGCGGGATCTCCGGGGCCATCCAGCACCTGGCCGGGATGGGCTCTTCCAAGTGCATCGTGGCCATCAACAAAGACCCGGAGGCCAATATCTTTAAAGTGGCCACCTACGGCATCGTGGCCGATCTGTTCCAGGCCGTGCCCTTGCTGACGGAGGAGTTTAAGAAGCTGCTGGCGTCATCGTAAAAAGAGGTACAAAGGACAAAAAAGAAAGGCACAGAGGCACAAAGGCACAAAGAAAGAAAGGAATCAAGGGATTAAAGGGCCAGCGGCACAAGGGCACAGAGGAGTAGAGGTACTAAAGAATAGAATCAACCCGGTACCTGTTTTTAAACTTTGTGCCTTAGTGCCTGGTTAACTTTCCAATCTATATACCTCAGTGCTTAAACTAACTTCTTAACCTTTGTGCTTTTGTGCCTGCTCAACTTTGTGTTTCCCAAGACGTAGACCAGATGAGCAAAGCGGCCATTTCAGAGGTTTATTTCTAATGGAAGGGGGAAAACTTTTCCCGATGCGCGAAGTAGTGATTGTCAGCGGGGCACGAACGGCCATCGGTTCTTTCGGCGGCTCTCTGAAAGACGTTCCGGCGGTTAAACTGGGGAGCCTGGTGATTAAGGAGGCGCTGAAAAGGGCCGGCTTAAAGCCGAAATCCGGCGAAGAGCTGCTGGGCTTCGGCCCGGATGCACTGAAGGGCGGCGGCGTGACCGAACTGGAAAAGTCGTTTGCCGATTGGGACGATTCCCTGCGGGAGGTCCAGGTGGACGAGGTGATCATGGGCAACGTCCTCCAGGGCGGGCAGGGCCAGAACCCGGCCCGTCAGGCGGCGGTTTACGCCGGCGTGCCCAAGGAAACCACCGCATTTACCGTTAACAAGGTCTGCGCTTCCGGGTTAAAGGCCATTACCCTCGGCGCCCAGGCCATCATGCTGGGGGAAGCGGAGGTAGTGGTGGCCGGCGGCATGGAAAACATGAGCTGCGCTCCCTACCTGCTGCCCAGGGCCCGCTGGGGCTACCGGATGGACGTCAGCGCCAAAGGGGAATGTGTGGATTTAATGGTTTTTGACGGGCTCTGGGAAATCTTTTACGGCTACCACATGGGCAATACGGCCGAAAACATTGCGGCCAGGTACGGAATCACCCGCCGGGAGCAGGATGAAATCGGCCTGCTCAGCCACCAGCGAGCCCGGACGGCGATCAAGGAAGGCCTTTTCCAGGAGGAAATCGTGCCCGTGGTTATCCCGCAAAGAAAGGGCGATCCCGTCGTCTTCGCCACCGACGAGCGGCCCATGGATACCACCCTGGAAAAAATGGCCAAGCTGCCGCCGGCCTTCCGTAAAGACGGGGTGGTCACGGCGGGTAACTCTTCCGGAATCAACGACGGGGCGGCCGCCGTGGTCTTAATGTCCCGCCGGAAGGCTGAAGAGCTGGGCCTGGAACCCTGGGTAACCATTAAGGCGTATGCATCCGGCGGCGTGGATCCCGCCTACATGGGCCTGGGCCCCATTCCGGCGGTCCGGAAGGTTCTGAAAAAAACGGGTCTTTCCGTCGCCGACCTGGACGTCGTCGAGCTGAACGAAGCCTTTGCCGCCCAGGCCATCGCCTGCCTGCGGGAGCTCGGCTTAAATCTTGACCAGACCAACCCCCTGGGCAGCGGCATTTCCCTGGGGCACCCCATCGGCTGCACCGGCGCCCGGCTTGTCGTTACCATCATGCACGAAATGAAACGGAAAGGGCACCGTTACGGTCTGGTTACCATGTGTATCGGCGGCGGCCAGGGAATGGCCATGCTGGTGGAAAGAAAGGTTTAAAAAGGAGGCGGGTAAAGTGACCTGGAACAATATCCTGGTGACGAAAGAGGAAAACATCGCCATCCTCACCATTAACCGGCCGAAAGTGTTGAATGCTTTAAACTACGACACTGTGATGGAAATCGGCCAGGCCATGGAACAGCTGGAAGCCGACCCGGAGGTGCGGGTGATCATCATCACCGGTGCCGGTGACCGCGCCTTTGTGGCCGGCGCGGACATCGTCTACATGAGCGGGCTCACCCCCCTTCAGGCAAGGGATTTTGCCCGGAAGGGGCAGTTGGTCTTAAACAAAATTGAGAACCTGGCCAAACCCGTTATTGCGGCCATTAACGGGTTTGCCCTGGGCGGCGGCTGCGAACTGGCCATGGCGTGCGACATCCGGGTCGCCTCGGAGAACGCGAAACTGGGCCAGCCGGAAGTAAACCTGGGCATAATGGCCGGCTTTGGCGGAACCCAGCGCCTGACCCGCCTGGTGAACCCCGGGTGGGCGAAGGAAATCCTCTTTACCGCGGACCAATACGACGCCCAAACCGCCCTGAGCATCGGTCTGGTCAACCACGTGGTGCCGGCGGACCAGCTGCTGGATTTCTGCCGGGATCTGGCCAGGCGCATCGCCCGGCGCGGACCCGTGGCCGTGCGCCTGACTAAAGAAGCAGTAAACGAGGGGCTGGAAATGGACCTGGACAAGGCCCTGGCCCACGAGGCGGATCTCTTCGGCGTGCTGTTTTCTACCGAAGACAGGAAAGAAGGAATCGCCGCCTTCATGGAAAAGCGCAAACCGGAGTTTCAAGGAAAATAATAATCGCCCCGGCACAGGCCGCGTTTTAAGCGCTGACTGCAGCGGCAAGTTTTTTGTATTGACTGCATGTCGCAAAATTGACACCTTATCTGTCGTTCAGCCGACAGACGGAGTCAAGCAGAACTGGCATAATAAAGATGAGCCTGATTAACTGAATATATCCTATACCTCCTTTTCCCGGGTCCTGCTTTTACGGCAGGACTTTTTGCTATTCCTGATTCACTTTTTCCGCGTACTTGTGTTATAATTGAAAGAAAAATGCGAGGAGGTCCCGGTCTGATGTTTATCAGGGATCACATGACCCCAAACCCCGTTACCATTCCCTCCAACACGCCCATTTTAGAGGCGATGGACATCTTGAAGAAGCAAAAAATCAGGCAGCTTCCAGTTGTCGATAATGGCGTTTTGGTGGGACTGGTCACCAGGTACGATTTGTTGACGGTTTCACCGTCCCCCGCCACCACGCTGAGCGTCTTTGAAATGAATTATCTTCTTTCCAAAATGGTTGTCCGGGAGGTTATGATCAAGAACCCGCCCACGATCAGCCCGGACGCCAGTATCGAAGAAGCGGCCGTGATTATGCGCGACCACCAGATCGGCTCCCTTTTAGTGGTCGAGAACGGCAAACTGCTGGGGATCATCACCGAATCGGATTTATTTGAAGCGCTCATTCAGCTTTTCGGTTTCCGCCGGCCCGGGACCAGAATCGTCATCGAAACGGAAAACCGCGTCGGCGCCCTGGCCGATCTGCTTGACGTCGTGCGGGACCATAACATCAGCGTAATCGGGATCGCCTGTGTGGAACGGCCGGAAGCAAAGGTCCAGGTGGTCTTAAGATTAAACACGACCGAACCTGCCCCTCTGGTGGACGAATTTAAAGCTAAAGGCTTTAACGTCCGGTCAATCAGCTGAAAAACGATCCGGATTAAGTAAATCCAGAAGATAAATACATAGGGAATTGGGGAAAAGGGTAAAAGATAAACGTAGAAAACACTCTCGTAGCCAGTGTTTCTAATAAAGTCTTAACCCTTGATCCCAATTCTTCATTTCTAACGTAAAGGGAGCAATGAAATGGAAACACAGGAAACTCAGGTGCTGGCCAGGTACGCCACTATTGCCGTGGATATCGCGACCAGAATCGTCCGCGGGGAATACCGGGAAGGGCAAAAAGTTTTCGGCCGCTCGACGCTGGCCGGAAAGTACAGCGTTTCCCCGGAAACCATCCGGAGGGCGCTCACCCTTCTGCAGGAGACAGGCATTGTGCAGGTTGTTCCCGGCGTGGGGGTGGTGGTCCGGTCGCAGAAGGCGGCGGAAGAGTTTTTGGCGGAGTACGGCCACCGGCAGGTGCTGCGCCACATGCAGCAGAAGCTGCACCACCTGCTGAGAGAAAGGGACAAAATAAACCTCGAAATCGAAAAGCTCATGAACGAACTTCTCGATTACACCTTTAAAATGGCCGGAAACCTGCAGCGGATCGAGGAAATCAAGGTTGCCCCCGGCTCGCCCCTGGCGGGCAAGTCCCTAAGGGAAGCAGAGTTTCGCACCAGAACCGGGGCCACTGTGCTTTCCATTTACCGGAACGGTGAAGAAATTCTGTCCCCCCAGGCGGACACCGTCATCTACAGCGGGGACGTTTTAATTGTTCTGGCCCCGCCTGAGTTAAAGGAGCAGGTTTACGATCTGGTAAATGGGAAACAGAAGTAAAAAGCTCAAAGGGTGCAGCATGTTGCAGAATGTTGGTGATCGCCGGTGGACGAGCAGTACATGAAGCTGGCTCTGGAGCTGGCTAAAAAGGCGGAAGGATTCACCAGTCCCAACCCGCTGGTCGGGGCTGTGCTCGTGAAGGATGGAAAGATCGTCGGGACGGGCTACCACGCCCGCGCCGGCTCGCCCCACGCCGAGATTATGGCCCTGCGGGAAGCCGGGGAAAAAGCGCAGGGGGCCACCCTTTACGTGAACCTGGAACCTTGCTGCCACCACGGGCGCACAGGGCCGTGCACGGAGGCGGTCATTGCGGCGAAAATCCGCAAAGTGGTGGTCGCCATGGCGGATCCCAACCCGCTGGTGGCCGGAAAGGGCATTGCGCGGCTCCGGCAGGCCGGGGTCGAGGTCGCCGTCGGCGTGCTGGAGGCCGAAGCAGGGCGCCTGAATGAAGTTTTCAGCAAGTACATCACCACTCGCCTGCCTTTTGTTGTGCTGAAGGCGGCCATGAGTTTGGACGGCAAAATCGCCACCCGGCGGGGGGAATCCCGGTGGATTACCTCGGAACAGGCGCGTATCTTCGGGCATCGCCTGCGCCATCGCTACGATGCAATTTTAGCCGGCGTCGGCACAGTTCTGGCGGACAATCCTTCCCTGACCGCCCGGCTGCCGGAAGGAGGGGGCAGGGACCCGGTGCGGGTAGTCCTCGACAGCAGCGCCCGCACGCCGACCAGCGCAAAAATAATTAACCAGGCGTCACCTGCCCCCACCCTGATCGCCGCCACGCCGAAGGCGCCGGCAGCGCGGGTGGCGGCGCTCAAAGAGGCCGGCGCGGAAGTTTTGGTGCTGCCCCCGGACGAAAAAGGGCGGGTAAATCTGCCGCTGTTAATGAAGGAACTGGCCGGCCGGGAAATTACCAGCGTGCTCATTGAAGGGGGCGCCGAAGTGCACGCCTCCGCCTTAAACGCCGGAATTGTGGACAAAGTTGCGTGGTTTATCGCGCCCCGGATCATCGGCGGGAAGGAAGCCCCCGGCCCGGTGGGGGGGCAGGGAGCCGGCCGGCTGGACGAAGCTGTTCCACTGCGGAACGTATCCGTCCAGCGAATTGGTGAAGATATTTACATTGAAGGATACGTCGAAGGATCCGCCGGACGTTAATTTGTTTAATTCGTTTCATTCGGGGAGAAGAGAAGGTTGTTTACCGGCATCGTCGAAGAACTGGGAACACTCCGGCAAATTGTCCGGGGAACCGCCTCGGCCCGTTTAAAAATTGAGGCCCGGCACGTGCTGGAAGGAACCCGCGCAGGGGACAGCATTGCGGTCAACGGAGTTTGCCTCACCGTTACCGCCCTGGACAAAAACTTTTTCACCGCCGACGTGATGGCCGAAACCCTGGCCAAAACAAATTTAGGGCAACTGGCGCCCGGCGACCGGGTTAACCTGGAGCGCGCCCTGCGGCTGGACGCCCGCCTGGGCGGGCACCTGGTGAGCGGCCACATCGACGGCGTGGGAACAATCCTCCGGCGCGAACCGCACGACATCGCCACCCTGCTGACGATCGGCGCCCCTGCCGGGGTAATGCGCTACATTATTAAAAAAGGCTCCGTGGCTATTGACGGGATCAGCCTGACGGTGATAGATTTTAATGATAGCAGCTTTCAAGTTTCCCTCATTCCCCATACGGCCGCCCTGACCACGCTGGGCTTCAAAAGGCCCGGCGACACCGTGAACCTGGAGGCCGACCTCATCGGGAAGTACGTGGAGCGCCTTTTACTCCAGAGGGAAAACGGCCGCCGGGAAAAGCTGTCCCTGGCCTTTTTGGCCGAACACGGATTTATGGAATAGGGATTGGGGGTTAGGGATTGGGAATTAGTGTCGCGGGTTAGGAATTAGGAATTGGGGGATTGTAGGAGTGGGGACAAGGCGATGAGAACTACCGGCCCGTCGTTCGGTGTGCCGGGAGCGTTGGCGCGGCGGCAAACGACCGGCGGGCAAAAGGGTTTTTCGGAGGAGAAGCTGGTTTGAATATTGCGGGAGAGAAAGGAAGTAAGGACATGGAATTTCGTTTTAGCACCATCGATGAGGCCATCGAAGATATTCGCGCCGGAAAAATGGTTGTTGTGGTCGATGACGAGGATCGCGAAAACGAAGGGGACCTCATCATGGCCGCGGAAAAGGTCACCCCGGAAGCAATCAACTTTATGGTTACCCACGCCCGCGGCCTGGTTTGCCTGCCGGTTAACGGGGCGCGGCTGGACGAACTGGATTTGCCCCTGATGGTGACGCATAATACCGACCCCCACGGCACCGCCTTTACCGTTTCCATCGACCACCGGGACACGACGACAGGCATTTCCGCCCACGAACGGGCCTTTACCATTAAATCTATTTTAGACCCGGCCACCCGGCCCGAAGACCTTCGGCGCCCGGGGCATATCTTCCCCCTGCGGGCGAAGGAAGGCGGCGTCTTGCGCCGGGCGGGCCATACCGAGGCGACGGTGGATCTGGCGCGGCTGGCGGGTCTTTACCCGGCCGGCGTCTGCTGCGAAATTATGAAGGAAGACGGAACCATGGCCCGGGTGCCCGAACTGATCGAGTTTTGCCGGCAGCACGGCTTAAAGATGATCACCATCGCGGACCTGATCCAGTACCGGCGGCGCACGGAAAAGCTGATTAAAAAAGTGGACGAAGCGAAGCTGCCCACCAGGTTCGGCGAATTTACCGCCGTAGCGTACGAAAGCCTGCTGGACAAAAAAGGTCACCTTGCCCTGGTGAAGGGCGATTTAACGAGCGTGGAGGCGCCCCTGGTGCGGGTGCACTCCGAATGTCTCACCGGCGACGTTTTTGGCTCTCTGCGCTGCGATTGCGGCGAGCAGCTGAAGCGGGCCATGGAGATGATTGCAGAAGAAGGCGTGGGCGTTGTTCTGTACATGCGCCAGGAGGGACGCGGCATCGGCCTTTTAAACAAGATCCGGGCCTACAAGCTCCAGGATCAGGGCAAGGACACCGTCGAGGCAAACGAAGCTTTAGGTTTTCCGCCGGACCTGCGGGATTACGGGATTGGCGCTCAGATTCTGGTGGATCTCGGTCTGCGAAAGATCCGCATCATGACCAACAATCCACGGAAAATCGCCGGTTTGGAAGGGTACGGGCTGCAGGTTGTAGACCGCGTCCCGATCGAAATTTCTCCGTGCAAAACCAACCGTTTTTACCTGAGCACGAAGAAGAAAAAGCTCGGGCATTTATTGAACCTCACCGGCTAAGAACGGTCGTCGGAAGTCGGAAGTCGGACGTTTGAAATAAATCAGTCCGCTGGCGGGTGGGAAGAACCAACGGACCGGACCATTGTTACCCAAACGTTGACTGCCGGCGGCGCCAGTTTAAATGAAGGGACAGGAGATTATGGCGAAAGTTTACGAAGGTCATTTATTGGGCGAAGGGTTGCGGTTCGGCCTGGTAGTGGGCCGCTTTAACGAATTCATCACCAACCGGCTGCTCAGCGGTGCCCTCGACGCCCTCAAACGCCACGGGGTGGCGGAAGAGGACGTGGAAATAGCCTGGGTGCCGGGCGCCTTTGAGGTTCCCCTGGCCGCCCGCAAGATGATTGAAAAACGGCGGTTTAACGCGATAATTTGCCTGGGCGCGGTAATCCGCGGCGCCACTCCGCATTTTGAGTATGTGGCCGCCGAAGTAGCGAAGGGAATCGCCAGAATCAGCATGGAGACCGGCGTGCCGGTGGCGTTCGGCATAATTACCGCCGATACCATCGAGCAGGCCATCGAAAGGGCGGGCACGAAGGCCGGGAACAAGGGCTGGAGCGCAGCCGTCACGGCCATTGAAATGGCTAATTTACTTAAGAATATGGAGTAATAAAAGTTTTCTTTTCAGGGAGGGCGGGCTCAAAATGACTGAAAAAGAAAAGATTGTGCAGGTCGTTAAGGAACTTCCTGATGATGCGACAATCGAAGAAGCAATGGAGCGTCTCTATTTGCTTTACAAAATTCAACGCGGTCTTGAGCAGGCAGATGCCGGGCAGAAAGTATCTGCAGAAGAAGCCCGGATACGGTTGGCAAGATGGCTCAGATAACCTGGACTAAACAGGCGCTTGATGATCTGGATACGATTTGCCTTTATATTGCGAATGATTCTCCTCGTTTTGCGGAATTGTTTGCATTCAAAGTATTTCAGGCTGTAGAACGTTTAGCTGATTTTCCGTTTTCGGGCCGGGTTGTTCCTGAAATTGAACAAGAAAACATACGGGAAATAGTTATGGGCAATTATAGAATTATCTACCGGGCAAGTTATGAGGAAGTTGAAGTATTGACAGTTTACCATAGCGCAAGACTGCTTGATCCCCTTAAGCTGCTTGGAAAATAAACGAGTTTTTTTACGGGGCGGGTGAAGAAAAATCAAAACCGTACAGGGCTTACAAGAAGTGGCCGGTTTCCAGGTTTCGACCGGCCGGCGCCTTTTTTCGGCGGATGAAGAAGAGATCCGCCAGGGCTGGACGACCGACATTTATTTTATCAAAACGAGGGAAATCTTGCGCGCCATGGGTTTGCAGGATACTCCGGTGGTTGCGGAAGTTTTTGCCGGGCGGGCCGGCATCCTGGCGGGAGTTCCGGAAGTAAAAAATCTGCTCGCCGGAACCGGTACGGAAATCTGGGCTTTACCGGAGGGCGAGCCCTTTGACGAAAAAGAAGTAATTATGCGCCTGGCCGGTCCGTACGATCGCTTCGGCCTTTACGAAACCGCCCTTTTGGGTATCCTGGCCAGTTCCAGCGGCTGGGCCACCGCCGCCCGGCGCTGCAAAGAGGCCGCCGGAGGGAAAAGGGTCGTTTGTTTCGGCGCCCG
Source organism: Armatimonadota bacterium (assembly GCA_023511535.1). Taxonomy (GTDB): domain Bacteria; phylum Bacillota; class Desulfotomaculia; order Desulfotomaculales; family Nap2-2B; genus JAIMBK01. The sequence continues at coordinate 75,340 of JAIMBK010000003.1, forward strand.
TCACGTCCATCCGGCGGTTGCCCCGGTGATGGAAAGGGCCGCCATCGTGGGCGGGGCCGACGGCGCCAGTTGTATTTTGGGAGCCAAGCTGGCCGGCTGCGAACCTTCCGGGACGGTGCCGCACGCAGTTATTTTAATTGTCGGCGATACCCTCGAGGTGGCCCGGGTTTATCAGCGCATCATGCCTCCGGATTCGCCGGTGATTGTGCTGGTGGATACTTTCAAGGACGAGGCGGAGGAAACCCTGCGGGTGGCGGCGGATCTCAAGGAGAAACTGCAGGGGGTCCGGCTGGACACGCCTAACGAAAGGGGCGGGGTGACCCCGGCGCTGGTCCGGGAGGTAAGGGCCCGCCTGGACCAGGCGGGCTTCGGGCACGTGCAGATTTTTGTCAGCGGGGGGCTTACTCCCGAGCGGATCAGGGCCCTTAGCGACGTCGGCGCCGGCGCTTTCGGCGTAGGCAGCTATATCTCCGCTGCACCGCCCATCGACATGACCATGGACATTAAAGAAGTGAACGGCCGGCCCGTGGCCAAGCGCGGGCGCATCCCGGGAATCACCCCTGCGCCGCGGCTGAAAAAGCTTTAAAAAGGCACAAAGGCATCAGGCTCAGAAACACAAAGGAACAAAAAAAACCTGCCAAAACGCTTTGCCGGGACTAAGGTACCGGCAAAGCGCTTTTTTATGGCTCAATTTTTTCCTTTATCCTGTTTTAAATTTTAAACAGCCCGCTGCACCTTTCCGCTGCGCAGGCAGCGCGTGCAGACCAGGATTCTTTTCGGCGCGCCGTTGACGATTGCCTTTACCCGTTGCAAATTCGGCGTCCAGGTTCTTTTTGTCCGGATATGGGAATGGCTTACCTGCATGCCCACCCTGATTCCTTTTCCGCAAATGGCGCATTTTCTGGCCAAGAAAAACACCTCCTATAAAAACAGGAATTAGGAATTGGGAATTAGGAATTGGGGAAAGAAAAAATCACTTTGATATTCTACCAAAAGAAAAAAGGCGGCGCAAGCCACTTTTTTCAAATTAAAAAGTAAATATGCGGTGAAACCGCTCACCGCAACATTTTAAAATTGGAAATGTGCAAAATAAATTCCCTCCAAAATATGCCTGCCCTAATTCGCCTGTCATTAAATGCCTCTCATGCCTGTACGTACCATTTTCTTATTCACACATTCCCAGTGAGATGGAGGAGCGTGCCCCCTTTTTCTAATGATCCGGGCCTTTCTCGGGTAAAATGTTCTAGTTATAAATTATTTTATTGACGACAATACTAAGACCAGGATAAAGACAAGGAGGTGAAACACGATGGCCTTAGGGCAAAAACGGAACACTTTAATTTTCCCGCAGGCTGCTGCCGCGATGGAGCAGTTCAAATGGGAAACCGCCCGCGAACTGGGCGTCCAGGTTCCGCAGGGAGGTTACATGGGTGATATTCCTTCCCGGGTCAACGGCGCCATCGGCGGCAACATGGTCAGAAAGATGATTGCCGCCTATGAGCAAAGCCTGGCTGCCGGTTCCCAGCCTCCGACCCCGCAGGTAACCAGGTAGTCAGCGCCCGGACTACTCCTGTCCAGGGAGGTACGGGATGAAGAGCTTTGACACGGGTCCGCGCTGTGTCCCGTGTTCCCTGCTTACCTCATTAAGGACCTATCCGGGGGCCGTTTAGATTAAAAGCAAAGCCAAATTGAACCGGCCCCCGGTAGACCTTACTAAAAACCAACAAAATCAGCAGTAATTCCCGGCCGCAAAGCTGTTCGCAAATTCCAGAAAAACAGATACAATTTAGTGCAGATAAAAGTTGTATTCGTCGGGGGTCAGATTTGGGTGCAGGGCCATGGTTATTCCCCCTGCAACGATTTCAGCGGCCGTATGAATCAAGGTGTCAATTTCTTTGGGTGTTACCGTCAAGTTCCCGCCGAAAGGTTCCAGCACCCGGTTGATTACTTCCTGGGCCAAACCCGGACTCAATCTCTGAGAAAGCTGGTAGAGTTCGGGGCTTTTCCTTAGCTGCTCCAAAAAGCCGTCGAGAGTGTCCCGGGCAATCACGGCGGCGTGGGCCACCGTGGGAATCCCGAGGGCAATTACCGGCACCCCCATGGTTTCCCGGTTGATTCCCGCCCGCTGATTCCCAGTTCCCGACCCGGGGCTGATTCCCGTATCGGCGATCTGGATGGTGGTGCCGATCCGGCTGACGTTGCGGGCGGCCAGGGCGTCGATGGTGATGATCAGCTCCGGGCGGATTTTTTCCACCACGCCTTTAATGATTTCCGCTGTTTCGATTCCGGTAATGCCCAACACGCCCGGCGCCAGAGCGCTGACCGAACGCATTCCTTCTTTTAACGCTTGCGGCGCGTAATTGAACAGGTGCCGCGTAACCACGGTCAGACTGCAGACTTTCGGCCCCAGGGAATCAGGAGTGGCCCGCCAGTTGCCCAGACCTACCACCAGGATATTAGAGTATTCCGGCAGTTTCACGAACGGTTCCAGGTGCCGGGCGAGGATTTCCGTAATTTCCTGGTGGGCGGGGGGGTTGTTTTCTCTGATGACGGGGGCTTCAATGGTGATGTAAGTGCCCACGGGTTTACCCATCAGCTTTTCGGCGTAAGGCTCCACTATTTTAACGATGGTTACTTCCGCATAATCGTATTTTTCCCGGTCCACCTGTACGCCGGGGACTTCCTGCTCCGTTTCTCCCCGGACGATTTCCCTCGCTTCCAGGGCCAGATCCAGATTGATGCCAAAAGCCCGGCAAAACTCTGTAAACAAATGGTTTTCCCCTTCCCAATTTCTCGTTAATAGCTTTTCCCGGACAAATTTATCTATACGTGAAAAAATCGATTTTTCGCTTGTATGTGTTTAAGATCCGGTTTTGAAAGAGGGGGTTCACCGCAACGCCGAACCTGGTATTGGCAAGGTGTAGAATATCCTTAAAGGCAAAATTTTACTTTGCAAAAGGAATGAGGAGGAAAACGTCGAATGGATATAATGACCAGGAACAGAAAAGTACAGGCAGGTGTGGATAAAGCATGGAACCTACCTTATTTGATTCTCTGTTTTATGCCGAAGAAACTCAAAAGGAGAACACCATTGTTGTCGGTCCCCCGTCTTTACTTTCTAAAATCGATAAAGAAAAATCGTACATAATTACAGGAAACGCCCTGACAGCGTTAAAGCAATTGCCTGCTGACATCATCCAGACCTGCATTACCTCACCACCTTATTGGGGGCTTCGCGATTACGGCATCCCAGACCAGATCGGTACGGAAATGGACATCTCCGAATACCTGGATAAGCTGGTCAAGGTTTTCCGAGAGGTAAAGAGGGTCCTTAAACCCGAAGGCACTTTCTGGTTGAACATAGGCGATGGCTATACGAGCGGGGGGAGGACTTACCGTGCCCCCGACAAAAAAACCGACAACGGCCACATCGTGCGCGGGCTGCCTTTCCGGCCTCCTACACCGGCCGGTTTAAAACCAAAGGATCTCCTGGGCCTGCCGTGGCGATTGGCTTTCTTGTTACAAGAAGATGGCTGGTATTTAAGGGCAGATATTATCTGGTTTAAGCCTAACATACTACCTGAAAGCGTTAAAGACAGGCCGACCATCGCCCACGAATACGTCTTTTTGCTCACTAAAAACGAACGTTATTATTATGATTACCAGGCAATTCTTGAGCCAGCAGCTTCCGGTAAAGGTTACCGGAACAAGCGGTCGGTCTGGACCGTGAATACCGAACCTTACCCGGAGGCCCATTTCGCGACCTTCCCCCCGGCCCTTGTCCTGCCCTGCATCCTGGCCGGGTCAAAACCAGGTGATCTCGTGCTTGACCCCTTCCTGGGTTCGGGTACTACAGGGTTAGTGGCCCTGCAACAAAGGAGGTATTTTATCGGCATCGAACTAAACCCTGAATATTGTACGCTGGCCGAAAAAAGGCTAATTCCTTACGCCACGATCCTGAAAAACGAAACCGAAACGGAGGCTTGAATTGTGGAAACTTTGATTCCCACAAAACAAATGTGGGTAATCAGCCGCTTAAAGTCCGAGCGTGGAAAAATTCTGCGCGACGCCCTGAGAGAAGCCGTGGGAAAAGTAGGGGTCCAGATTATTGATCGTGAGCTTCACGATATGGTCAGTGCAGGCGCCCTCAATAAATTGGGCGCGTTCGGCCTGCGCGGAGAAGTCCTTTTTGCCGTACCCTGGCAAAAAAGGTCTGGGTAAGTGGGTTGAAATTGAAAAAGGAAAAAGCGAAACTGTTTCGGAAAGCGAAATTCGGGACCTTTGCGCCGCTCTTATCGAGGCGGGAGAACGATTATTGAGCGCGATTAGCAGCAGGGATAATATCACCGAAGATTTTTTCCACGAACTTGCCCTGTTGACCCTGGGGGCACAATTGGACGGGAGTTACCGGGTAATCGTCGGCCAGAAGGCGGTAGCCGTTGTTCGGGAGTTAATCGAAAACATCGTTAAGCCAAAAAATCCAAGCGGTTTCCAGGAAAGGGAGAGCGAGATCGAATTCAACAACGCGGCGGGCCGGCGGGTGAAAATACGTTTCGGCTCCGACCCGGATATACTGGTTAGCGAGCGTTCCGGAAACCAATACCGGCACCTGCTAGCGATAGAAGTAAAAGGGGGCAGCGACCTTTCTAATATTCACAACAGGTTGGGCGAGGCTGAAAAGAGCCACTTAAAGTTGTCCGCAAGCGGCGTCCTCCGCTGGACTATCATAGGGGTTCCGGTTGACGAACAAACGGCCCGGATGCGCTCACCGAGTACAAACCGATTTTATGCGATTAGCACTTTGCTTATTGACGGAAGCCAGGAGTACGAAAGTTTTCGGCGGGAGTTGATTTCAATTCTGGGCCTTCCTGAATAAACACCAGTTTTCGCTTTATCCAAGCGTTGCTTCCAGGGACAACGCTATTTTTATTTTAAGGCTATAAATCGATTTTTTTGTTTTTTTATGTTATAATGTCCCCAGCTAAAGGAAAGGAAAATTTATGGTCAGAATTATTGCCGGCGCCTGCAAGGGGCGCCGCCTGAAAACCCCGCCCGACTGGCCGGGCCGCCCCACTGCCGACCGGGTAAAGGAGGCTCTGTTTAATATCCTGGCTCCCGTGCTCGCCGGGAGCAAATTTTTAGATCTTTTCGCCGGGAGCGGCAACGTGGGCATCGAGGCCTTAAGCCGCGGGGCGGAAGCGGCTTTTTTCGTGGAAAAAGACCGCCGGGCGGTAAAAACCATTTTTGAGAATCTCGCTGCCCTATCTTTAAGCGCCGGCGCGCGGGTACTGCCGGAAGATGTATTTACGGCCATCAAACGGCTGGCCAAAAAAGGAGAGCGTTTTCACCTTATTTTTCTCGATCCGCCCTACGAGCGGCATCTGGAGCAGCCTGTTTTAGAACAAATCGCCTGGTCCAATTTATTAGAACCGGGCGGGATAATTATCGTTGAAAGCAGTAAAAGAGAGGTGTTGCCCTCCAGAATTCACAATCTCGTCCTGGAGCGCCAGGAAAAATACGGCGATACCATGCTAACATTCTTCAGGGAGGGCTAGAATCTTGGCAAAAGCAGTATATCCAGGAAGTTTTGACCCGTTGACCTACGGGCACCTGGATGTGATCGAGCGGGCGGCTTCCCTATTTGAGGAGGTAATTGTCGCCGTGTCCCGCAATGCCAGCAAAAAGCCTTTATTTTCGGTCGCCGAGCGGATAGACATGCTGAAAACGGTGCTTGCCCCCTTTTCGAATGTAAAAGTAGATTCATTTGACGGGTTGACTGTCAACTATGCCAAACAAAACGGGGCCAACGCCATTATTCGCGGCCTGCGGGCGATTTCGGATTTCGAAAATGAATTTATGATGGCGCTGACCAATAAAAAACTGGCGCCCACCATCGACACCGTGTTTTTGATGACCAGGGCTGAATATTCCTTTATCAGTTCCAGCGGCGTCAAGGAAGTGGCCTCTTTCGGCGGATGCGTGAGAGAACTGGTGCCGCCGGAGGTGGAACAGAGGTTGATTAAAAAATTCGCGGGCCGCAAAGAAACGGGAGGATGTGAATGAAAAGTGGAATTATTTAATGTTTTGAACGAATTGGAGGATTTGGTGGAAAACAGCCCAAAAATTCCTCTGACCAGGCGCGTCTTGATCGACGAGGAAAAACTGCTGGACTACCTGGACCGGATGCGGGCCGCTTTACCCGAGGAAGTCCGTCAGGCCAAATGGGTGCTGCAGGAGCGGGAAAAGGTTTTGGCGGACTCGAAAAAAGAAGCCCTGCGGATTATGGAGGAAGCGCAAAAGCAGCTGGACCGGCGCGCCGAGGAAAGCGAAATCGCCCGTCAGGCAAAGGCAATCGCCGAAGAGGTCGTACAGAAAGCAGAGGTTGTGGCCAGGGAAATCAAGCAGGGCGCAAGGGATTACGCCGACGACATTTTAAGCGGCCTGGAAAAAGAATTAAACAAGTTAATTACTCAGGTAAGAAACGGACGGGCGGAGTTAAAAGGCTATAAACCGGCTGAGGAAAAATGAAATTTTTTTGGGCTGGCTACAGGTTTTGCAAAGATATCACCCCGGCGGTCTGGAGGTAATTCTGGGGGCAAAGCGGGACGCCGAATTCGGCCCGGTGATCATTTTCGGCCTGGGCGGCATTTACACCGAAGTACTCAAAGACGTTTCTTTCCGGCTCGCCCCTTTGACTGAAAAAGAAGCCTGGGAAATGCTGGCCGAAATTAAATCTTTTCCGCTCCTGTCCGGAGCGCGCGGAGTTCCCCCGGCAGACAAGGCCGCCCTGGTGGACAGTCTGCTGCGCCTGGGGCGGCTGGTTACCGATTTCCCCCAGATTGCCGAGCTGGATATCAATCCCCTGGCGGTCTGGCCCAAGGGCGTGCTGGCCCTGGACGCCCGGACCGCCGTTAGGGACCCGGTTTAAGCTGCGTTTGCCGTGCAGGTCCGGCGGAGGCGTTGACACCGCCGAAAAAATTGGTTATGATAATAAATATGTGACGAAGACTTGCGGGGGAATTTAGATATGGATCTGGATGCAACCGTTCGCCGGCGCCTCCCGGGGCCCCAGCTGCTGTTCCAGGCGGCAAAAAATTACATCGAGGTGACCAAGCCGCGGTCGGTTTTCCTGCTGGTTTTTACCGCGCTGGTAACCATGTTTTTGGCCGCTCCGGGAGCAGCCCAGGCCCCATCCGCGGTCTTCTGGGTCAAGGCCATTCTGGCCATTACCCTGGCCTGCTCGGGCGTGAACGCCGTCAGCTGCTACGTGGACCGGGATTTAGACGCCGGCATGGAGCGGACCTGCCGGCGCCCCATCCCCTCCGGGCGGATTTACCCGGCCAGCAAGGCGCTGTACTGGGGCCTGGCGCAATTTGCGGCGGCCCTGGCCATTGCCTGGGCGATTAATTGGCCCGCCTTCGCCTGCATATTGCTGGGTATGTTCGGTTACGTGGGGGTGTATAGCCTGTGGCTGAAGCGAAAAACCCCCTGGAACATCATCCTGGGGGGTTTCAGCGGCGGTTTGCCCGCCCTTTTCGGGTGGGCGGCCGTGACCGGCCAGGTGACCATTACGTCTTTGTTAATCAGTATTTTAGTTGTTTTGTGGATTCCCAACCACATCTGGAACCTGGCCATATACTTTAAGGACGACTATCGGCGGGTCAACGTGCCCATGCTCCCGGTGGTTTGCCGGATCCGGACCACCCTTTTATTCATCCTGCTCACCGTTGTGCTAATGGTGGCCGTTTCCCTGGCCGTTTACCGCTACGGGAATTTTGGCCCGGTTTACCTCTGGACGGCTCTCGTCAGCGGCGCCGTTATTTTTGCCGGCAACGTCTATCTTTATTTTAACAGTGAAAACAAAAAGGCGTGGTTTCTGTACAAATTGTCCAGCCCGTACCTGTTTCTCTTGTTTGCGGGCATGCTCCTCGACCGGGTGCTGTAATAATCATATTAGACATCCATGCTGCAAACGCAGCATCAGCAGAGGATGAAAATTAGCGAAGGTTATTTTCAGGTCAAAAGCAACCAGGCACAGAGGCATAAAGAAAAAAGGTGACCTGAATATTTTGCCTTTGTGTCCGGGAACTTTGTGCCTGATATTTAAGGGTAGGAAAGAGAGCTAATCTCTGATTAAAAACTTTAATTCCCAAATCTAGTTTTGGGAATTTTCTTACAAGCTCTCCTTCCCATTCAGGTTGCAAAAGAGGGGGAAAACCTGGTGGTTAACGAAGTTTTTGAGCGAGTTGTTCTGGACGATCTGGAGAAAATGCTGATCAGGCAGGCCGGGCTGACCGTCCACTACCCGAAGGGTCACACCGTTTTTGCCGCCGGGGATTATGCCGACCGGGTGTTTCTGATTGAAAGCGGCTGGGTAAAAATTTACCGCCTGTCGGCCGACGGGCGGCGGGTTACCGTGGGCAGCATCCGCAGCCCCGGAGAGTTGATGGGCCTTGCAGAAACCCTCTGGGGGGGCGAGCGCACCTGCTTCGCCGGGGCGATCAGCAACGTTTCCCTGGTGGTCTTGCGAAAAAACAAATTCGAAGAGCTGATGGCCACCCATCCGTTCCTGGCCATCAAAATTGCCAAGCTGCTGGGGGCGCGGATGCGGGAAGCCGAGGCGATTATCCACGAAATGGTCTCCTGGCAGGCACCGGGGCGGCTGGCCCTGACCCTGCTGAAAATCGGCGAGCGCTGTGGCGTGGAAACCAAAAGCGGGATCAAGATCGGCCTCCCGCTGACTCACGAAGAACTGGCCAGCATGGTCGGGACTTCCCGGCAAACTGTGACCTCTTTGCTAAGCACTTTCAAACAGGAAAAAAGCATCGCTTACGAGGGACGGGAGATTAAAATCGTTAATCCGGACAAACTGGCCAAATGGATTGTTTAATTAGAGAAGCCGGGTTTATCCCGGCTTGATTCCCTCCCCAGTTCCCCACCCCTGATTTCCAATTGTCAACCCCCAATTCCCACCCCTAATCCTAATCCCTAAGTTTAACTTCAACTCCAATCCCTAATTCACAATTCCCAAATTATCAACTTACGTTCAAAATATGTCATCTACTTGCTAATAACCTGTCGTCAGGATGACCTTTATTATGTCTGCCGGCTGACATTATAATTGTCGTGTATCTGTTATTTTACTTTGTAAAGGTAATTTTAAGGACAGATTAAAAAAAGCAGGTTAAGGAGGTGTGAGTTATCGATAGGTTGATGATTTGTCCGGGAAAGGGAGGATGAGTTGGAATTATTTTTTTGGTTTACCGGATAACTCGTTAAATGGGGGAGGACGTCATGAAAAAAGGAGCACTGATCAATAAAATTGCCATCATTATGCTGATTTTCCTGTTAAGCTGCCTGGTTTTAGGAGCAAGCGGCGTGGGTGCCCAAACACCCCAGGCAGGCCAACCGGCGGCAGATCAGGCCAAGGTGGTGGGCAGCGACCTGGGCCTGCAGGGAAAGCTGGGCGAAGCCATTGCCAAAGCCCCGGCCGGAACGGGGAAAGGGCAGATTAACCCGGACGCGCCCAGGGGAGCGTTCGGCATCCCCGGCGCACCGAAAATCAACTACCTTGTCGCCATCCTGTGGGCTGTTTGGGTCGGCTGGATCTTCTCCACGGTGGGCGCCTTTGGCGGGATTATGGCGGGCGTCGGGCACATGACCATTTTTGGGCTGGGCGATTACGCGAAGAGCTTTAAAAATACCGCACCCACTGTAAATAAACTGCTCACCGACTCCATTCGCGCCTCGAACCAGTGGCTGGTCGGGTTGTCGTCCCTGTTAAGCACCATTAATTATCTGAAAGCGAAGCGTCTGGCCTGGCCTTTGGGGCTTGCGCTCGGTCTGGGTTCCATCGCGGGGGCCGTGGCCATTCCGGCACTTACGGGCGGAAAGATCAGTTTCAGCCAGTATCAGGGATGGTTCGGCCTCTGTGTTTTTGTTATCGGCGGCTTTTTGTTGTACGAAACCACCCCCCGCGGGCAGGCGGGAAAAAAGGCGGCCAAACAAGCGGCCCAGGCTTTTGAAAAAAGCGTGAAAGAGAAGAAGAACGAAGCGGAGCAGGGGATCGCCGTAAATAGCTGGGGTTTGACAAAAATCGATTTTTCCTTCTTCGGCGCGGAATTCAGCTTTAACCCGGTGTGGGCCTTCATCGGCGGCGTATTTATTGCTTCGCTTTCGGCTTTTCTGGGGATCGGCGGCGGCTTCCTGTACGTTCCGTACATGACCAGCATCGTCGGCCTGCCTATGTTTGTAGTGGCGGGCACCTCGGCCATGGCTGTCTTTGTAAGTATGCTGACCAGTATCACCACCTACATTACGGTGGCCGGCGCCGCTATGGACTGGGCCCTAATCGGCGTAGGCGTCTTTATCGGTTCGATGATCGGCCCACGGACGCAAAAATATATTCCGGACGTTTGGCTCAAGCGTTTGTTTGTCGTCCTGGCGCTGTACGTCGGGCTGGGCTACTTCAGCAAAGGGTTCTTCGGACAATCCTGGGTGCCCATGTAAGCCTTGCGAAGCGGGGATCAATTGCTCAGGCTCCAGATCCGCCAGCGGGCCTGAGCAATTTCCGCCCGAAAAGGCACGAGGGAAGGGGGTCAACCCCCCTCCCAATTCCTGATTCCTGTTTTGCCCGGGGTTGCGCCTGGAAACGTTCGTTCCGAGGTGATTTTTTTATGGATTTTTGGGCAGTTCTCGACTTGATTTTGATTTCTTTTTACCGGCTTACCGGCAACCCGGTCCTGGACTTTTTTCTGGGTACCTTCGGGGTAGCTTTCCTGGTCGTGTTGATTGGGGAATTCACCATATCTTTAGTTTTCAAAGCAAATAAACGTCATCTGGAGAGCTTGAACGTCCGCCTGTCCGATTTGCACCGCCTTTCTATGGCGGCCCTGCGGCTGGGCGACAAAAAAAGCTACCGGGCATGCAATAAGGAGGCCAATGACACCTTCGGGCAGGTTTTTTTCAATATGTTCGGCCTGTCGGCGGCCTCTCTCTGGCCCGCTTTTTTCGCCCTGAGCTGGATGCAGCAGCGCTTTGCCGGGATTGGTTTCCCCCTTCCCTTTACCGGCTATACAGTGAACTATGTTGTTCCCTTTTTGATCTGCTATATCTTAAGCAGGATGTTGTTTGGCCGGGTAAAGCATAAACTTCCGTATTTCAAAGGCGTTTCGGAAATGCTGGCGGCCTGCGAAAAAAATCAATAAAAGAAAGGAGACAGGGAGATGGAAGTTTTAAAATTGCCGGAGCGGGAAAATGTGGCCAAAGAGGGGGTGAATAGCGAACTTCTCCTGGACGACAGGATGTTTGCCGAAGCAATGCTCATGAAGGAACAGTTGGGCAATGCTGATTTGACCTTTGCGCTCCGCAACTTGCTTAAGCTGGAGTATTACCCGGTGGCCGTAAAGTTTTTCTATTTGGAAAATGAAATCGAACAGTTTAAAAATGCCAACGGGTACCGGATCGCTGCCCGTCCCTATACATTTTGTCATTTTTCTGCAGCTTCCCGGCAGCGGGGGGACGTCCTTTTCGGTGAGAAAGAAACAATGGGTTGTACCAATGCGAAGTACAATTTTGGCTGGAAGGAACTTGACGAGGACGAAATTAAAAGCCACGTAAAATACACCCGGGACAGGGAACAGGCGGAAAGATTTGTGAAAACGAAGCCGCGGCTGCCGGAAGGCCTGCTGGCTTTTGCCACCGCCCCGCTCCACAAGGCAACCTTTGAACCAGACATAATTCACATTATTTGCAACGTTTTACAGGCCTACCATATTGCCAACGACTACGCTTCGGCCATGGACGAGCACCCCGTGGAAACCGCCATGTTGATGAATTCCGCTGTCTGCGGGGGTGCAACCTGGAGTTACGTAAACCAGAAATTAAACCTCGTTCCGATGTGCAGCAGCAGTTATACAGCTGGCAAAACCGAGCAAGGGGAAATCAATGTTTACATTCCCTGGAAAAAGTTCCGGCCGACAGTGAGAAGGCTGCTGGAGAGAACTCTCCAGTACGGGGGGGCTTCCTTCCCCAGAACCGGCGAAACCTTTCCCGGCTTTAACGTCTGTAAGCTTTGTAATTTCCTTGCGTTTGTTAAACCGAAAAATTAAATTCTGTCTTTACCGGGTTTTGTTTTTTCATGGGCGGTGCTTATAACGAGGCTGTTGTTGAAGAGCGAGGTTTTCAAACCTCGCTCTAATAATCCTCAAAATAATAGCCAGTGCGGTAGACATGTGGAGGGAAGCGGACGATGGAAGCGAAGTATTTCGAAAGGGTAGTTTTAAGCGACGTGGAAAAAATACTAATCCGTCAGGCGGGAATAACGTTGCAATATAAAAAGAAACAGATCATTTTTGCTCCCGAAGATCTTGCCGACAAAGTTTATCTCATTGACAGCGGGTGGGTTAAAATTTTTCGTCTAACTGCCGACGGGCGCGGCGTGACGGTGGGCAGCATCCGCAACCCGGGAGAACTAATGGGGCTGGCCGAAACCTTAAGCGGCGAAAGAAGAACGTGTTTTGCCGGCGCCCTTACCGACGTTTCGCTGGTTGCCCTGGGAAAAAACAAGTTTGAGGAACTGCTGGCCAAACACTCTTTTTTAGCCGTCAAGGTGGCCCAACTCCTGGGTGCGCGCATGCGAGAAGCCGAATCGATTATTCACGAAATGGTCAGCTGGCAGGCGCCAGGCCGGCTTGCTTCTACTCTTTTAAAATTGGGGGAAAAATGCGGCGAAGAAGGTAAAAATGGCATAAAAATCAGACTTCCTCTTACGCATGAAGAGCTGGCGGGCATGGTGGGGGTATCCCGGCAAACAATTACCTCACTATTGAATACATTTAGAAATGAAAAAAGTATTGATTATGAACGTAAAATAATCAAAATTATTAACATCGAGCAGTTATCCCGATGGATTGTTTAAAATGGTTTCCTTTAGATGTAAAATCTGCTGGGCGCGGCGGACCACAGGAAGCTCCACCATTTTGCCTTCCAGCTGGATTACTCCGGCGCCGGCGGCCTGCGCCTGCGCGAAAGCAGCCACCACCTTTTTCGCCCATTCCACTTCGGCGGGCGACGGGTTAAACACCTCGTTGACCGGCCTCACCTGCGCCGGGTGAATCACCAGTTTGCCCTGGAAGCCCAGTTGTTTGACCCGTTTGACCTCCTCGACGAGTGCCGGAATGTTCCGGAAGTCCGGGTTCACCGTATCCAGGGGCGGGGCAATGCCGGCGAGACGCGAAGCCGTCACCAGGCGGCAGCGCGCGTAGAACTGTTCCGCCCCTTCCGGGGAGTAGGTGGTGCCGATGTCCATGGTGTAATCGTTGCCGCCGAAAGCCAGGCACCACACCCGGGCGCACGCCCCGGCGATCTCCGCGGCCTGCTCGATGCCCCGGGCGCTCTCAACAAAGGGAATGATCACCAGGCGGCCCGGCGCGATTCCCTTTTCCCGTTCCAGGAGGCCCAGCAGCCAGTCGGCGCGCCGCACCTCTTCGCCGGATTCCGCCTTCGCCAGCATGATTCCTTCGATGGGCAAATCCACGACCGCTTCCAGGTCCTTTAAGATATGAGGCGAAGAAACCGCGTTCACCCGGACAAAAACAGGAACCCGGCGCTGATCCCTGCATGAGCCGCTGCCCGGGTCCTGGCCCCCGCTTCCGAATGGCTCTCCAGCAGGGCTTCCGTCCAGAGTCCCGGGCGATTCCCCCGATGATGCTCCCCCTGCCGGGCTTTCGGGTGCTCCTCCGGCCTTACTCCGGTCCGAACTCCCGGATGGGCCCCCGGCGGCGGCTCCCGCCAAAACTTCTCTTACCGTTTGCCTGGCGGCGTCCTTTTTTTCGGGAGCGACGGCGTCCTCCAGGTCTAAAACCACGGCGTCCGCCCCGGCGGCAAAAGCCTTGCCGGCCTTTTTCCGGTCGTCCCCCGGCGCAAAAAGCACGGAACGAAATATTTTCACGGCATCAACCCACCTTACCAATCCAACGCTTTTAAGACTATTTCAAAAGAGTTTCTCGAGAGAACTTACGTTTTCTCCAAACATTAAGGATGAAAAACAGTCATTTCCATCAAGAATATTTACCCTCAATCCCTAATCCCTGTATTTAATATTCTTCCTGCGTCCTCTGGATTCCTTCTGAATCCCCCCGCCGCTCTGCCTTTGACGCCCGGTTTTTTTCTTTTCCCGCCCGCAAATACTGCTTTCGCGTGGTTCTGCATATAATGAATACCAACAGAAAAATTCGACAAAAAAGTCACCCCCGGCTCAAAACCGACCGGGTTTCCGAAAAGGAGGGACATCCATGGACTTCCTGAAACGATTGGAAGAGCACCGGTCCCTGGAAAAAACGCTGGCCTGGGAGGGTACTTTTGCCGATTACCTGGAAATTGTAAGAAAAAACCCCCAGGTGTGTCAGCTGGCCCACGCCAGAATTTACGAAATGATCAGGGCGGCGGGAGTAGAGGAAGCGGGTGGGGTAAAGCGATATAAATTTTTCGCCAGCGAGCTGTTCGGCCTGGATAAAACTCTGGAAAAGCTGGTGGAGGAATATTTTCACCCGGCGGCCAGACGCCTGGACGTGCGCAAGCGCATCTTGCTGCTGATGGGGCCGGTGAGCGGCGGCAAGTCAACCCTGGTGGCCATGCTGAAGCGCGGCCTGGAAAAATTCAGCCGTACGGAGCAGGGGGCCCTTTACGCCATCAAAGGCTGCCCGATGCACGAAGAACCCCTGCATCTGGTGCCGCGGGAACTCCGGGAGGACTTTCAAAAAGAATATGGAATTTACGTCGAAGGCGAACTATGCCCGTATTGCCGTTTGATGGTTGAAACGGAATACGGCGGGCGAATTGAGAAGATACCCGTGGAGAGAATTTTTCTTTCCGAGGAAAAACGCACCGGCATCGGCACCTTTGCCCCTTCCGACCCCAAGTCCCAGGACATTGCGGAACTTACCGGGAGCGTGGACTTTTCCACCATCACCGAGTACGGTTCCGAGTCCGACCCCCGGGCCTACCGTTTTGACGGCGAGTTGAACGTCGCCAACCGGGGGATCATGGAATTTCAAGAGATGCTTAAAACCATACATCGAATCATCGTGGTTGTTTTGGCAGTTTTGTAGATCGGGGGGCATAAGAGAGTATTTGCAATAATTGGCCATAGAGTTATGATCTGGAGGTTATTCATGTGAGGGGTATTTCACGTAAAATATTATAAATTGTTGAACAGTTAGGTAGTTCTTAGTAATCTACGATAAAGCTTTCTCTATTGTTTAAAGATTCTTGTTTTTCTTTTAAATTCTTTTAGCATTTTCCTGTACGGAAGAGGCAAAAAGATACTATTTTCCCATTGTGGCTGTCTCTTCGTTTTCTTTTCTTGTCATATGGTCAATTATTGTTTCTAAAAGCTTGCGATCTTTTATAGATAAGGTTTTTATTTTTTCAAGGAGAGATATATCCTGTTGATTAATTTCATTAAAAAATTTAAGCAAATGAGGGTTTTTTGATAGTATGGAAGAAATTTCTTCCATTGTGGTATCGAAATAATTGCTGTATGCAGGTTTGGGATTATTTGTGCGTCCGAGAAGGTAGTCTACTGAGACGTTAAAGAAGTCAGCAAATTTCTGTAAAGTTTTTTGACTGGGTTGTTTTTTGTCTTTCTCATAGTAAGCTATTGTACTTTGGCTTAGGTGGAATATTTTACCTAGTTCCTCTTGGGATAATTTTTTTTCTTCTCGAAGTACCTTGAGACGTTGTCCGAATGTATTCATTAAAATCTCCACCCGCAACAAATTATACAATTACCGATAGTCATAAGAAAAGCTTATATAACCGATGGATATTTTTTTTATAAAAAATTTTAAAAAACCTATTGACAGCATGACCAGAGGTTATTTATTATATACATGACCTCAGGTCATTGTTTTGGGAAGGTGATAAAATGATAAAGGTAAGTAAAAATAAAGTTAAAAATGAGAGACTTGTTAATTTGCGTTTAAAAGCGGGACTTACACAAGGGCAATTGGCTGAAGTAATAGGAACATCACAAAGCATGATCGCAAGGATAGAGTCCGGTGAGCGTGAACCGCGTAAGACAATTAAATTACGGTTGGCAAAGTTTTTTAACGTATCTGTTGAGTGGTTATTTTATGAGCAATTGGATGACTATAAGTCATGCAGTGATCTAGCTATGGAAGCTAGATAGGCCATAGATACAAGTTTATCATATCACGGCGAAAGTGAAATTTGTGTAGAAAAATGAAGAGCGCATGAGAAGGACAAAAAGTTGGATTTTTTACTGCTCCGTTCCTGACGGGAGAGCCATACCGCAAGGTGAAAGGCCGGAGTTAGACCGGAGCAGTAACCTTCGGTGGCCGTGACCGGGGACGCCCGACACCGGCTTTGAGGGCGGGGCGGTGCTAAGTTTAAGCGGGGCGGCGGCGTGGACGGTGACACGCTGAGACGTGGCTAAGGGCAGATTCGCCGAAACTGGTTATACCCTCCACAGGGAGGCAGCCCATGCCGGTTCAATTCCGGCCCGCCCCGCAAAATTTTTGCGAAAAAGATTCCCTGAAAGGGTGAAATTATGACAACCAAAGGCGAAGCCTTGATTGCAGGTCTGGACCAAATTCGAGAAGGCCTTGATATGATTGCTAGGCTTGGAAATCGAAATGATTTACTAAGAAGTCTCGTGGGTTCCCAGGCTGCCACTCAACGTCTGAAAGATTTGATGAAAAGTAATAACGTTCTCTTTAATTTAGTACTTGGCATGGTTAAAGCCAGAAACAGCCGTCTTTCAGAGGAAACGGTTAATAAGGTGGTAATTGACTTCCTTGATATACTCTTTGATCTATCAAAGCCTTATCGTGATGAAACTGCAACACAGGAGGCGGCCAGCAATAAAACCTGATAAGTGACTAAAGCAACTTTTTACCATTATGTGCTGCTTGAATCTTTTTGCGTAATTCTGGCCTATCCCAAATAATAAAATTGAATTTTTTAGCTTCAGCTTTGCCTTGTTCAGTGACAAATTGATTTGTAACAAGAATTGCAGAAGTGCATTTATACCAGGCCAGGCCGCGCCAGAGATCACCTAAGACCCGGGAACTTATGTTGCCGTAGTCAGCAAGTTTTTTAGCCTGGACGGCAATGCGTTTACCACTCGGGGTAACAGCAATAAGATCAGCCCCGTGGTCCTTGATGGCTGGCGTTATTTCAACCTGGCAGCCCAGCCTGGTAAAGAGTTCTGCAAGAAATTCTTCAAATTGTTGGCCGGTCATGTTGTCTATAAGATCCATAGCTTTTCTTTGGTTGTGCCAAGGGAAGTCATAGGAATTGAAGGTTTTAGGTTGTCGGGCATTATTTCTATGTGAGATTTTCATACGTTTTCTGTCTGACGGTTTTGATAGAGATTTTAAGTATTCTGCTAAAAGCATGAGGGCGAGAAAGGCAACAAGAGATAGAACAAATAGCCAATATCCTTTAAATTCTAAATGCAAAAGTATCCCCTCCCCGGTGTAGTAATTTTGGTAACCTGGACAATTACCATATTTCGACACCGGGGAAGGGTTACCCTTCAAGCAAGGTGATAATATGGGCGGCAAGGCGGATTTAACAATAGAGCGGGTTTATTCGAGTTGTGAGGCGGACAAGGGTATTGTGGTTGAGGCTTTGCTTATTTTACTGGTTGAAAAAGTTTTGAAGAGTGAGGGGGATGAAGATGTCCATAATCAGGCAGCCGGAATGTAACCAAGAGGTAAAGCTTGTTAAAAGTGATTTTCATTCAAGTGAGATTATAAGGGATTTATTGTCACTGCTTGATGAGCAAGTTGAAAGGGCAAGTGAGTATCCTGGTTCATGCTATGAGCAAGGGTTAGAAGTGGGAATTGCTATAGGGTATTTGCTTGTAATTGAAAAGCTTACCAAAAACATTGGTTTTGTGAATGTGGTTCACAAGTTTATTGAAACATTTGTGAATATTTCTTTTGAGGATTTAGAAAGCTTGCGTAAGGCTATTTTTTGCTATTTAAAGGCACGCAAGGACCTTTTGGGGTAAGGCGTGTCTTTGTTTTTGGGGGGTGATTATTCATGAGCCAGGGGTTGGCAAATGCTTTAAGGGTAGCAAGTGGGAGTTATGTTGAGAAAGCTCCCTGGGTCCTACAAATAACTGAATATAAAGGCAAACAGGCACCTGTTTTGGTGGTTAAAAAGCGTGTTTCTATTGGGTGTGGGGATCGGGGGATTATTTACGGTCAGCCACTACGAAGATGTTTTCCCGTGATACGTTCTATTATAAGTGGTGTTAACGATGACAAAGGTATTCCTCTTGAAATTCAAAGATTCTTAAACAAGGACAGGATAACTTTCCGTGGTAATTTGCCCCTTGACGAAGAAGCGGGTACTAAACTGTTGTTAATTTTCATGCTCCAAGAACATATGAAGGACATGGACAGGGTTGAGCTAATAGCATGGCGCGTGGAGCGTTTTAGCTATGAAGAGGCAGCATATTGGCTGTCGCGGGCCACCCATTACGGGGATTCTGCCAGTCGCTGGGCCCGGGCAGGGATGCGGCTAATGCTGGGAGGGCAACCTGGCGACAAGGCAATTCCTAAAATGCTTGAGAAGTATCGCAGGTTTATTTAGCTAAAGTGTCTTTGTTTTTGGGGGGTGATTATTCATGAGCCAGGGGTTGGCAAATGCTTTAAAGGTAGAAAGCGGGAATTTGCTTACTGTTATGTTGGGAAAGAGTTTTCATGCCGGGTATTGGTCTGGTAGGAGATTAACAATCAGCAAGGCAAGGAATCAATACAGTTGTGACTGCGGGAAGCCAGAACATGTAATAAAAAAAGGAGATTTTTATCTCATTGTCACGCCGGATAGAATGGCAGCTTATTGCGGTAAAAAGTTTAGGAATAGGTTACATATTGATAATTTAAGCTGGCCCTTGAAGGTTTTAAACAAGAAGGGTGAGGTTGTAACCATTTTAATACCTGTTTCTCATAAATAATGTTTAAGGGGGATGATTAAATGGGATATACACCTGGACCTTGGGAAGCTGTAAGAATCGTTTGGCCTTCATTAAACGAATCTTACTGCGTAGAATCTAAAGCCGTCAAAAGGCCAAATACCATCTGCACAATTTACCCAGTGAGAGAACAGGAAGCAAATGCGTATTTAATTGCCGCAGCTCCGGAGCTTAACGAAGCATTGAAAGAATTGGTGGATAACCTTAAAAACAATGAGGTTATAAAAAGCCACCTGAAATACCTTGGAAGGATGAATGAACACATTTTGGAAGTTGTCTTGCAGAAGGCAATAAGAGCAATCGCCAAAGCGGAAGGCAAACAAAAAGAGCAGCGGTAGCTAAGGCAGGAAGGTGAAACTAAATTATGATTGATAAACTAAATGTTTTGTTTGCAAATTGGAAGAAGTTTTTAGAGAATAACCCGGAGGTTAGGCAATCTATTCAGGAAGGTTACGAAGTTGGGGCGTATGACGAGGAAACCGGGATGATTGTTGCTTTCTTGATAGATGATGCCGCGAATGAAGATAAGACGTTGAAAATTACTGTTATTGAAGATGCCTATGTAATAAAAAAGAACGGGGAATAAAAAATGATGTTTTTCACCGGTTTTATGATTCTTGCGGTTTCTTCTTGCCTCGCTGACAATCCTGCACCACTTCACATTTTGGCGTTAAGTGGGGCACTGTTGGGGGCAGTAATAATGGGTATAGGGGTTTATCGAGATGAGCATAAAAATAGGTGACTTAGTTAAGTACAGGGATAATACATATCTTGGTGATGTTTGGTATACGGGAACGGTAGTAGATATTATTAATGATGTTTTTGTGTTAAAAACACATTGGCTAAGGAACCCGATTACAAAGGGTCTTAATGACGTAGAAAAAATAAGATTTATACCCAAACCAGGGGAAAAAATTAAAGTACATATAGAAGGTTTTCCCAAACCGGTTATCTGGACTTTTGTAGGCTTAGAGGACGGTAAGCCATACTGTATAGCTGAAAACTCTTCTGGGCATGGGGTTGTTGTGCCAATAGATGACATTTATCCGGTGGGGGATGAAGAAATGAAAGATGAAAACAGTGTAATTTTAGTTAACATTGATGATATTTACCCTAACCCGGCAAACTACAGGAAAACTTTTGATGAAGAAAGTTTGAGTGAGTTAGCAAGTAGCATTAAAACTTTGGGAATCTTGCAGCCGCTAATTGTTACTGATGAAAATGAAAGATGTAAAGTCATAGCGGGAACTGGTAAAAATGCAAGATATCGAATTATAGCCGGCGAGAGGCGCTGGCGTGCGGCGAAGATGGCCGGATTAGAGAAGGTCCCGGTAATCGTCAAGCAACTAACGGCACAACAGGAAGCCGAAGCGATGCTGATTGAGAACCTGCAAAGGAAGGACCTGGACCCAATTGAAGAGGCCCAGGCCTACCAGACATTGCTGAAAGATTACAAGTACACGCAGGAGCAGCTGGCCGAGAAGATCGGAATCAGCCAGGCCCAGGTTGCAAACAGGTTAAGACTGCTGAGACTGCCGGCTGATGTCCAGGGGGATATTTCACGTAAAATATTGTCCGCGGCCCACGGCCTGGCACTTGTTAAACTGGTGGGATCAGAGCTATTTGATATGGCTTTTGAGGAAATCAGAAAACATAACGTACCGGCAAACAGCGCGGGCAATTACGTTGATTCGTTTATAAGGGTTCATGGAAAGCCTCTTTATGACAGGGGTTGGGGATCTCCGGTTTTTGATACCCAGGAGCATTGTATCAGGACTAAATGCAAGTTCAGGGTTCACGCAAAGAGTGAAATTAAGGAAGAAGGTGAACACCCTTATTGTGTTAATCCTTCGTGTTGGGATGAGAAGCAAAAGGTTGCGAAGGAAAAGTTAAGTATGGAAAGAGTTTCTAAAGTATTGGAAAAAAGGAAAAGTATGGGAAGTAATGGCGATGAATCTGATAAATCTTTAGTTATTGATAGTAAAGATTTAAATTATGGGGATTATAGGACATTTAATGAGTATTCACCCGATAACCCTAAAAGTGATGAATGTAAAGTATGTGATTACTTTAAAATAATTAAGTTTGATAGCGGGTATTTAAGTGATGCATGCCTTAACCCTAAATGTTTTGAAAAGAAGGAAAAAGAGGTTAGGAAGTTAAGGCAACAGCAGGAAAGGGAAGAGAAAAAGGATTTTGAGCAAGTAAAGAATGAGGTGATAAGTAAAGCATTGAAGTCAGGTGAATTAGATAATAGAACACTTGCGTTTTTAGCTATTAAGGCGTTTGAGAATGTACGTTTAGACCATAGTAGCGTTAATAAGTTGAAAACAAGTATGGGGTGGGACAAAAAGATAGACATCAAAGATAAAATTAAGAAACTTGATAAGAATGACCTAATAAAGTTCTTGCTTTATGTTTTTGTTAAACCAATACCTAAGGATGACCATATTTTTAATTGGTGGGCTGAGGGGTATAGGGGGGCTTAGTAAATGACTAAAGAGATTGAAAAGGCTAAATGTGTAATTAATAAGATAATAAGTGACTATGAAAAGGCTTGCAGAAGCGGGAATGTCTTTCAGCAACAGTATACTTCTGGGATGATTAACGGTGCTTTAGAAATTGCGGCAGTATTCATGCCCAGGGAGGCGAGGGTAATAGCTGAGAACTTAACTAAAGGGGGGATGTAGCAGTTGCATCTTTTCCACCAATAGTTAACAAAACATGACAGATTGCAGGTGCCGCGAGTGTGTTAAGTAGCCAAGGACACTGGGCGAAGGGGGATGAAGCGAAGATGGAATTATTTTGGTTCTGTCCTGAGTGCGGGTACGAAAACGAAACAGAGGTTGATTTCGGCGGGGAAACTTTTGCCGAGTGTGAAGACTGCGGGTTTAAAATAAGCATCGTGATTGCTGGAATAGAATAAGCTGAAGATAATTGGGGGGATGAAAATGAATCATAAACCGGGACCGTGGAAGTGGTTCGCGAATACTAAGAGTAAGGAGATTCATCTTGCTACTAATTACGGAGGGCGTCACTTTATAATTGAGTTTGCACGTTTAGGTTTTCAGAAAGCGCAACCTGTATTTCAAGATCATGATGAGGGGGTAATGTATAAGGCTTTTGATAGGTGGCTATCTGAACCTGACCACAAAGGCGACTGCACAATAATCCATCCTGACGCACGGCTGATCGAGATGGCCCCCGAGCTTTACGATTGCTTGAAGAGAATAGTTAAAGTAACTGACGACATTTTCTTGGACATGCTTAAGGTGGAGATTTTGCGGGCCCGGGAGGTACTTGAAAAGGTTGACAATTGGGGGTCTGTTTAATGGGTAAGTCAAAAATAGAATGGACAGATTATGTTTGGAACCCCGTAACTGGTTGCACTCCGGTTTCGGAAGGTTGTAGAAATTGTTACGCTGCCCGTTATGCTAAAAGGTTGGCAGGCCGGTGCGGGTATCCAAAAGATAACCCTTTTCGAATCATACTTCACCTGGAACGATTAAATGAACCGCTCAGATGGAAGAAGCCCCGGCGAGTGTTTGTTTGTAGCATGGGAGATCTATTTCACCCGGATGTTCCGGACGAGTTTATAAAGCAGGTTTTTAATTCTATGGCAACAGATATTCTCCAGCCTTGTAAGCACACATATATGGTGTTAACCAAGCGGCCGGAGCGGATGTTGCAATTCTTTGAGAAGTACACTACATGCGGGGTTGCACCGTGGCCTAATGTTTGGCTCGGCGTCACCGCCGAAAACCAGGAAGCTGCCGACGAGCGGATACCGATATTATTACAGGTTCCGGCGGCAGTGCATTGGGTAAGTTGTGAACCCCTACTTGGTTCTGTCGATCTAAGCGGATGGCTCGAATTAACTTGGGCATGTCCAGAGTGCGGGGATATGTCAGGCTTTGTTGGTGAACGGTGCTCCTGCGGAGAAGGCGTCTATGTCGAGCAGCCCAGGCTGAACTGGGTTGTTGTGGGCGGCGAAACCGGCCCCGGCGCCCGCCCGATGCACCCGGATTGGGTTGGGAGCTTGCGGGATCAATGCCAGGCGGCAGGGGTGCCTTTCTTCTTTAAGCAGTGGGGTGAATGGCAGCTAATGGAGTTAAATGAACCGCTTGACGTAAGAAACAAAGAAACCGGCGACTTCGAGACGTGGCCCGCCGGGAAAACGGTGTTCAAACGGGTTAGCAAGAAGAAAGCAGGTAGACTTCTTGATGGCCGGACGTGGGATGAATTACCCATACATGGGGGGTTCAAAAATGAGCAGGCGGGCTAAAAATGCGGTAAGCACTGTTGCAGATAAGGTAGTTAAAAAAGTAGGTCCAGAAAAGGCGATAAGGTTTTTTGAAGATATGGGAAAGGATATGAGAAATAAAGCAGTTTATTATTGGTCCGAACCTGGTTTTGAGAAGCAAGCTAAAAGTGCAGATCATGATGCTTACTGTTGTGATTTAGCGGTAATTTACATAAGGCAGAAGTGGGGAGTTTAGGGGGTATTTTTAAGTGGATGAAGTTATGAAGGTTAAAAAGACAAGAAAAGAGCATATTTGCGAAGGTTGCTTTGAAACAATACCAAAAGGGGGTAGTTGTTTTAGTTATTCTGGTGTAGGTAAAAATGGTTTCTATAGATATTATCTTTGTGATAGATGTAACCGTTTTGCGGATGAGTTTCCAGATTATGTTTTAGATAATGACAATTACTTTATACCTGGCAGTTTTAAAGAAGCTTTGCGTCAGTATTTTTTAGATACCGGGGAGCAGTTTATTTAAGTTAATCTGGGGGTTTTAGAAATGGGGCTTAAGGCATGGTATGTAAGTGATAAAGATGGTTATGGCTGCATTGTTTTTGCTGAAACAAGGGGAAAAGCAAGGGTATTAGTACACTTAAGACTCAAGATCTACGCAAAATGGAAAAATAAAAAACCCAAATCACCCGCAAAAAAATCAAGCAGCCTCCGCCGCCAAATGTGGGATAATAAAAAGCGCTCTTGCCTTTAACCCGGTGGCGATCACAATTTTGCCCAGGGCGGTAAGGTAATAAGTACGTGTTTTCGCTACCTTTTTAATCAAACCGTGGAGCCGGAGGCGTTTTAAGATTCGGGAGACCGACGCTGAACTCAGCTCGGGGAAAAACTGGCGAATGGTTTTGTTCTGAAAGCCCTTGATGTTAAGCTCACCCCGGGCCAAAACTTCGAAGAGATGCAGGTCGTTCTCGCAAAAGAAGTTAAAACCCTTGTAGCTCCGGTCCTCCACTTTGACTGGCGAAGCGATTTTGCCCAGCTTTTTGACTCCTTCACTGTGGTCGTCAAAAGTGGAGATAAACTCCAGGTAGCGGCGGTTGGAGGCCTTGAGCAATTTCGCCAAAGGGTAGAGGCTGTAAATGGTTTTCTTCACGGGAGCAACTTTCTGCTCCTTGGTTCCGTCGCGGTGGGAAACTTCGCGGTAGTGCTTAAACTGGGAAACGTCATTGACCGTCGTTTCGATCCGCAGAACGATCCCGAATTTGTCGTACATCTTGATGGAGATTGCACCCATCTGGTGCTTAATTCTCGTGCCGAGAATCCGGGTGTTAAAGTTGTTCCCCATTTCGCCCTGGTAGTTTACGTGGAGCTTTTGCCCCAGGAAGGAGGCGATATTCTCCGGTTTGACGGAGTGTACAGCGGTGCGGACCAGTGATTCATAAAGCGGCTTTAAGTCGGCCTGCTTTTTAAAAACGATGTCGGTGGCGTATTCCACCTGCATGATGCTCCAGTGGTAATTTAACCGGTACTTTTGCACAACGGGACAATACCGCCGGGCAAACAGATCCAGAACCTGGTGCAGATCTTCTGCCCGGAAGTTATCGGAGAGTTCCTGGGCCTTTGACCAGTCGTCAATGTTCAGGAAAGCATTTTCCACCAGGGTGTACCCGATCCCTTTTTTAGCTAGTTTTGCGGCCAGGATATTATGGCCGTTGGTGTAAAACTGCAGGCGAAAGGGGGCCCAGGTGGGCACCCGCAGATAACAAAGGCCATATTCCTTATCGATGAAGTAGAAGTAATAGTGCAGGCACTTGCCCGAATCAGGCTTTAAAAATGTTTTACCGGTTTTTTTATCGTGCCAGGGCTTGTAGCTATTGCAAGTTTCCATGGCCGCGAAGATGTGCACCAGTCCGGGGTGGTCACCGCGTTGGGCGATAATTTCTTTGATCCGGTCTTC
>JAIMBK010000029.1 GCA_023511535.1 Armatimonadota bacterium
GGGGTGCGGCCGGTTTATCACCAAATCGCCGAGCGGACAAAAGCGCATTTATTTATTTCGGTTTTGGCTTACCACCTTCTGATCAGTATTGAGCACGCCTTGCGCAGCCATGGCGACCACCGCCGCTGGTCAACGATCCGGGAACAATTGTCAACCCATCAGCGGAGTACGGTGATCTTTACTGATGCGGACAATAAAATTCATCATCTCCGGGTTTCCGGCGCGCCGGAAAAAGAACACCGGGAAATCTACCGTCTACTCGGGGTCAAAGACCCCCTCAAAAGGAGGCATCACCTAGCCGGATCGAGGTTGGAGTGACCAAATAAAAATGAGAAATGCAGGAACGACAAGGCTTTCAGGGTTTTAAATCGAAGGTTGGGTTAAGGAAATTTTAAAAGAGCACCCTGATGTTAAAACCGCTGCAATTATGCACGAAGACACCTTATTTGGAACAACATTTGGAGATTATATAGAAAAACATATTGGGGAAACCGGGCTTAAACTGGTAGCTCGCGTACCCTATTCCAATCAAAGCCCCAATCTTACTGCTGAGGTAACCAAAGTGGCTGCTGCCAGGCCGGATATTTTGATCGGTACTGGATATTACCGTGATCAGACCTTAATGGTAAAAACACTAAAAGAGCAAAATGTGAAGGTTAAAGCCATCATCGGGATTGCCAACGGAGCCTTTAGCGACCCCAAATTTGTCCAGGAAATGGGGAAAGATGCCGAATACATCATGGACGTAAACTACAGTTATAACCCAAAGAACCCCAAGTCTAAGGAAGTTATTGAAAAATATCAGCAAAAATACGGGTCTCCGCTGAGTAGCCACGCAGTCTACGGGTATGTGGTCGGAAAATTGATCGCCGACGCCCTGGAGCGTGCAGGTTCAACCGATCAGGAAAAAATTAGAGAAGCTTTAAGCAAGGCCAACTTTGCGGATCATATTTTGCCGAACAAGGAAATTAAGTTCAACGAAGCCGGGGAAAACATCAACGCTGCCGGGGTGATTACCCAAATCCAAAACGGCAAAAAACTGGTGGTGTTTCCCGAAGAATACGCCGAGGCCAAGCTGATTTTTCCCATGCCGCTGCAGTAAGAAGTCTTTCCAGTGAAGGACCGGTTAGTTAAGCAGTTGTACGGGGCGGGGTCTAAGAGTCCCGCCCCGTGTTCCCGGTTAGATTGAATTGCATTTTTGTTCAGGAACAGCTTGTGATTGGAGGAAAGCAATGGATGTAAATGCGATTTTCCAGGCTTTCACTGACGGCTTATTGATGGGAGGAGTTTACGCGCTGATTGCCGTAGGGCTCACCCTCATTTTTGGCGTAATGCAGATTGTTAACTTTGCCCACGGCGCCCTGATGATGCTCGGCATGTACATAACTTACTGGATATTTACGTTGTTAGGGGTTAATCCCTACCTCAGCCTCATCGCCAGTATAGGCGCATTGTTTATTATCGGATTTACTCTGCAAAGGTTTTTGCTCGACCCTATTCTTCAAGCTCCGCAGCATAACCAGCTTTTATTGACCCTGGGAATCATGCTTGTGCTGGAAAATATTGCGCTGGTGCTCTGGAGCCCCGACTTCCGGGCGATTAAAGTGGATTGGTTAGAGCAAGGCATTCTGATGGGATCCGTTGTTGTCAATAAACCGCGCTTACTTGCTTTTGTTTTTACCCTATTGATTACCGCTGCCTTATACTACATCCTCAAAAGAACCCAACTGGGCCGGGCTATTCAGGCGACCTCCCAGGAAAGGGAAGGGGCCTCCCTGGTAGGTATTAACGTGAGGAGGATCAACGGGATTGCCTTCGGGATTGGGGCCGCTTGTGCGGGGGCGGCCGGTTCTCTGGTTATGCCTTTTTTCTTTGTCTCGCCGGGAGTAGGTAGCGTTTTCCTCCTGCGCGCTTTTGTAGTGGCCATTCTGGGCGGCCTGGGCAACTTTGGCGGCGCCCTTGTGGGCGGGTTGATTATTGGTCTTGCAGAATCGCTCAGTGCACTTTTCTTGCCTGGGAGCCTAAAGGAAATGGTCGTCTACATGCTGTTCGTGGGCATTCTGCTGGTTAGGCCAACCGGTTTATTTGGAGAGGGTGCGAAGCAATGAGTGAAACGAAAGTAACGACCAAAACCAAAAAGTTTGGTAATTTTACCTCCGTAGCTTTGTTCTTCCTTTTGATTGCACTGTTTTTATTCCCCCCTCTTCTCGATTCTTATTATTTAAATCTTTTAATTGTCATCGTCTATGGAATCTATCTGGCGCAGTGCTGGAATATAATGAGCGGGTTGGCCGGGCAGTTTTCATTCGGGCACGCCACTTTTTTCGGCTTGGGTGCCTATACTTCTTCGTTGCTATTTACGAAGGCAGGCCTTACGCCCTGGTTGGGGATGTTGACTGGTGGTGCAGTAGCGGCGGTAATGGGTTTGTTTATTGGCTTTCTGGCTTTTCGCTACCGGCTAAAAGGCCATTACTTTGCCCTGGCTACTTTGGCGTTTGCCGAAATATTCCGTGTCCTTGCGTTGAATTGGCGTTTTATGGGTGGTGCCATGGGCATCCTTATTCCTTTGGGCGATCAGCCAGCTTACTTTCAGTTTAAGGAAACAATTTACTTTTACTATATAATCTTGATCATGGCTCTTTTCATTACTTTTCTCGTTTACCGGCTGGGGCGGTCAAAACTTGGTTTATACCTGGTTGCCATCAGAGAAAACGAAGAGGCCGCGGAGGCGTTGGGGGTTAACTCCTTCCGGTATAAATTAGCCGCGGTGAGTCTTAGCGCTTTTTTAACTGCCTTGGGCGGAACATTTTATGCTCAGCTTTACTCCTATATTGACCCGGAGCTTACTTTTGGGAGCAATGTTTCGGTAAACATTCTCACGCCGGCTATTATCGGAGGCGTAGGTACGGTATGGGGACCGGTGGTAGGTTCGTTAGTCCTCACGCCGATTTCCGAATTTACCCGCGGAGCGCTTTCCAGCGGGATTAGCATGATTGTTTACGGGCTGATTATCATCGCAGTCATTATTTACCTCCCTGAAGGTATTGTTGGTTTTATCCAAAAAATCTGGCGCCGCAGAGCAATTCTGCGCCAAAAGGCAAATCCGGCTGAAACTGTGCCGGGGGAGATTCAAAAGGGGGGTATTTAGATGCCGTTGTTGACCGTTCGAAAAGTAACTAAATCGTTTAGTGGATTAATGGCGGTGAAAAATATTTCGATGGAGATTAACGAAGGAGAAATATTTGGGCTGATTGGCCCAAATGGCGCTGGTAAAACCACCTTGTTTAACCTGGTTTCCGGGTTTTACCTCCCTGATGAAGGAGTCATTGAATTTGATGGTTGCGAAATCACTGCGTTTAGCCCCCATCTTATCTGCCAGAAGGGCCTGGCCAGGACTTTTCAAATTGTCAAACCTTTTGGCAACCTTACCGCACTGGAAAATGTCATGGTGGGCGCTTTTAACCGGGCTGGTTCGTACGCCCAGGCAGCGCGCCTGGCTCTAGAAAAATTAACCTTTGTCGGGCTGGCGGACAAAAAGGATATCCGGGTTAAAGAACTGACCATCGGCGACCAGCGTCGCCTTGAGCTGGCGCGAGCCCTGGCCACCCAGCCTAAGCTTTTGCTGTTGGACGAAGTAATGGCGGGCTTGACTCCTTCCGAGGTGACGGAAGTGATGGATCTGGTCAGAAAGATCAGGGGAAGTGGGGTAACTATTTTTATCATTGAACATATAATGCACGCTTTAATGAATCTTTCTGACCGAGTGTTCGTAATGCACCACGGTGAAAAGCTGGCCGAGGGTACGCCCCGGGAAGTATCTTCGGACCCGAAGGTAATTGAAGCTTACCTTGGGGAGGTGGCCATGCTTGCTTAATGTTAATGGGCTTAACGCCGGCTATGGTGATATATTGGTGGTTCGCGACCTGGCGATGGAAGTCAGGGAAGGCGAACTGGTTTCCCTTGTGGGAGTGAACGGAGCAGGGAAAACAACGCTTCTAAAAACGATTTCTGGTCTGGTGAAGGCAAGAAGCGGGATCGTTGAATTTATGGGCGAAAGGATCACCAATCTTGAGCCTCACCAAATAGTTGCCCGCGGGTTGGTGCAGGTACCGGAAGGAAGAAAACTTTTCCCTCGCCTGTCTGTTCTCGAGAACCTGGAAATGGGCGCCTATCCGCGTGCTGCCAAGCCAAATAAAAAGGCTAATTTGGAAAAAGTTTTTCATTTGTTTCCGGATTTAAAAACAAAAATCAGGCAAAGCGCGGGTACATTGAGCGGCGGTCAGCAGCAGATGCTGGCGATTGCCCGCGGTATAATGGCTAACCCCAGGTTACTGATTTTAGACGAACCTTCCATCGGCCTATCTCCTCTCTTGACGCAAATCATGTTTGATACAATCAGGCAGATTAAAGAACAGGGTGTTACCGTTCTGCTGGTTGAACAAAACGTGCATCATGCCCTGGGTATGGCCGACCGGGGTTATGTCCTTGAGCAGGGGCAGGTGGTTCTCCACGGCGGAGGTCGTGCGTTGTTGAGTAACGAGCACTTGAAAAAAGCTTATTTGGGCATGTAGGAGCAATTAACAAGCACAAGACGTAGATGGGAGGTTTCCAGGGTGCATCAGAGGAAGAAGCTAAGAGAGTTATTAACAAAGGAAGGCATAATAGTTGCGCCGGGGGCCGCCGATGCCTTAGTTGCAAAGATTATCGAAAAGGCCGGGTTTCAGGCTCTATATCTGACGGGAGCGGGGGTTTCTTTTACGACCCTGGGCTTGCCTGATCTAGGTTTGCTTACCATGACAGAGATGGTTGGGCGGGCGGAAAATATCTGTAGCGCGGTAGAAATACCGGTCATTGCGGATGGAGATAACGGATACGGAAACGCTTTGAACGTGGTCCGTACTGTCCGAGCATACGAACGGGCAGGCGTTGCTGCCATCCAATTGGAGGACCAGGCATTTCCGAAACGCTGCGGGCACTTGGCGGGTAAACAACTTATTTCTCGCCAGGAGATGGTTGGCAAAATCAAAGCGGCGTTGGACGCCCGCGCCGATGATGACTTTGTGGTGATTGTCCGCACCGATGCGCGGGCGGTAAATGGCCTGGCGGATGCCTTGGAGCGCGCCAAGGCCTACGAAGAGGCCGGGGCGGATGTAATTTTTGTGGAGGCCCCCGAGACAGTCGAAGAAATGCGCAGGATTACTTCGGCCGTTGAGGTTCCGACGATGGCCAACATGGTGGAGGGCGGCAGGACCCCCCTGCTTTCCGCCCGGGAGCTAGAGCAAATTGGTTACAAAATCGTAATCTTTCCCAATGCGGCGCTCAGGGTAATAGCCAGGACAGTAACCGAAATGATGCAGGTGCTTTATGTGACGGGAACTACCAGGAGCTTATTGGATCGGATGCTGACCTTTGAAGAAATTAACGAACTGGTGGGCATAAAGGAAATGCGTGAACTGGAGGAGCGTTATAAAGTTCGGGAGGAGTAATCGCCATGGTAGACAATTTGGAGTCGCTAACTGCTGTTTGCCAGTTAACCACGTTGTTAAGAAATTAACTTTGTTTTATTTTGATCGGGCAAGGAGGCTGAAGATGGGCCAAACGGTTGCAGAAAAAATTCTGGCCAGGGCATCCGGTAGAGCTGACGTCAAGCCTGGTGAAATTATTTGGGCCAAAGTAGATCTGGTGATGATGAACGATTCCGGCGGTCCCCGGCGAATTGCCGCAAACCTGGATCGATTGGGCGCCTGCGTTTGGGATAGCGACCGCATTACGGTGGTGGCAGATCATTTTGTGCCGGCCTGTAATGATGTTGAAGCAGATATCCTTGCGCTTACCCGAAATTGGGTGAAGCAGCATGGGATAAAGAGGTATCACGAACTGGAAGGAATTTGCCATATCGTACCTATCGAGAAAGGATACGTTTTGCCCGGTATATTGATGGTCGGCGGAGACTCGCACAGCTGCACGGGAGGAGCGTTGGGAGCGCTGGCTATCGCGCTAGGTTCAACCGACATGCTAGGAGTTTTAGTCAAGGGTAGCTTTTGGTTGAAGGTGCCGGAAACAATCAAAATCATCTGGGAAGGAAATTTGCCTCCCGCCACGTCCGCGAAAGATATGATTTTATTTAATATTAAACAGTTAGGGCTAGACGGAGCGACCTATAAAGTGGTGGAATTTGCCGGGGACACGGTCCGCCGGCTGAGTATTGACGAACGAATTGTCCTTGCGAATATGACCATTGAAATGGGCGCAAAAACGGGTATTGTTGAACCGGACGAAGTGGTGTATCAGTACCTGGCCCAACGTGCTTCTGCTGGATATACGCCGCTTTTCAGCGATTCCGACGCGGTTTATAGTCGTCTTATTCATTGCCGGGCAGAGGATCTGCAACCGCTGGTGGCCTGCCCGCATAGCCCGGACAATGTGGAGACGGTGGCTTCTTTGCCTGAACTTCCTATCCAGCAAGCGTTTATCGGCGCCTGCACCGGCGGCAAATACGACGATTTGGTAATGGCCGCGCAAGTGGTAAACGGTCGCCGGGTTGCCTCGGGGGTACGTTTTTTAGTAGCACCAGCCTCGCAACAAATTATCCAGCGCGCTGCTGCCAGCGGAGTGCTCAGTCGGTTGGTGGAGGCGGGGGCAACAATTCTACCCCCGGCTTGTGGGCCCTGCGCGGGCTTGAGCAACGGTATCCTTAGCGCCAGGGAGAGATGCATCGCCTCTACCAACAGAAACTTTCGGGGGCGGATGGGGAGTTCCGACGCAGAAATTTTTCTGGCTTCACCGGCCACGGTAGCTGCCTCCGCCGTAGCCGGAAAGATTATTGACCCGCGCGTCTTCTTATAAGGGGTGATGCAAGTGCCTAAGATGATTATCCGGGGAAGGACATGGAAGTTCGGTGACAACGTAAATACAGATTTAATTGCTCCCGGTAAGTACCTAAAATTATCAAACCGGGAAATGGCAAAACACCTTATGGAGGGTATCGATCCTGCGCTACCCCAAAAAATTAAACCGGGGGACATTATCGTCGGAGGAAGTAATTTCGGCTGCGGTTCCAGCCGGGAAACCGCCCCGGCAGCCATTAAATACGCCGGAGTGGGAGCGGTGGTGGCGCGTTCTTTTGCCCGGATTTTTTTCCGTAACGCCATTAATCTTGGATTACCCGTGCTGGAATGTCCGCAAATAGGCGAAATCATGCCAGGGGACGAACTGGAGATAGATTTAGAAAACGGGGTAATTAAAAACCTTGCCCGGGGTACCACATACCAGGCTACCCGCCTGCCCGCGCATATCATGGAGATATTAAACGCAGGCGGATTGGTGCCTTACCTCGAGCGGGAAATGGCGGCAGGCAAAAATAAAGGCAGCTAACGTTTAACGTTAAATTTTCATACCAGCATGAGGAGGTCTCAAGAAGATGGCTCTTTTTCGGCACCTTTTTACGCCCTTAAAAATCGGTAACTGCATTGTGAAAAACCGGATTATGGCAACCGCCCACCTCACCCACCTGGCCTCGACCGATGGCTTCCCTACCGAGCGCCAGATCGCCTACCACGAAGAGCGGGCCAGGGGCGGGTTGGGTTTGATGGTGACGGAGTCCATGGCCGTGGCACCTAATACTGCACAATCCCAGTATGTCGTCCACCTTTACGACGATAAAGTCATTCCCATGCTCACGGAATTGACCAGACGGGTCAAAGCGCACGGAACCGTGATCATTGCCCAGCTTCACCACATGGGAAGAGAAATGACCTCAGTGGATACCCGGCAGGCGATCGTGGCTCCGTCACCAATACCCGACCCCCTCAAAAAGGAGGTGCCCCACGAGCTAACCACCCGGGAGATCAAAGAAATGGTTCAAATGTACGCCCGGGCAGCCGAGCGCTGTTTGCGGGCCGGCTACGATGGCGTCGAAGTGCACCTGGCACACGGGTACCTGATTCACGAGTTTCTCTCGCCGTTATACAACCGGCGTACCGATGAATACGGTGGTTCCTTTGAAAACCGCCTTCGTTTCGCCAGGGAAGTAATCCGGGAGGTGCGGGCACTGGCCGGTGACAGGATCGTGGGCATCCGCATAAACGGGGATGAACTTGTTGACGGTGGCCTCACTCAGGCAGATTACCAACAAATTTGCGTGGAACTGGAAAAGGAAGGCTTGGATTACATTGGCCTGAGCCTGGGGCATAACCTCAATTATCCACCGACTTTTCCCAATATGGATTTTCCCTTGGGGTTTGCGGTTTATTTGGCCTCGGGAATGAAGCGGGTGGTCAGGATCCCGGTCTATACCTCCCACCGGATCAACGACCCCCTCCTGGCCGAGAAAATCCTGGCCGAAGGGCACGCCGACCTGGTGGGGATGACCAGAGCGACGATTGCCGATCCGGAGATGCCCAATAAGGCCAGGGAAGAGCGCCTGGACGATATTCGTCCGTGTATTGCCTGCCTCCAGGGTTGCTTTCAGCGTCTGCGTTACCGGGCGCCCATCACTTGTTTCGGCAACGCGCGCGTAGGTAAAGAAAGAGAATATCAGATCAGGCCGGCAGCTCAACAGAAAAAAGTGGCAGTTGTTGGCGGGGGGCCTGCCGGTCTGGAGGCTGCGCGGATATTAAAAGAAAGGGGGCACCGGGTAACCCTTTACGAAAAAGACCAGGAACTGGGCGGGATGCTTCGGCGGGGCGCTTTTGACGTGCCCAACCGCCAAGAGCTCTTTGGGGTAACGCGCTGGCAGATTCACCAGGTTAATCAACTTGGGGTGGAGGTGGTGCTTGGCCGTGAGTGTACGGTGCAGGATATCAGGGAAGGAGGTTACGATGCGGTAATTATAGCCACAGGCGCTGTGTACGGCGAGCCTTCGGAGGTCTTTACGCCGGACGTGCCCCACCTGAATGTAACGCAGGCCCTGGACCTGCGGGAAAACGACGTGCAGGGCAAGAGAGTGCTGGTAATCGACAGAGATTACCACAATAAAGCCATTGGGATTGGGGAAAAGCTGGCCATGTTGGGCGCGGAAGTAACGCTTTTTACCGAAGAGGTCGAGGTAGGTTGCGACATGGAGAGCATTAACAGATCCATGGCCTGGTTACGTTTAAGTGAATACGGCGTAAGGTCTATATCCAAGGGGAAAATTCTCCGGGCCGACGGCAAGCGTTTTCTTATTGCCCATGAGGGCTGGGAAAGGGAATTGGAGTTTGACCTGGTAGTGGTAGTCGATCATATGGTTGCAAACAATGCTCTAGCGTTGCAATTAGAGCACGAAATTCCTGAACTCGAAGTGCGTTTGGCAGGAAACTGTCTGGCGCCGCGCAAGACACTTGATGCCATTCATGACGGGCTACGGGTTGCACTGGAGATTTAATCGGGCCATCAATTTAATCAATTAATGTAAAAAAACCAGGGAGGAGATCAACATGGCGAGGATTTGGGAAGATCTGTTGTCAGACGTAGACCGCATGGTTATTGAGAAGGGAGGTTACGGTAAGAGCAGGGGCCTGGGAAAAAAACCGTTGCTTCTAATCATTGACGTGCAATACAACTATGTGGGCGAAGATCTGCCTATAGAGCAACAGTTGGATAAGTGGCCCGCCGGTGGTGGCGCCGCCGCCTGGGCAGCGATTCGCAACATTCAACGGATTCGGGCTGCCGCTAAAGAAGCAGGTGTACCGATCTTTTTCACCCGTAACGTACAAAAAAGAACCCTGGCTTTCGATGGTTTTGGCCTTAAAACCAACCGTGACCAGTCTAAGTTCCTGGATGGGCGGCCGGAAACCCAAATCGTTAAGGAGTTGGAACCCGACGATAACGAAATGGTCATCGATAAGGCTTACGCCAGTGTATTTTATGGTACGCCTTTGTTAAGCTACCTGATTAAACTGGGCATTGACACCATTATTATCGTAGGCGGCTCTACCAGCGGGTGTTGCCGGGCCACTGCGGTGGATGCAGTCACGCGTAACTATAACGTGGCGATGGTGGAGGATGCGGTGTACGACCGGATTCAACTTTCCCACAAAGCTTCCCTGTTGGATTTGTGGATGAAGTATTGCGATGTTATCGATACCAGGCAGGTCCTGGATTATTTTAAGAGCCTGAAAGGTTAGGAGGCGGTAAGGTTGGCAGTGGACTTGTTGGTTAAAAACGGGAGCGTTGTGATTCCCCGACAGGGGGTTCACCAGGCTGACATCAGCGTGGCAGGCGGCAGGATCGTAGGTATTTATGCTCCCGGCGAGGGGCCTGTGGCCAAAAACTACCTCGATGCCGCCGGGTTATTCGTTTTCCCGGGGGTCATTGACCCGCACATGCACATCGGGATATACAATGATTTATCAGCGGATTTCGTAGCGGAAACCAGGGCGGCGGCCATCGGGGGAATTACCTCTATCGTGAACTATTATCGGGGGAAGGAATCTTACCTGGAAACTCTTCCGGAGTTAATTGCTACCGGAGAAACGCACAGCTACGTAGACTTCGCTTATAGCCTCGGGGTGCTTACCCAGCAACACCTGGTGGAAGTAGAAAAGTATATGGAAAAATATGGCGTTACCTCTTATAAGTTCTATCGTAATTATCAGGACGATGTAGGGCGCATTTTTGGAGTTCCCGACCCGCTGACGCTTGACTCTGCAGACATGATGGCCATCTTAAAGCGGTTTGCCGCTATTTCCGAAAAACTGTTGCTGTGCGTCCATTGCGAGGACATGGACCTGCAGCGTAGAGTGGCGAAAGAAGTAAAAGCCAGGGGCGCTGAAAATACCCTCAAATATTTTGCGCAAACCAGCCCCGATTACGTCGAAACCGTGTCTTTAATGAGCGCACTCTACTTAAATAACATAGTGGGCGGAAATATGTATGTAGTTCACTTAAGCGCTGGATCAAGCGTGGATTTACTGGAAAAAGAATCTGAATTGACCCGCCGAGGGGTCACGGTGGAGACCTGTCCGCATTATCTTGCCCTTACCGAGGAATCTCCTTGCGGTCTGTTAGCCAAGGTTAACCCGCCGATCCATACCGCTGAAGACGCGGAAAAGCTCTGGGAGGGGATTCGCAAAGGGTTGATCCGGACAGTTGGATCGGACAATTGCCCAAGTAACCTCGCTAAGAAATTCGGCAAGGGCGAAGGCTTGTGGGAGACTCTGCCCGGTTTTCCCGGCGCCGGAATGATTTTGCCCGTTTTAATTAGCGAAGGCTATCATCGCCGGGGGCTTCCCCTCGATACGATCGCCGATGTTACCAGCGCCGGAGTAGCTAAAGCTTTTAACCTTTACCCCCAAAAAGGCGCTATCCAGGTGGGGGCCGACGCGGACCTGGCCGTCGTTGACCTTAATTGGGAGCGGGAAGTCAAGCCGGAAGTTTTCGGGGGGAGCGATTATACGGTTTATGATGGGATGAAAATAAAAGGGTGGCCCGTGTACACCGTTAGCCGTGGTGAGATCATTGTGGAAAAGGGTAAGGTGGTTGGTTCCAGGGGTCGTGGCCGGTATTTGCGGCGGAGCGTCTGACCTGCCCGGACAAGCGAGTGAACGGGAAGATTTTTCTGAAAGAAAAAACAGGCTTAAAGGCGGTACCCTGGTAAGGAGGTACCGTCCCCGTTCATTAGAAAAGGGGGTTCTTCCGTGAGTAGTTGTCAAAACCTGTTTAAGCCTCTTCAGATCGGTCCGGTAACGATCCGTAACCGCATCGCCAGTTCCGCCCATGTTACCAACTTTGGCGAAGGTGGTTGTCCTACCGAGCGGCACGCCTACTACCTGGCGGAAAAGTCTAAGGGCGGCATCGGCTTGATTATTATGGAAGCCATCCGGGTTCACCCGACTACCCATCCAGGACCCAAGGCGATTGCCGGTTATGATCAGCGGTCACTTCCAGGGCTGAAAATGGTCGCGGAAATGGTTCACCAACATGGCGCAAAGATCTTTTTGCAACTTCTGCACATGGGGCGCCAAACCGTAAGTACGGAAACCTTCCGTCCCTTGTGGGCGCCGTCGGCGCTTCCCTGCCCGACCAAAAAAGAAATTCCCCACGCCATGACGAAAGACGAAATCCGGGAAGTAGTCGAAGGTTTTGCTTACAGCACAAGACTGGCCAGGGAAGCAGGGTTTGACGGAGTAGAAATTCACGGTGCCCACGGTTATCTGATTCAACAATTTATGTCTCCGTTTAGTAATAAGCGTACCGACGAGTATGGGGGAAGCCTGGAAAACCGCCTGCGTTTCGCCCGGGAAGTCATTGCCGCCGTACGAAAGGCGGCAGGTAAGGAAATGGCGGTCGGTATCCGCGTAAGCGGGGACGAGTTTTGCGATGGCGGTCTTACCTTAAGCGATATGCAAGAAATAGTTCCGCTTTTGGTCGAGGCCGGTGAATTAGATTTCGTCAACGTTAGCCAATGCAATTACAATGGCTTAAGTTTTGCCACGATGATTCCCGACATGCACTTTCCTCTGGCGCCTTTTGTTTACCTTGCCGCCGGCATTAAACAAGTAATCCCGGATTTACCCGTGTTTACCGTGGCGCGGATCAATGATCCCCTCCTGGCCGACCAGATTATTGAGAATAGCTGGGCCGATGTGGTTTGCATGACCCGGGCCACTCTCTGCGACCCGGAGCTTCCCAATAAAGCCCGGGAAGGCCGGCTGGACGAAATAAGGTACTGCGTTGGATGCAACCAGGGTTGCGTGGGTATGATGCACCGCGGCTTTCCGATTACCTGCCTGCAGAATCCAACTGTGGGAAGGGAAAAAGAACTAGGGATCGGCACTTTACGTCCGGCTTCCAAGCCAAAAAGGGTCTTTGTGGTGGGCGGGGGCCCGGCCGGAATGGAGGCGGCCAGGGTAGCGGCTCTCCGGGGACACCGGGTGGTGCTGATCGAAAAAGGATCCGAATTAGGCGGTCAGTTGCTCGCCGCGGCCAGCGTACCCTGCCGCCAGGAGATCAGCGGAGTCTACAGGTTTTTGAGCCTGGAACTGAAGAGGTTGGGTGTCGAGGTGCGGCTGGGGACTACAGCAACAGTGGATTACATTTTGGCGGAAAAACCGGATGCCGTAGTGATTGCCACCGGTTCTTCCCCTGTGTTGCCGGTATATGAAGGTGAAGGCGGCGTCCAGTTGGCCACCCCCAACGATGTGGCACTGGGAAAAGTGGAGGTTGGTCAGCGGATAATTGTCTTCGACGACGACGGGCATTACCGGGCGACCAGCGTGGCCGAGTTCCTTGCTGATCAGGGCAGGGAAGTGCAGATTATTACTCCCCGGTCGGCGGAAGGGTCTGATATCGTCCAGATCAGCTGGATTACCCAGCACCAGCGACTGCGTAACCTGGGGGTGAGGATCGCTACCGGAACCTTAATTCGGGCTATTAACGGCACAACAGTGATTCTCGAAGACGCCTATTCCGGTGAACAGTGGGAAGTTTCAGGTGTGGATACCATCGTGGTGGCGGGACTCCGCCAGGCCAACGATGAACTTTATCATGTGCTTAAGAAGCAGGGGATCGAGGCATATGCAGTTGGAGATTGCGTAGCGCCAAGATCTGCCCTGGAGGCTATTCGGGAGGGGCACCTGGCAGGGCGCCAGATCTAAGCGGAGTTTTCCTAAAAAAATGGCGGTGAGTTAATTTGCAGGTCCAGGTTACTTTGACCGTTACGGAAGGAAAACGCCTGATTGCAAAAGGTGTGGCGGCTTTACCAGAGGTACAAGTTGCCCTGGGAAAAGGTAAGATTCTCTTTAAGGGCGGCACAACCGTATCCGCGGTAGCGGAGGAAATAGCCGGTGTTGCACTGAAAATATCCGGCCGGATCAGTCCACGGGGAACCAGAACAAGCGGGGCCGATATTGATGGGAAGCACTGCCTGCTTCTCAATAATGGCAGGTGGGAATATGTTGATGACCATTTGAAAGAAGTAGTTGTGCAACTAGGGCCGAAAGACGTGGTTGTAATCGGGGCCAACGCTTTGGACGCCCATGGGGGAGCTGCGATGATGATCGGCGCTCCCCTGGGAGGCGCTCCCGGGGAGGTTATCGCCGGCATTCTCTCGGGAGGCGCCCAGGTGGTAATTCCGGTCGGTTTGGAAAAGTTAATTCCCGGCAGCGTTTACGACGCTATCAGGGCGGCTGGGCGTACCCGTACGGAAAAAGCCATGGGGATGGCGGTAGGTTTGGTACCCCTGACGGGGCGGATTGTTACGGAAAGTATTGCCCTTACTCTGTTGTACGATGTGCGCTGTACAGTTATCGGCAAGGGTGGCATCTTTGGGGCAGAGGGGGCTACAACAATGGTTGTCGAAGGACCAGCTGCCGAAGTGGAAAAAGCATTTGCCCTGGTCCAGGCCATCAAGGGTGCAGATGCTCCTGGCTTGGCCGAAAGCTTTCCCGAATGCGTGCCTGGTAATCGAACTTGTCGAAACCACGTCGGGTGCATGTACCGGAGGAAACATTTTTAAATTGCCTTTTCAATTCGAGGGCATCGTACAGAAATACGGGAGGCTAACAAAAAATGAATAGAAAGAAGCTAATTGTTTTACTTGCGCATTGCCTCTTAAACTAGAATGCCCGTGTCCTGGGAGGTCTTTGCGTGAAACCCTGGAATCAGATTAGTGAATTCGTTGTCCAGACCAATCTGGAAAGATTGCCGGCAGCTGTGATCGACCAGGCGAAGCTGGTGTTAATGGATACCCTGGGAGCAATGCTGGCGGGTAGCAAGGTTGAGCCGGTACCAAACCTGGTGTTAAGGAGCAAAAAAGGTACGGCAACCATTGCCGGTCATTCTGGGTCGGTTGATCCTTTCTGGGCGGCCCTGGTTAACGGCACCTCCGCAGTCGCTCTGGAAATGGATGAGGGGAACCAGTTTGCCAAGGGGCATCCCGCCGCTCACGTCATTCCGGCGGCCCTGGCGTGGGCGGAGCAGGAAGGGGCGAGCGGGCGCCAGGTGCTGGAAAGCCTGGTGGTTGGTTATGAAGTGGCTGCCCGGGTTGGCGCCGGCACTTCCTTGCGCCCGGAGGTGCATCCTCACGGGACCTGGGGAACGATCGGTGCAGCGGTAGCGGTGGCTAAACTGCGGGGTTTTTCAGCTTCCCAGGTGCACCAGGCCATCCAGTTAGGGGGTTTGCTCTCCCTGGCCACCGCCTGGAAAACGGCGTTAGAAGGGGCGAGCGTTCGAAACATCTATACAGGCTTGAGTAACCACCTTGGTTTACTGTCTACAGAATTTGTCCTGGCCGGGTTTCAAGGTAGCGAGGCGGGTCTGGAAACGGTGTTTGGGCAGATAATATCTACTGGTTTCTGTGCGGATACGCTTACCCGTGATTTAGGGAATATCTATCAGATTAATAACAATTATTTTAAGTTGTATTCCTGCTGCCGTTATAATCATGCGGCTTTAGACGCCCTGGAGGAAATTCTGGCGGCGCATCCGGTTACTTTTGAACAAGTGGATGCTGTAAAAGTAGAAACCTATAATTTGGCTGCCCAGTTGGCTAACCAGCAACCAGGGAATGTGTTAGCGGCAAAATTTTCGATCCCGTTTGCTTTAGCGGCATATTTGGTTCGGGGAAACGCGGGCCTGCATTCCTTTACGGACGAAACCCTAGACGACATCCGGATCCGCGAATTGGCCAGAAGAGTATCCGTCCGGGAAAATCCGGAAATGACGGCTATGTTGCCCGAAAAGCGGCCGGCAAGAGTCATTCTGTGCCTGCAGGATGGCCGTCGGCTCACCCATACCGTTTTTTCCTCCCGCGGCGGGTTTGATCATCCTTATCCGTTAGAAACCCTTCGAGAAAAGTTTCGTCAGTTAGCGGGCGAAGCTATCGGAGGGGAGGCTACCGAAAAATTGATTACAGTTTGCCAGCAGATAGAGGAACTCGAAGACATCCGTGGACTGACGGTATTGCTCAGGCCTTAAGCAGATCTATACCAGGCGGAGAATGCCGGCGAATGTAACTTTTTTACCCTTGGCGGTTCAGGAGGTAACGATACGTGCTTGATCTATTGATTAAGAATGCTCAGGTAGTGGTGCCTGAAGTCGGTGTTGAAGAAGTTAACGTGGGGATAAAAGACGGTCGTATTGTCTCGCTGGTTAGTCCGGCGGAAAAGATCCAGGCGAGCCGGGTGATTGATGCACGGGGATTATGGGTATTTCCGGGCCTGGTGGACCCGCACGGACATTACGGGGTTTACAATGATCTGGCCCATGATTTTGCTGTAAACTCACGGTTTGCTGCGGCAGGAGGAGTAACAACGGTGGTTAACTTTTTTCGAACGCCCGGTTCTTACCTGGAAACGTTGCCGCCGGCGATCCGGTTAGCGGAGGAGCACAGTCTGATTGACTATGCTTTTCATTTGGCCATCCTCACCGGCCAGCACGTCAGGGAAATGTCTGCCTGCGTTGAAAGGATAGGGGTTACATCCTTTAAGTTTTTTATGGGCTATAAAGGGGTGGAAAAATCCCGGTTCGGTTCGGATCGCACCATTGACGATGCGTTTCTGGTAGAAATTTTTGACCGGATGCGGGGAATTTCCGACCGCCTGGTGTTATGCGTGCACTGCGAGAATGCAGATCTTAGTCGCCAGTTAAAGGTTCAAAAAGCTGGCGCGGTACCCAACACCCTGGCTGGTTTTCAAAGCCTCAGCCCAGGTTTTGTGGAAACAGAAGCGCTTGTTCGGACGCTTTATCTGGCCAGCCAGTACGGTGTCAGAATTTATATCGTGCATTTAAGTGCGGCCTCCAGCGCTGAGGTTCTTTCCTGGCTGCCCTGGTTCGACTCCGAACGGGTAACTATTGAAACCTGCCCGCATTACTTGACCATTGACACCGGTTGCACCGCCGGTTTACTGGCCCTCGTGCGGCCGCCGGTGCGCAACAGGCGGGACGTAGAAGCGTTATGGAAAGCCATTCGCCGGGGGCATATCACTGCTATCGGCAGCGACGAATGCCCAAACTATCGCGCCAACAAATTTAAAAATGGAGAGAACATCGATACTCCGGTCGTGGGTTTTGGCGGGATGGGGCTGATTTTGCCGCTCATGTTGACGGAAGGGTATTTCCGCCGCGGTATTGCCCTGGAGATGGTGGCGGCCCTGACGAGTATGAATCCGGCCAAAACCTTTGGGCTGTACCCGGCTAAGGGAGCGCTTATGGTGGGTGCAGATGCCGACCTAGTCCTGGTGGATCCTGCCCAACGGCGAACAGTGCGGGCACAAGAAATGGTAATGGCGTCCGACTATAGTGTTTACGAGGGAATGGAATTGCGTGGTTGGCCGGTGATGACTATTTCGCGAGGAGAAATCATCTTTGAAAACGGAGAGCTGCGGGGCAGCCCCGGGAGAGGGAAATACCTGTTTCGTCAGGCCTGAAAAACTCTCACGGGTAAAAAAACCCCCAGGTTGTTACGAATGTCCAAAAGCTTGGTTTACATAACGTGAAAAATAGAGGAACCGGTGCCCACAGATCACCCCCTGCTCCTTTGCTCCACATCGGCAGCGCGACTGTCCGGACAGAACTGCCATGGCCCCTTGCGGGCGGCCGAAAACCTCGTTTTAGCGCTGCGCGGACAAACTCCTCCCAACCTTGTTAACTTTGAAGAGGGGCGATGATGGTTGCGGGATTAATTGCCGTTGCCCCTGATTCCTTTAAAGAGAGTATTTCCGCCTTTCAAGCAGCCGTGGGGATCGAACGGGGAATCAGATCCGTTTTCCCGGCGGCGGAGATCCTGAAATTGCCGTTGGCCGATGGGGGCGAAGGGACGGTAGAATGTCTGGTCAATAAACAAAGAAGTGGTTAGTTTGGCCGGTGCCGGAGCCGCGGGGAGGACTGGGAGCCGGCCTGGTAGCGTTCGCAGAGTAATAATGGGTTGCTAAGGGCTCAAGAAAAAAAGCGTAAAAGGGGGAGGGTGTTTATGTCCACTGAAAAGGAATGGTTCACGGCAATTACCGACGTTGCCCCGAACCGCATTATTGTTCGCGGCTACCGGCTTGAGGATCTGGTCCGATCGGTAACCTTTACCGAGGCGGCGGTGCTTTTGCTTAAAGGTGAATTGCCCGGACCCAACGAAAGGGAAATGTTTGATGCCGTCCTGGTTGCGGCCGTAGATCACGGAGCCAGCCCCCCCTCCACCCTTGCCGCCCGTACGGTGGCTTCCACCGGTGGAGCGTTGAATGCCTCCCTGGCGGCGGGGTTTCTCTCCATTAACTCCTATCACGGCGGCGCCGTGGAAAACTGCATGCGTTTTCTCCAGGAAGCGGTAACCTGGGAGAAAAGTGGTGATACGGATGAAACAGCTGATAAAATCGTACAAAAAAATTTGGAGGCCAAAAAACGTATTCCCGGTTATGGTCACCGCCTGCACAAGGCCGATCCGCGGGTGAAGGTCTTAAAAGAAAAGGCGGAAAAATTGGGCTTTGCCGGTTCGTTCGTTCGTATGGCCCTGGCGGTGGAAACAGCACTATGTCGCCGGGGAAAGGAACTGCCCTTGAATGTGGACGGGATAATGGCCGCCCTGCTATGTGAAATGGGTTATCAGCCCGAACTGGCCAATGCCGTTTTTATGTTCGCGCGACTGCCCGGTCTGATTGCCCACAGTATTGAGGAGCGAGTCCGGCAGCGTCCTATGCGGCGCATAGATCCTGCAGGCTTTCGTTATGACGGTCCCGGGGTCAGGGATTTAGGTTAAGCATTGATGGTTATTTTTTAATAAATTGTGTGGTCCACCCAATTGTCCAGTTGTAAGGAGGTTGCTTTATGGCCAGACTTTTTGAATATCAGGGAAAGGAACTTTTAAAGGAACGGGGCATCCCCGTACCACGGGGACGGCTGGCCGGAACGCCGGCTGAAGCCAAAGGGTTTGCAGCTGAACTGGGCAAACCAGTGGTCATCAAAGCTCAGGCCTGGGTAACCGGAAGGGCGGAGGCCGGAGGGATTAAATTTGCCGATTCGCCCGGTGAGGCTGAGACGTGGGCGCAGGCCATAC
Source organism: Armatimonadota bacterium (assembly GCA_023511535.1). Lineage (GTDB taxonomy): Bacteria > Bacillota > Desulfotomaculia > Desulfotomaculales > Nap2-2B > JAIMBK01. The sequence goes on from JAIMBK010000029.1 coordinate 18,962, forward strand.
TGGGACTTCAGCTGAAAGGATTTCGTGTGGAAAAGGTTCTGGTGGAAGAAAAGCTTGACATAGCCCAGCAGTTTTATGCCGGAGTGATTGTCAGCGACCAGTACCGTTCTCCGGTGATAATGTTCAGCACCATGGGGGGGACGGGAATAGAAGATATTGCCCGGGCGCACCCGGATAAGGTCTGGCGGCAGCCGGTGGATATTTTCACGGGCTTGCGGGAGCACGAAGCGCGAAACCTGGTTTGTAAAGCGGGGATCAGGGGAAAGTTGCAGGCAAAGCTGGTCCAGGTGCTGGTCAATCTCTACGGTCTGGCCCGGAAGGTTGAGGCCAGATCCCTGGAAATCAACCCCCTGGTCCTGGATACAGCGGGTGAAATATATGCCGCCGACTGCCGGGTGACGGTGGATGATAATGCCGTCTTCCGCCATCCGGAACTGGGCATTGAGATTGCCCGGGAGTTTGACCGGCCGGCCACCCCCCTGGAAAAGGTGGCTTATAAAGCTGAGGAAAAGGATTACCGGGGCACTTTTTACTTCCTGCAACTGGAAACCCAGTATGAAGGTGAGGATTATATCGGTTTTCACGGCGGCGGTGGCGGCGGTTCTATGATGGCCATGGACGCCCTGATGCGGGCCGGGTTCAAATTGGCCAATTTCTGCGACACCAGCGGTAACCCGTCGGCATCCAAGGTGTACCGGGCGGCAAAAATTATTTTATCCCAGCCCAAACTGGCAGGATATTTTCATTCCGGTTCCGGTGTGGCCAGCCAGGAGCAGTACCACACAGCCAGGGGAATGGTAAAGGCCTTCCGGGAACTTAAATTGGACATTCCGGCGGTGATCAGGATCGGTGGAAATTCGGAAGAAGAAGCCATCCGCATTCTAACGGAGTATACTCAGGACCTGCCCGGCAAGGTGGAGGCCTACGGGCGGGATGTGCCCGTAGAATATTGTGTGAACAGGCTCAAAGAACTGATCGCGGAATATAAAGACAGAAAGGCGGTGTCCTGATGGCGGATTATACCTTCACCACCATTACCGGCCAGGTGGTTTTTGATTACGGACGTTGCCGGCAGTGCCGGGAGAAACCGTGTGTGGCTTCCTGTACGGCCGGGATATTAAAGCTGGAAGGGGATGGACCGGTGCTGGCCATGGATGCGGCACAGGTAAAAAAGGGCAAATGTACCGAGTGCCTGGCCTGTGAGCTGGAGTGCCATTTCCGGGGGGCGGGCGGTCTGCATATAGAGCTGCCCATTCCCGGTCTGGATGCCATAACGGGGGTGAAACGGGATGTCCATTTTAATTGACGAATGTTCAAGGGTTGTGGTACAGGGGATTACCGGCCGCGAGGGCATGGTACGGACAAAGTTGATGGTGGATTACGGCACCAATGTGGTGGCCGGCGTTACCCCCGGGAAAAAGGGGGAAGCGGTTTTTGGTGTTCCGGTGTTTGATACCGTTGAAGAAGCGTGGGAAGAAGCGGGTCCCCTGGATGTCAGCGTGATCTTTGTCCCGGCCCCCTTTGTTAAGGGTGCAGCCTTTGAGGCCATTGACGCCGGGGTGAAGCTGCTGGTCATTGTTCCGGACAGGGTACCCCTTTATGATGTCCTGGAAATAGACGCTCTGGCCCGCCGGAAAAATGTGCGCTTTGTCGGCCCCAATACCCTGGGCATGATCAGTCCGGGGAAGGCCGTGGTGGGCATGATCGGGGGTAAGGCCTCCACGGCCAGGGAATGGTTCCGTCCCGGCTCCGTGGGGGTCATTTCCCGCAGCGGCGGGATTACTTCGGCCATTTCGTATTACCTGACCAGGGCTGGGGTGGGCCTGAGCACGGTGATTCACGTCGGGGGGGATCCTATTATCGGATTGCCGTTCCCCGAACTGCTTAAAGAGTTCGAGCAAGATCCAGAAACGAAGGCAGTGGTCATGTTTGGTGAAATCGGTACCTCCCAGGAGGAGATGGCGGCTGAACTGATTAAAGCTGGCGAGTTTACCAAACCGTTGGTGGCTTTTATTGGCGGCGCGGCGGCCAAAAGCGGAACCCGCTTCTCCCATGCCGGCGCCATCATCGAAGGGGGAAGAGGAACTCATCAGGGCAAGGTGGAAAGCCTTCGCTCGGCGGGCGCCACGGTAGTCGAAACATTCAGTGACCTCTTTGTTGTTACGCCGAAGATTATTGGAATAGCTTAAGGGGGTTTTTCAGTACCTTAAATCAGATAGTACGGCAACCATTATTGGCCTTGTTTCCGAAATTGATCGTTTTCCCGACGTATCAAAACTGACCGATCATATTTTTGGCCCGGAAAGGTGAAGAAGAATTGTCCAGGGTTAATATTTTCATCATGGGGAAACGGTATGAAATCCCGGAAGGATATACCATCATGAGGGCGTTTGAATATGCCGGCTACCGGTTGATTCGCGGTTGCGGCTGCCGGGCGGGGGCCTGCGGGGCCTGTGCCGTTGTCTACAGGACGGCGGGCGATTACCGGCTGAAATCGGGGCTGGCCTGCCAGACCCCCGTGGAAGAAGGCATGAATTTGACCCAGGTACCCTTTTTCCCCGCTCAGAAAGCCGTTTACGACCTTAACCGGATTGCCGATCCCGTTGCCGAGTTCTGCCGTTTGTATCCCGAACTGAGCCGCTGTCTCGGCTGCAACGTCTGCACTAAAATATGTCCCCAGGGGCTGGACGTGATGTACTACATTGCGGCGGCGCAAAGAAAGGATCTGGCCCTGACTACGGAACTGTCTTTCGATTGCCTGATGTGCGGCCTTTGCGCCGCCCGCTGCCCTGCCGAGATTGCGCAGTTCAATGTGGCCATGTATGCCCGGCGGGTGTACGGAAAAGAGCTGGCTAAAAAATACAGTTATGCCCGCAGGCGTGCCGATGAAATCCGCCGGGGCGTTTACAACGACGAAGTGCGCCGGCTTAAGGAAATGGACCGGCAGTCGCTCAAAGAACTTTACGACCGGCGTGATATTGTGAAGGCCAAGTACTAGCTGGAAGAAGGGAAAGAAGAGATGAGTTATCCAGAAAATTTAAGGGACTCCATTGACCGGGTGAAAGCGTCCAGGCAGGCGCGCCTGGGCGCGGAGTTTCCCCGCCTGACGCCGGAGGAAAAAACTGCCCTGCTGGCCGCGTTTCATCCCGATTACCGCGCGGAAAGCAAAAGGGAATTGAGGGTCGGCCCCAACCGGGGGGAGCGGGTGCCGCAGGAACTGGCCGACCTGCTGGAGGGGAAGAGCTGGATCGATCCGGACCGCTTCCGCCTTGACCGGGTTGATTACGAAACGGACGTGCTGGTTGTCGGGGGCGGCGGCGCCGGCTGTACGGCAGCTCTGCTGGCCTGGGAGCACGGCGCCCGTGTCTTGCTGGCCACCAAGCTCCGTTTGGGCGATTCCAATACCATTATGGCCGAGGGGGGGATCGCGGCGGCCACGGAGCCGGAAGATTCGCCGATGCTCCACTACCTGGACACCGTAGGGGGAGGCCGCTACGAAAACGTTCCGGAGCTGGTGGAGGCCCTGGTGCTGGACGCCCCCCTGGTGGTGGAATGGCTGGAGAACCTGGGCGTGGTTTTTGACCGGCGGCCCGACGGCTCCATCCTGACCCACGCTCCTGGCGGCCACTGCCGCCGCCGGTCGCACTCCTGCAAGGATCTGACCGGGCTGGAGATCATGCGGGTGCTGCGGGACGAGGTACGCAATAAGGACATTGAAGTCATGGAATTTTGTGCAGTGGTGGAACTACTTCTGGACGAAAACGGCAACTGCGCAGGGGCGGTACTCTACAACTTTGACAACCAGGAGTACCTGTTAGTGCGGGCAGGGGCAGTCATCCTTACCACCGGCGGAATGGGGAGGCTGCACATCAATGAATTCCCCACCTCAAACCATTACGGCGCCACGGCCGACGGCCTGGTTGTGGCCTACCGGGCAGGTGCGCCGCTGCTCTACGTGGATGCGGTCCAATATCACCCTACCGGGGTGGCCTGGCCGGACCAGATGCTGGGTTATCTGATTACGGAGGCCCTGCGCGCCCACGGCGCCCACCTGGTCAACGCCAGGGGGGAACGCTTCATTAACGAGTTGGAAACCAGGGATGCCGTGGCTTCGGCCATCATCCGCGAGTGCCGGGAAGGGCGCGGGGTGCGCACCCCCACCGGAACAGAAGGGGTCTGGCTGGATACGCCCATGATCGATCTGATCGGCGGCCAGGGAAAAATGACGCGCCAGTTTACCGGTATCTGCAAGCGCTTTGAAAGGTACGGCATTGACGTGTCCAGCGACCCCATTCTGGTCTACCCAACGCAGCACTATCAGAACGGCGGCGTAAAACATGATCCCCAGGGGAAAACCGCTATCCCCGGCCTTTTCGTTGCCGGCGAAGTAGGGGGCGGGGTGCACGGCCGCAACCGCCTGGGCGCCAATTCCCTGGTGGACATCTTTGTTTTCGGCCGGCGCGCCGGTGCGGCGGCCGCCTTGGATGCCCGGGACGGCCGGTCCGGGAAGCTGACCCTGGAACATGTGCGCCGCTTCCACCGGGAACTGCAGAAGGCCGGGATCCGCGAGCCGGTTACCTCCCCGCTGCTTATCCCGGATTACTTGAGTGCCGGGCATAAGGCCCGGCAGCATGTCTAGGGGGCAGGAAGAATGAAGGTCAAAACGCCTGTTTTAACAGAGGTTGTGCGCCGTCTGAAGGTCGGTGACCGGGTTGAGATTTCCGGCCCCATTTATACCGGGCGGGATGCCGCTCTGCCTAAGTTGTGCCGGGCCATTGAGGAAGGTGAACTTCCCAAACTGGGGCTGCAGCTGGAAGGGGCCGTTATTTTTCATACCGCCGTAAGTCCGGCCGGCATTGGGCCGACCACCAGCAACAAGGTAGAAATTGAGGGGAGCATTCCGGTTCTGTCGCGGGCCGGCGTAAGGGTTCATCTGGGTAAAGGGGCCTTGCGTGCAGAGACGGTAAAAGTGCTGCAGGAAACCGGGGCCGTTTTTATGGTTACCCCGCCGGTCACCGCCCTGTTTATAAACAACATCCGATCGCGCCGGGTAGCCGCATTTCCCGAAGACGGCATGGAAGCCCTGCACGAGCTGGTGGTGGAAGACCTCCCGGCCATTGTAGCCATAGCCCGCGGAGAGTCCATTTTTTAAAGGAGGGCGGTTATGCTTACCGACGAAGAGATTCGCAACGCTGCCAGGGATGCCCTCATCCAGGCCAGCACAACTTTCCGGCCCGACCAGTTGAAGGCTTACCAGATGGCTTTGGAACGTGAGACCAGCCCGCAGGGCAGGTGGGTCCTGGAGCAAATTTTGAAAAATGCCGCGGTGGCCCGGGAGAAAAGGTACCCCCTTTGCGACGATACTGGCATCCCGCACGTAGTTTTAGAGATCGGCGAACAGGTATGCATGAGTGGAAAAGCTTTCCAGGCCGTTGCCGAAGGGATCAGGGAGGGTTTGAGGGACCTGCCGGGCCGCCCCATGGCCGTGCGCGGGGAGGGCCTCGAGCGCCTGGGGCAAACGCTGGGGATGTACGACGACCCGGGGATGCTGGAGGCAGCTCCCTTTGGCCTGTACTGGACCTTCGGGGACGTCCTGAAAATTACGGTGCTGATGCTCGGCGGGGGGCCGGAGATCCGGGGTAAGACCATGCGCGTGTTCCACCGGCACCGGGGGGAAAACGTGATCGAGGAAGTGGGGCGGTGGGCAGCGGAAGCGGCCGCTGCCCTGGGGTGTACTCCCTGCGTTCCTATAATCGGCATCGGGCGAACCCAGTATGAAGCTGCGGCCCTGCAGCTGGCAGCCGCTTTAGAGGGCGATTTCACCCGGCAGAGCCCCTGGGAAGCGAAAATAACGGAGATGGTGAACAATACGGGGGTGGGGCCCCTGGGCCTTGGAAAATCAGTAACTGCGCTAGGTTCTTTCGTCAAAATTGGCCCGGCCCGGGCCAGCGGCGTCAGGATCGTCAGCCTGCGCCTGGGGTGTTGTTTTGATCCGCGGCGGGCGACCGTTGTTCTTAAAGATGGAGGTGACTAACCGTTGGTGTAGTTGACAGCAAGCCAAGCATTTAGGGTTAAGAAGTAAGATGCCATGGCAACCGATCTCTCATTGGCAATCAGCAAGGAAGTAGCCGGGAGGATTCTGTATAAAATGAGGGTATCTCCAACTAAATTACACCACTGGCTTCGAAAAAAAGAGTTAACTCTACCCATATATTAGAGAGGTAACACCTGTCTTGATGTGTAGTGATAGAGATATCCTGACAATAATACCTTTTCTTGCTAAAGTTCCAGCATGCTATCCACACCTCCTTCTTCACATATAGGGACTCTGGTGTAACTACCAGGGTCCCCGTGCTTCATGGTGTAGTTGGATTATGGCGCTAATGCGAACAAAATGAACAGAGACCAATAAATTCAGATTTAAGTTCACATTATTGGCCTAATGCGAACAAAATAGGTTCGGGAGAGGAGCTTTTTTTGCTTTTTTAGTGCTTTTTATCGACCAAAATTTACTTCGCATTATTTTGGCCCGGCAAAAAACCTGGCTAATCAACCAGCCGGTTTTCTTTTTTTAAGCACCCGCGCCCGTCCGGAACCTTTTTAATGAAGGGGGCGGCCGCAAGCAAAAATACAGCCATGCCCGTAAAGATCACCCGGAACCCCACGCTCTTGTCCGGGTAAAAAGAAAGGATGAGCAGGATCAGGGAAGTTCCCAAAACTCCCCCGGCCTGCCGGAACATGCCGCGCAATCCCGAGATGGCGGCGATTTTTTCGGGCATCAGCTCGATGGCGGCGTTGTTCGAAGGGGGGCTGGCCAGCCCCACGCCCACGCCGGAAACAAAAACAAGGAAAGCCAACCACCAGTAATCTGCCAAAGCCCGGCCGCCGATGACCGGCCCGTGCGGTAAAAAGGCCAGCCCCAGGGTACTCGCGGCCAGGACGAGAAATCCCGCCGTCATGGGCAGCCGGTAGCCGGTGCGGTTTAAGATCATGCTCACCAGCGCCGACATGCCGATCATCCCCAGGGCGCGGGCGGTGAGCAGGCTGCCGCCGGCCAGGCTGGACATCCCGTAGACAAGCTGGGCGTAGTATGGGATAAAGGCCATCATCCCCAGGATGCAGGCGCCGTAGAGCAGGTTTAAGCCGTTGATTACAGCAAAGGTGGGGTTTTTCAAAAGGGACAGTTCTAAAACAGGTGATTCCACCCTCTTTTCCCACCGCAAAAAGGCGAGCAGCAACAAAATGCCCAGGGCCAGGAGAATCCACGTCACCCCCGAAAAAACAACGGCCGGGTTTTCTCCGATCCGGGTCAGAAAATACATCAAAAAGAGGATCGAAACGGCAAACAGGCTCGCCCCGGGAAGGTCCACGCGGGTGCGGCGGGCGGCCGGGTCCGGTTCCAAAAGAAGGTGCGACAAAATCAGGACGACAACTCCTACCGGGATATTGATAAGAAAGATCGTGTGCCAGGGGGTGTAATCTAAAAGCCAGCCGCCCAGCGCCGGGCCCACGATCCCGCCCAGCGGAAAAACGCTGGTGAACAGGCCGATGGCCCGGGCCCGGTCTTCGGCAAAGTGATCGCCTACAATTCCCATCGCCGAAGGCATGAACCCGCCGCCCCCCAGGGCCTGGAAAAAGCGGGCGGCAATCAACCAGAAAATGTTCGGAGAAAGGGCACAGAACAGGGAGCCCAGGGTGAAAATGATCACGCAGCCCATAAAGACGCGCTTTCTTCCCCACTCGTCGCTGATCCGGCCCACCAGGGGCATCGTTGTCAGGAGCACCAGCTGGTAGGCGGTGATAATCCAGCCGGTCCAGACCAGGTCAGCCTGCAAATTGTGTTCAATAACGGGCAGGGCAGTGGCGACAATGGTGGCGCCGGCCGAGGACATGAACAGGGCCAGGGAGGCCACCGCAAAAAAGACGTACCGGTGGTGCCGGCCGCCGCCGTTAATTGCTTTTTCGGCGGGGACATCCGGCGCTCTTTTTGGCATCGACAACACCTCCGGAAAACTGGCCAGAATGGGAGTGAGCGGGTAGGGGCTATAACGATTATCTTACTCCCGGAAAAGGCACCGGTCAAGGAAGGGAAATGGTCTTAACGGTCTTTTCCGGCAAGGAAAGTTTTCTTCCCGGGCAGGAAAGGCCGCTTTCACGGAGAATGTTAAAGTCGCACTTTCTATAAGGAAGAGATTTTTCTTTGCTTAAATCCTTGATTTGTTACTTGAAAAGGATTATATTTTGCTTTGGGTGATTGAAATGTCGTTTGCGCAGGAAAATTGCCACGGAACGAGGCAAAACCTCACGCAAAAAATCATTTCCGTCCACCTGGTGGAGGGGAAGATGGTTCCCGGCGAGGAGATTGCCATCAAAATCGACCAGACACTCACCCAGGACGCCACCGGGACCATGGCGTACCTGGAATTTGAGGCCATCGGCATCCCCCGGGTGAAAACGGAACTTTCGGTCAGCTACGTGGACCACAATACCCTTCAGACCGGCTTTGAAAACGCCGACGATCATAAATTTTTGCAGAGCGCGGCGGCAAAGTTCGGGGTGTATTTCTCCCGGGCGGGCAACGGCATCTGCCACCAGGTGCACCTGGAAAGGTTCGGGGTGCCGGGGAAAACGCTGCTCGGTGCGGACAGCCACACCCCCACCGCCGGGGGCCTTGGGATGCTGGCCATCGGTGCCGGCGGCCTGGATGTGGCCATGGCCATGGCCGGCCATCCCTTTTACCTGAACATGCCCAAAGTGGTCAACGTCCGGCTCCACGGTAAGCTGCCCCCCTGGGTCTCCGCCAAGGAGATCATCCTCGAAGTGCTCCGGCGCCTGACCGTCAAGGGCGGCGTGGGCAAGGTCATGGAATACAGCGGCGACGGCATCAAGCATTTGAGTGTCCCGGAACGGGCCACGATCACCAACATGGGTGCCGAGCTGGGGGCGACCGCTTCCCTTTTCCCCAGCGACGAAGCGACGAAAAAATTTCTGGAGGCCCAGGGCCGGGGCAAAGATTTTATTCCGCTGGCCGCCGACCCCGGGGCCGGGTACGACGAAATAATCGATGTCGATCTGGGCGCCCTGGAGCCCCTGATCGCCCTGCCCCCCAGCCCCGACAACGTAGTCAGAGTGGCCGATGCGGCCGGGCGGAAGGTAGACCAGGTGTTTATCGGCAGCTGCACGAACTCTTCCTATGTGGACCTGGTGAAGGTTGCGCAGATATTAAAAGGGAAAACCATCGCTCCTCACGTAAGCCTGGTCATCGCCCCCGGCTCCCGGCAGGTTTTTTACATGCTGGCCAAAGACGGCGCCCTGGCGGACCTGGTTGCCGCCGGCGCCCGCATCCTGGAGTGCGCCTGCGGGCCCTGCGTCGGCGTGGGCCAGGCGCCGCCGTCGGGCGGAGTTTCGCTCCGGACCTCCAACCGGAATTTCGAGGGCCGGAGCGGCACCAAAGATGCGCGAGTTTACCTGGTCAGCGTGGAGACTGCGGCGGCGTCGGCCCTTTCCGGATTCATCACCGACCCCCGGACCCTGGGCGAGGCCTTCACGGTCGAAATGCCCGAAAAATTCGCCGTCGACGACCGGATGATCATCAAGCCCCCTGAAGATGGCAGCAAGGTGGAAATAACCAGGGGGCCCAACATCAAGCCCCTCCCCCGGACAGGCCCGCTGCCCGCCGAAATTAAAGGCCGGGTGCTGTTGAAGGCGGGGGACAACATCACCACCGATCACATCATGCCCGCCGGGGCGAAAATACTTCCCCTGCGCTCCAATATCCCGGCCATCGCGGAACACTGTTTTGCGCCGGTGGACCCCGCGTTTCCGGAGCGGGCCAAAAAGGCCGGCGGAGGGTTTGTCGTCGGCGGCGCCAACTACGGCCAGGGCTCCAGCCGCGAGCACGCCGCCCTGGCTCCGCTGTACCTGGGGGTGAAGGCGGTCATTGCCAAATCTTTCGCCCGGATTCACCGCCAAAACCTGATCAATTTCGGTATTTTGCCCTTGACTTTCGTCAACGAGGAAGATTACGACGCGATCAACGGACCGGGCGCCGTTGCCGGGGTGGACGGCGAGGCAGGCGCCGGGGAGGGCGCCGGCGGCAGGGAAAGTGTCAGGAAGGGCGACGGCGCCGGGGAGGGCGACGAACTGGTCATCGAGAATGTGCACGAAGGCCTGCTTAACGACCGCCTGGAGATCAAGAACCTCACTACCGGCCGGACCTTCCCGGTAAAGCACAACCTTTCCAGTCGCCAGAAAGAGATCATTTTGGCGGGAGGATTGCTCAATTACGCCCGGAAGTAGGGGGGTCCGGATAGACCCCGGTTTGCCCGGACAAGAGCCGCCGGACGAAAGCCGCCGGACGAATACCGGCCTGCATTGGATACGGCCGAAACGGGATCCAGGCGAAGGGATTTTGTGAAACTTTCGCCTTTTTTCTTTTTGCGTTGGGGATAAAAAAATGACCATTGAAGGGCTGGTTGTTGGCACGGTCCGGGCGGAAGGGTTATGATTTGGTTGAACGGATAATTTAAGTGGAAGGAGGAAAAATATAATGCCCGACCGAGTAGCCAGGGAGATTATGGTTCCGGTATCCAAATACGCCGCCGTTAATGAAAACGACAGTTTAAAGCACGCCATCCAGGTCTTAAAGGATTCCCTTCCTTCGGGTTTCCGTACTTTAATCGTGCTGGACGACGAGGGCAACCTGGCCGGTTTTTTAACTACCCGGACGCTTTTAAAGGCTTTGGGGGTCTACGGGGTGGAAGAAGATATCTGGACCACCGACAACTGGGGCACCTTCTTTATGCGCATCGAAAAGGAGCGGCTGAAAAAGGTCAAGGTGAAAAAGATCATGCGCCCGGTCGTCAAGGTTTTCGTGAACGAAGATACGCCCGTGCAGGAAGTGGCGCACGTGATTCTCACCAGCCAGATTAACCACATCCCCGTTCTGGATAAAGAGAAAAAGGCGGTGGGAATTATCCGGACCATCGACATTTTGGACGTTCTCGCCGGTTTTTTGGAGGACTGAAAGGAATCATGGGTACGGAGCAAGATGGTGGCGCAGGGCAAGGCGGGCGAGGAGCAAAAAAGGGCGGGGTCCTTCCGGAAGACGAAAAAAGCCCTACCTCCCACCTCAGAGGTAGGGCTTTTCCATCGTATTTACTGTTTTTTCCGTCTCTTTTTCCGGGAAGCGGTGGCTGACTTTCCGGGCGGCCTTTACTCCTGCCGTCCCGCCGGGGCCGCCGGTGTTGCTCCGGTTCAACTTTTTCCGCCGTTCTGTGCAGCATGACGGTTGCGCCGGCCCTGACTTAAAACCGGTTCCGGAGGTAAAGCTGCTTTTCCGAACCCTTTCTTCTGCCGGCTACGGGTTATTCACCCTGCTGATCGCTCCCGTCGGACAGGCCCGGAAGCAGCGGCCGCAACGCGTGCAGTTTTCCGGGTTGATCGCGTAATTTACCGTATCGTCAATATAAATTCCCCCGTCCCGACATTCCCATTCGCAGGCCGCGCAGGCCATGCACAGCGCCTGGTCAATCCGGTAACTGAACTTATAAGTTTTTTTCGCCGCCGTCAAGGTAGATCGTCCTCCCCCTTTAGTTTATTTTGCATTTCTTATATACTTTCGGCAATAGAGGGGCAAAATCCTGCCCGGGCTTATGGGCATAAATAAATTTTGGGGAGGGGATAATTATTATGATGTAAGGAGAATTAATGAGATATTTTCCGGAAAGGGGATGCAGGTGAGCAGAAAACGGGTTTACGGCGTGGTTGCCAGGTACAGGGTGCCCGGCAGCACGGAGGGAGGGTACCGCCCCGTCTGGGAGATGGGGCGGGCCGCCGAAGCAAAAAGAAAAACCCGCCGCCGGGGAATCAGCCGGCCGGGCACTTAAAAAACGGCGGAGGCTAAAAAAGAGAGAAACCCGGAAAAGCGGCGCCGGCAGAAAAACAGCGCCGGAAAAGTTTAAACACCCCTAACTGAGGGGTGTTTGCGAATCTTTCAGGGTTCGAATAATTGTATCGGGATCTTTAACGGAAAATCTGGCCAGCCGGAGTAAAATTTTTTCTCTTACGTATACGGATTGGCCGTCCTGGAAAGAGATGCAATATTTATTCGTTCCCGGCACCGGTAAAGCTTTTACGCCGGCCTTCTTCAAGTAGTGAAAAGTTTCCTGGAGATTCATCAACCTCACCTCCGCTGTGCGCTGGCTAAAGGGAGAGATAATAGTAATTTAAAATATTTCAACCGGAAAAGAAATGATTTTTCCTTCAAAGGTTTGATCTTGAGGTTTAACGGTTCTTAATAAAGTCGAAAATTTCACAAATTAAGCTGTATCCTTGACAACCGAACATGTGTACGGTAAACTATCCTGGAAAGAAAACCGGGCCGCCCTTTGATTTGTCTTTTGAGAACACCCGTTTCTTCTTTCTCTGATCATCTTTGTGTCTTTGGGTCTGGGAAACTTAATTTCATCCGGGGAGGTTTTTTTATGTTAATTGCGATCGATCCCGGTCACGGCGGAGAGGATCCGGGAGCAATCGGTTTAGGATTAAAAGAAAAAGATCTCACGTTAAAAATAAGTGAGCTGCTCATCGGCAAGTTGAATGGTTATCAGGTAGAAATTATTGCCACCAGAAGCGGCGACGAGACGGTCAGCCTGAATGAGCGGGCGAGGATAGCCAACAGGCACCAGGCCGCTTTCTTTTGTTCCCTGCACATCAACGCCGGCGGGGGCACGGGTTTTGAAAGCTACGTGCACGTAAGCGCGCCGGATGAAACGGAAGCCCTGCGCTCGGTCATCCATGAGGAGCTGGCGCGTTATTGCGGCGCTTTCGGTTTTCCGGACCGCGGGAAAAAGCGGGCCAACTTTTCGGTTCTACGGGAAACCAGGATGCCGGCGGTGCTGCTGGAAAATCTTTTTATCGATAATCCCCGGGACGCCGCCCACCTGGCCGACCCGCGGTTTCTCGACGGCCTGGCGGGGGCGCTGGCGGCCGCAATGGCGAGGGCTCTCGCCCTTGTTCCTGAACAACAGTGGGATCCGGCGGGGGAAGTCGCCCGTTTAAAAGAGCGGGGCTTAATCGTCGACGATCACGACCCCGCTGCGCCGGTCAGCTGGGGGGAGTTTGCCGCGGTCATGAACAGACTGCTGGACAGAATAGAAACAGGTGGTCAAAAAAGGGCTTGAACAAAAAGGGGCTTGAAATCGAAGAAGGACTTGAGTATTTTATATGGTGGGGCAAATAATGGGGGGCAAAATAACGGCAGGGGCTTGACAAAATTGCGGAGCAGGCATAAGATGATGGTGGACGCATTATGAACTATTGACCGTAATGTTTCCGGAGGTATGCCCGCGCAGTTTATTTTGCACTATTATTCAGGGAGAGGGAGATGGTAATAAATGTCTGATAACCCGTGCGCATCCTGTAATACCGAAAATGCTTCCTGCGGTTCCACCTGCAATGCCCGGGAACCGGCCGGTCCGGCCGCCGAAAAGCAAAAACCGGAAAAACTTGAGCAGAGTGAGTTTAACAAGATCAGGCACGTGCTGGCGGTAATCAGCGGAAAGGGAGGGGTAGGGAAATCTTCGGTAAGCGCTTTGATGGCCGTCGGCCTGGCCCGCCAGGGGTACAAGGTGGGCATTCTGGACGCCGACATTACCGGCCCCAGCATCCCCAAATTATTTGGTTTGCGGACCCGCCCGGAGGGCTTTGACAATCATATTCTGCCGGTGAAAACCCCTCTGGGCATCGCGGTTATGTCTTTAAACCTGCTGCTGCCCGCCGAAGACGATCCGGTGATCTGGCGCGGTCCGATCCTTTCCAACGTGGTCAAGCAGTTCTGGACGGACGTCGTGTGGGGAAATCTCGATTACCTGGTCGTCGACCTGCCGCCGGGAACGGGGGATATACCGTTGACGGTGATGCAGTCGCTGCCGCTGGACGGCCTGGTGGTGGTGACTTCCCCGCAAGATCTTTCCCTGATGGTGGTGAGAAAGGCCATTAAGATGGCCGATCATATGGGAATTCCCATTTTGGGCATGGTGGAGAACATGAGTTATTTGAAATGCCCCAAATGCGGCGAAGAGATTTACGTCTTCGGAAAGAGCAAAGCCGAGGATACCGCCCGCCGGGCGGGGGTAAGATTGATTGAAGTTTTGCCGGTCGACCCGAAGCTCGCCGAGTTGGGCGACCGCGGCCGGATCGAAGAGTACGAAACGGACGCCTTCCGCCGGCAGCCGCTGGTGTAGCCGACAAAAGTCAATTAAAGAAGAGACGACAAACCTGCCTGACAGGTAAGTACCTCTGTTTGCTATAAAAATAGGTGCCCGAAAAGCCGGGGTGCCTATTTTTATCTGAAAAAATATTGCAGTTTGATCTTTGTTTATGTATAATATTACGTAGGAAAATACAAAAGGAGTGTTAATCCGTGTCAGTCAGTTTCGATAAAGAACAGATCGTTTCAGTGACGGATTTACAGAGAAACCTGGGCCGGGTTATGGATAAGGCTCGATCGAAAGATGTAATCGTTATGCGCAATAATCATCCATCGTTGGTTCTCCTTTCCTTCGAAAGGTACGAGGAGCTTGCTGAGTTGGCTGAGCACATGGAAATTTATAATCTTGTTCAGCAACGCAAGGAAAATTTGGCGCCAAGCATCGATATAGCCGATGTCATTAAGCGACTCAACCTGACCGAAGAGGAGTTGGACTTTATTGAGCGAAGCTGAGCAACAAAAGCTTGCTGACTTATTTTCCAAACTTGATCGAATCAAGTGGCGGCCGGAAGCATTGGATGACTTTCTTAGTCTGGACAGAACCTTGCAAATTGATGCCCTGACCCAACTTAAAAAAATCAATAGTAACCCTGAACTGGGCAAGGAATTGGGAAAACGCCGAAATATGGATTTGACAGGTTTTCGGAAATTATATTTTTGTAAAAACCGTTATCGCATTGTTTATATAATCAAGGATAAGGCTCCGGAAATCTGGGCAATTGGAAAAAGGGACAAGGAGGCAGTGTACAAAATGGTGTCCGAACGGATTGATAAGATTAATAAATAAGCTTTGTTACCGCGCCGGGCGGGTGATGTGGAAGCGGTACATGTCCCCCCGGTAGTAGGAGTGCCGGTATTCCACCGGCCTTCCGTTGTCTAAATAAACGACGGTCGTTATGTGCATAAGAGGCTTTCCCGGGGGAAGGTCCAGAATCTCCGCCAGTTCGGCACCGGCGGAGATTGCTTCGAAAGATTGCGTCAGCCGGGCCGGGTTGACTTCCGGCAGGTCGTCGTACAGGTCGTAGGTCGAAAAAGGGACTTTGCGGGCCAGCCGGGCCCGGGCGGCGGCCACCATTTTGTGGCCGGTGTCTTCGGGGAAGCAGGCGCTGTAGTAGGCTACGGGCTGTTCGTTGCCCAGACCCAGGAGGGTCAGGTTGACCAGCGGGCTGAGCAGCGGAACGGCCAGGGCGGTGGCCGCCTCGTAGTCGGCGGAAACTATTTTAGAGCCGAGAATTTTTGTCGAAGGAATCAATCCTTTGCTGCGCAGCGAGCTTTCGAAAGGAGTTACTCTCACCAGTTCCTGGTCAATGCGCGGCCGGGCCACGAAGGTCCCCTTGCCGTGGGTGCGGTAAAGCAGGCCTTCGTTAGCCAGTTCGGCCAGCGCCTGGCGTACCGTCATCCGGCTGACGTGGTACTGTTCGCACAGTTCGCGTTCCGACGGGATGCGCTCACCGGGCTTGAGCGCACCCGTTTTTATTTTTTCCCGCAGATCGTCTTTTAACTGCTGGTATAACGGTATGGAGTGGTTCGGTGAGAGCAAAATAGATGTTCCTCCTTTAAAAGGCCCTTCAACTTTATAGGAGGATGTAAGTCCTCCCGGGCAACTTAGAAAACAGGATTTCGAAAGTGGTTATAACAAACATCACGAACGTTCCGGCAAATAGCATAACACGGCCCGAAAATTCCGTCAAGGGCTGTTTTCTCTGAAGTCGCGGCAAATCAGGGGGATCAAAAAATTTTAATTTTTTTCCTAAAAAACGTGATTTTTGTCGAACTTTGCGCTTAAAGGGGTGACTAATGTGCGCGATGGGCATATTCATACACCGTTTTGTCCTCACGGAAGTGACGATGCGCTGCATGAATATATCGAAAAAGCCATTTCGCTTGGCTATACAGATATTTCATTTACCGAACACGCACCGCTTCCGAAAGGATTTATCGATCCAACCCCTTATCAAGATAGCGCGATGAAAGAAGAACAACTAGCGTCGTACGTATCAATTTTACAATCATTTAAAAAACAGTACGAAAGGCATATTCGTATTCATGTCGGATTAGAAGTTGATTTCATTGTCGGATATGAACACGAAACGAAAACATTTTTAAATGAAATCGGCCCACAATTAGACGATAGCATTTTATCCGTTCATTTTTTGCACATTGACAATCAGTACATGTGTATCGATTATAGCGAAGACATGTTTGGGGACATCGTTGCATCGTTTGGTTCAGTTGAACGAGTGTATGATGCGTATTATAACACCGTTCTCGCTTCTGTTGTTGCCGATTTAGGACCATACAAACCAAAACGTATCGGACATATCACGCTCGTTCGTAAGTTTCATCGAGCATACCCGTGTGAATATGATGAGAACAAAATCATCACACGTATTCTAGATGAAATGAAAAATCGTCAACTAGAACTTGACTACAACGGTGCCGGCACAACGAAACCGCTCTGCTTAGAGCCGTATCCGCCTCATTGGGTCGTAAAAGAAGCGTTAAAACGCGGCATTCCGCTCGTGTACGGTTCAGATGCTCACTCGGTTGCTGGCCTTCACCAAGGAATTGAACATATGTTGATATAAAGGAGTGGAATACATGTTTCATGCACAAACATACACAGGGACAAGAGAAGAAAATTATGCACTTGTCATCGACCAATTGAAAGCGTTAATTTCAGATGAAAAAAATGTTGTAGCGAACTTAGCCAATGCTTCTGCTTTATTGAACTACTTTTTACACGATATTAACTGGGTCGGTTTTTATATGACGGAAGGAAATGAACTTGTTCTCGGACCGTTTCAAGGATTGCCCGCATGCGTACGCATTCCATTTGGCAAAGGCGTATGCGGAACAGCAGCGGCCGAAAAACGAACCGTTCGTGTGGCGGACGTTCATACGTTTCCAGGTCACATCGCATGCGATGCTGCATCTCAATCTGAAATTGTCGTTCCGATGATAAAAAGCGGCCGTGTCATTGGTGTGCTTGATATTGACAGCCCAATCAAAAATCGTTTCGATGAGGTAGACGAACAGTATTTACAACGTTTTGTTGAAACGCTTATTCAATATGTTAACATATAAGAAAGAGGCCGAAATATTTGGCCTCTTTTTAATATTCTTGAACAACGACGCGGTTTTTTCCTGTCCGTTTCGCTGTATATAACGCTTCATCGGCACGATTAAATAGCTCTTTCACAGAGTCCGCACGATTTTTCTTCCAGTACGA
This sequence comes from Armatimonadota bacterium, assembly GCA_023511535.1. Classification (GTDB taxonomy): domain Bacteria; phylum Bacillota; class Desulfotomaculia; order Desulfotomaculales; family Nap2-2B; genus JAIMBK01. Next base: position 36,466 of record JAIMBK010000029.1, read on the forward strand.
TACCCCACAAGAAATCGTCACCGGTGGGTTTGTTAACTCACGAACTTTTTGTACTAAGCGGTTCGCAATCGATAAACCTGCATTAATGGACACTTTCGGTAAATAAATGGCGAGTTCTTCTCCTCCCCATCGAGCTCCGATGTCATTTTGGCGAATGTTTGCTTTAATAATATTTGCTACTTGAATAATAATTTCATCCCCTACTTGATGCCCATACGTATCGTTTATTTTTTTGAAATTATCAATATCTATTAAAATAAATGTACCTAATCCATCCTCTTCCATCGAACGTTGAATACGTTCATCTAAATAATGACGCGCATATAAATTTGTTAGCCGATCTGTAATGACCATTCGTTCAAGCTCTTCACGCAATGCTGCGTTTGTAAACGCCAACGTGGAATGATGAATAAGTGACTGTAACAATTTAAACATATCAAAAGAAAAATGGTACGCCTCTTGATGTAGCACGATCGCTACACCTTTCATCATTCCGCGCATCATCGGTACGGCCATAAGCGAACGAAAACGTTTCGCATGATCGCTATGAATTTTTACATCACCTAAAAATAAATTATCCCGCGGATGTTGAATGCGGTGGAAAACGAAATCTACATATGCCTTTGCTTCACGTGATTGGAAAAAAGCCGTACTACCCGGAAGCACTTTTCTCTCTTTCTCTTGTAAAATAATAAAACCGACTTCTTCCGCATCAAACGATGTTTTAATTTTTTCGATCATAAACTGCAAGGCGTCTTGGAAGCGTAAGTTCGTATTTAAGTGGTGAATCGTCTCGTTAATGAGTTGTAAATCAGCAATTAATCGTTTTGATTGTTCGTATAATTTTGCATTCTCTAATGCGCTGCCAGCCGTATTTGCTAATAAGGAAATAAAGCGCATTTCTCGTTCTGGCAGCTCCATAATTGTCGGAGCAATCATTTCGATTACCCCGTAAATGCCTTGGGCTCCTTTAATCGGAGCATAAATTACAGACTTTTTATGAACGAGCGAATCGTGAAGCTGAATTTGTCCAGTAACATACGCTTGCATTGCCCCCATGTGCTCATCTTCATTTTCAAATGTAAGTAATTTGATCGGCAAATCTCGGTCTGTTGTGCTGTCATAAGATAAAAACAAATGAAACGTAAACGTCGGATACACTTCTTTTAACGTTTTTATAATTTCTTCAAGTACATCCCCAATATTCATAGATGCATGAATTTTTGTTGCCGCTCGATGCAATTGTTCATATCTTTTTTCCTCACTTAATACTTCAGACACTTTGCGAATGCGAGCAAACACTTTTAAAAAGTCTTGTCTCATTTGTTTAATTAACGACCTCGGTATCATATCTCGCACATGAAGCTGAAAACGAATAAGACCGAGTGAATCTTCTGAAAAATGTATACCAAACTGAACGGTTTTGATTTCGCTTTCATCATCAATGACAACAACATCATCAAACTGTTGTTTTAGCTGCTCATCAAACGGAATCATATATTT